>CAYGTS010000048.1:0-16894 GCA_964352905.1 uncultured Legionellales bacterium | reverse complement strand
TCTCAAAAATATTTTCGCCGTTTTTATCGCCAAATCTGAACGTTCTTGGTAAATTTACAATTAAGCTTACTGAATAGTTACAAACCGATTAAAAAAGATGGCGTCTCGGGTCGCCCGCATAATGCAATTTACGCGGTTTTGCCGAATGATTTTCAGCGAGAGTTTCATGCGCGGGTAGCTGCATCAACTCATCGGCCGAATAACTATCAGAATTTTTTAGCAATTTATCATTAATGGCTAACGTGGCATCCTGTGGTTGTTTTTGTAATAGATGTTTACTAAAAAATTCATCCATATGGTGCCCGCGCCACCAAATAACGACCATAGCTAAAATCACCATGAAAATGAAAAAAGTAATCAAGCGGATTAAATGAGGACTAATATTTTTTTGGTGTTTATAGACACGCGGCTTAAGATTCATCGTTTGGGCAGGCGCTTGCAAATTAAGCTCATCAAATTCTTTCATTAAGACATCCGTTGGCAAACACAGATAACGCGCATAAAGCCTAAGATAACCGCGCATGAATATCGCACCAGGATGGTTGCTAAATTGATTGGATTCAAGATCATCGATAATGCGTTGCGGCAAATGCAATGCTTTGGCAATTTCAGCGCGCGATAAGTTACGCTCTTCACGTGCAGCCACGAGGGTGCGACCAATGGTGATTAAGGATTCTGTATTAAGCGCCTTATCTTCAGTCACTTGCATCTCTTCTGTCATAATCCTGCTACCTTAAGGGTTTGTCTGGCAAAAACTCTTTTATAATAACGTGCTAGGCATGCATTTAGCAAGTATCACATTTCTGATCAGCAATTCCGCTATGTAGCTTGGGAACAGCCATATTTAGGCAAGCTGACTGTTCTTGAGTAATCAGACAATACGGCGGGAATCACTGTAACTTCATAAGTCTGCTACAGCTTCTTTGATTAAATGACGTTGATCAACAATCACTGCCTCACTCACTTTTTGTTTGCGAAAATTTTTGGCAATCACTTTACCAACTAATTGACCACAGGCCGCATCGATATCATCACCACGTGTTTTTCTAACAATCGTGTTATAGCCTGCTTGCTGTAAAATTTCACGAAAAGTGGCAATTGCGGCAGCAGATGAACGCTTTAACTCCGTGCCAGGAAACGGGTTAAATGGAATCAAATTAATCTTAACCGGAATGCCTCGTAATAATTTGCTTAATTGCTGCGCATGCTGCGGCTTGTCATTCACATTATCAATCATGACATATTCCATAGTCACTTGGCGTTTAGGTTCATCTTTGAAAAATTCGCGGCACGCAGCCATGAGTTGTTCTAAAGGATATTTGCGATTGATTGGCACCAGTTGATTGCGCAATTCGTCATTTGGCGCATGCAAAGAAACCGCTAAGGAAATCTTACTGGCTGCAGCTAGTTGCGACATTTTTGGCACAATGCCGGAAGTACTCAAGGTAACACGATACTTAGATAAATTATAAGCATAATCAGCCAGCATTAATTCGGTTGACGCTAACACATTATCGTAATTAAGCAATGGCTCACCCATGCCCATTAGTACAATATTGGTAATGACATGCTCGCGTGATGTGCCATCGCTAGATAATTCGCGTGTTGCGATCCACACTTGGCCAATAATTTCACCCAGCGTTAAATCGCGATTAAAGCCTTGTTGTGCCGTTGAGCAAAATTGGCAATTCAGCGCACAACCAACCTGCGATGAAATACACAAGGTACCGCGCGCAGCTTCGGGTATGTAGACCGTTTCAATACATTGGCCATCTGCTAATTGCAACACCCATTTGCGTGTGCCATCTTGCGAGCGTTGTTGATGGCTAATCACAGGAAATTCAATGCAAGCATTTTCAACGAGTTGATCGCGCAAGGCTTTTTTGAAGTTTGTCATTTGCGCAAAATCAATCACACCCATTTGGTGAACCCAATGAATAAATTGGCGCGCACGAAATTTCGGTTCACCTAACCGTACAAAAAACCCTTCGAGTTCTTTTTCACTGTAATTGGCTAAGTTGATACGCTCGCTCATGATATTTATCGTTTTCTCTTGCAAAGTTCAGCCGGCTCGAAAAAAAATTGAATTTCACGGGTTGCGGTATCAGCCGCATCTGAACCATGCACCACATTTTCATCGATGGAATCGGCAAAATCCGCACGAATCGTACCTTTAGCTGCTTCTTTAGGATTCGTCGCACCCATGACTTCACGATTTTTTGCAATAGCATTCTCACCTTGTAACACTTGCACCATCACCGGGCCTGAAATCATGAACTTTACTAAGTCGTTGAAAAAGGGACGAGACTTGTGAACTTCATAGAATTGCTCAGCTTGTTGTTGGCTTAATTGCATCATTTTTGCAGCAACAATTTGCAAACCCGCTTGCTCAAAACGGCTATACACTTGCCCAATAATGTTTTTTTCCACGCCATCCGGCTTGATAATTGATAAAGTTTGTTCCAAGGCCATGTGTTTCTCCAAATTTCTATAGATAAGGGCAGCGATTATAACAAATTTTTTGTTAAGTGGTAGTATAAGTTGCGAGGCAGCAAGCAATGTATGATAATAGCGGTTTACATTAAAACAATAGTTAAAGTATTTGCTATGTTTACACTTCCTCAAGATAAAAAAGTTTTTGCGCTAGACCTTGATCACACGCTTTTCGGGAATCATGTTTATTTCCAAGCAAGATATACCACACTTTCGGTTGATAGCATTAAAGCACTTATTGATGGTATTACCAGAGAACCTGATAAAAATCGCAATGATGAGTGGCGTGACTGGATACGCAGCCAGCTAAAAAAAGGCCACTGTGTTAGCATCGTGAGCCGTAATTCATTTGGTGCTCTGGCCGCTGATTATTTTCTCGAAAAAATTGGATTATCAGCGGAAGAGCGCCAACGCATTATCATTATTTCACAATTGCGAGATGAGGATCACCACCACAAAAATGGTTTACTGCACGCACTGGTTAATATTGTTGCGTGTAAACCCGAACAAGTAGTACTGATCGATGATACTTCACGAAATGTTACTGAAGCAAAATCAAAAGGATATACTGGTTTTGTGCAACCGTTAGATGAAAACAACCTAAGCCAAGGTGTGCCTGCAGCTTGTTTGGAACGTTATCCTATAGGAGAAGACACCGAAACTCCTGCCACCACAGCACAACTTTATGACACTGGGATCCCTGCCGTTTTTGGTGGTTATTCTGCAGATGGCACACAACAACTCAGTAAAGGTGTCATGAATATTGATTTACGCGGACCACGCTATCAACCCCATGCCATGAGAGCTTTAAGCTTACCACTGCCTGATTCAGCTACAAATATCGAGAAAGATGCGATTGATTTTTGGCGCAGACTCTATGACCAAACTTGCCATACAATTAAGCCAGAAGGGCAAGGTGAAAGGATTGTTGCCGCTTTTAGTTATGTTGCGAATGATGGCTGTCCACGCATCGTAAACGTGGGCATTAATCAAGATAGAAAATTTTTTCTTTATTCCGAATCATGGGGAAGATATTTGGCTAAAAATGCCCCCTATAACAAAGGAGCATATCGAAACAATTTTTATCTTCAATTTGATTCATTAGACGCACTTCTACAAACAGATCTGCAAAAGCTGGAACAGCAAGAGAACACGGTGAAAGTTTTAAAAGCGCTTTCAACCCTTGCTAAGTATAAAACTGAAAAAACACCATTAGACTGTTTTTATACGCTTTCCGAAGAGTCACAAGACCACTTGCTTAAACATGCAGATTCACTCAGTGACATGATGAAGTATTCTGATTCACCTGAAAATAGTAACAAAGAAGCGTTATTAGCCTACGCGTTATCGCTAACCGATGAGGTTCAAAAAAATAATATTCTTGCCATTCTACCTAACATCGCTAACTCATTAACAGCACTTAACGTTAAACTCAGAACACACCCTGCGTTATGCCCGCATGTTTTAGCTATTCATGATGCTCATTGCGCGTCAGTAACAACAACTGATCAACAAATTTTATTAGCCTTGTTAAGGAGCGGTTTTACGCTAGAAAACCTACCTAACTTCACATGCTTTTTAAAAAAGCTTAGTTCAAAAGATACCTACTTAACACCAATTAACCAGCAACGGTTTATTAACTTAGTAAACGCATTTGACAAAATACCAGCTCAAGAACCGCACAAACAGCTAGCGGAAAACCTATTAATACTTGTTGCAAATTCGCATAACAGCAAAAGAGCACTAGAAAATTTTGAGCTCTGTCTACAATTTATCAGTGCGATTCAAACTAACCAACCTTTATCAAATCAAGATCTTAGTCAGAATCAAATAACTGCTTTAAGCCAGCTGCTTAATTTAATTTGTAGGTTTCATTTTAAAACAGAATTTGAAACAGCCTATGCGGATAGCTTTCAAAATGCATCACTCACAAAATTGCTAAGACGTGGCGGCACTTGGGCCACTTCAGATCAAGGATCTTCTTGCTTTTTCCGACCTAAAAAGGCCGCCAATTCAGCAAGCGTGCTTGAACATGCCATGCCATTTTTGAAAACAAGAAAAGCAGGCACGACCGGCCAACGCACCGCTGAAGCACTCACTGCATTAGTTCAGGAAAAATTGAGCCTCCCTAGGTCGCCTGCTCAAACATCCAGGTCAGGTTGATTTTTAGCAGTACTATTGTATCCACCAAAAAGCTTTGCTATGATTGCCGACCTAACGTTATGGAACCCTAAATATAAGGAAATTATCATGCCTAGAATCATTGCACTTGTTATCAATAATCAGCCTACTTCTTTGCAAACAATTACTGCGCTAACAGAACAAGCTGGCTGTAACCATATTCTTCAGGTTACAGGGCACTTGACTGCTGATAATATTAAGCAACTTGTTGATCAGCTAGAAGACAATGATACGCTGGTAATGTCAGATTTTAGCCCGCTTGATAATGTAACATTGCTAGCTCTTATGCAGGGGTTGAATCAACGTAATATTACGTTAACGACTCTCGCTGCTAGAACTCAAGTCAATGGCCCTAATCCAGCGGCACTCATCGCTGCTGCTACAGCTTGTCTTAGCTCAAGAGCACAGGATAATCCTGCCGCATTAACTTGCCAATTTTATGAAAACCCACCTGATTTTTTGCTGGCACTCTGCAAAAAGATGAGCTCAGTGGCAACCATTATGAACGCGTTAGGAGCTACATCACTTGATCCGATGCAACGCTTGTTCACAATCCTAAAAGCTGCCAATGCAAATTATACTGGCTGGAATTATGAAGTAGCTAAACAGTCACTTCAAAAAATTCGAAATGAACTCAATACTGTTTTAGTTGCTTTTTTTAAAACGCATTTGCAGCCTAATTCAGCTTTTGAAAATTCCTGGGGAAAACATCTGAGAGAAAATAAAAATACCATTGGCCACACTTGGAGTACTTATCACCTCGATCATCTATCCCCCAATAAGCCCGATTTAACACAAATGAAAGCGCTGGTTACTGAATATAATAAGCTCATCACAAACTGTGATGCACACTTCCATACTTTCATTCTTGAAGAGCAACAAGAGACTGCAAGCCTGTTAGGCCAAATTCAAAAGGCTGAGCGTGAAGCAGAGGAAAAGCGCAGAAATCACATGCAATCAACTGGCGCGGATATGCTGCGTATTTTAAGTAATGGGTCATTCGCGGGCCCAACAAGCGTTTTTGGATAAATTGCTAATGTGCTTTTAACTGCAAACGCGCCGGTGGTGTAGATATGCCAAAGCAACTTGCTTGCTTGGAGTTATCTTCTCCTATTGAAAAATTTAGCAGTATATTATTTTGCTGGCAAATGTAGGCAATGCGTTCAGCTAACTCGGATTTGCAACTAAAGTTTGGAATTTTTCCCAATAAGTTTTGAATTAATGCTTTCACCGTGCCATGCTGTGTGTTATTTAATTCTACCTCAACAGCATTTGCATGGTGGTGATGGCTAAAGCCTTTAACCCAGAGAGAGGCATGGAAACGATATGACTGGGGCACTTTAGCAGCTGCTGTTGCTTGAGTAAGCTTTTTATTAAGCTCTGCTAATGGAATATAATCATAATTAACCGGTTTTGTCTGATCAGCTGCTGGGCTAAAACTCCTAACAAAAGTAGTAGCACATCCTATGTAGTCAGCTAAAATAGCTTTGGCAACGTTTAAAGATGAGGCGTTATTACCCAATTGTTTAATCAAGTTACGGTATTTTTGATCGGCACGTGACTTAGGTTCAAGTTGCGCTTTAAAAAATTTCGCCAATCGTATTGGTGGTGTTTTTTGTTTTCTTGTAGGTTGCAGAATGTTTGCCTCTAAACCAGTAGATTGCACTATCGCAGGCAATTTTTCAGCAATATTTTGCTGATTTAATTTACCTTGCCCTGCTAATAAACTCACTTTTTGAATCAGCGCATCTAAGCACGTTGATTTTTTCAATAATATCGCTTGCTGAACAACGTTTTGCTCGAGCAATCCTTTTTCTGATAATGTAACTAGAATTTGCCATGCTTGAACAACCGTTATAGCACTTTCTTGAATACTGATCTGGTTTCTTTCAAGCAAACACTTGATGGCTACACGATAAAAAACTTTTATTGCCTCATCTTCAGTATTCACTTTGGAAAGATCAGTTTGCAGCTGGCTAAGATAGTGCTCAAAGTCCATGCCCAGGCTAATCAGATCAGCTAGTAAGTTAATGATAGTATGAACGTTATTATGGTTCGCTTGCGTCTCAATTTTTATATTTCTGCCCTGTGCCAGACTTAAATAATTTATTATAAAATGACTTTTCTTTAAATCATTAAGCCAGTCATACTCGATTTTTAAACCCTTAGAAAGGAGTAAAACAGAATTATTACTAATGCTATTGAAAATAGCATTTTCTTTTTCTTTATTTAAAAGAACACAAAATAGGGTTCCCAGAATTGATAAATCATTACGCTCTCTTGTTAGCTCAATAGTTTCACAGTTGGTTAATATTCTTAAATAAGACTCTTTATCTAGGTTTGGCTCTGTTTGAAATTGCTGAATAATTATTTTCTCTTTATTCAGATTGTCTTTATTGGCAAGGGTGTGCAAAAACCTTTTCGCACGATCGTCTTGCATTAACTCTTTTTCTTTTAAAACTACAATGATATTAAAAAAGTCGTGATAAAATTCGAGTGATTTGTTTTCAATAGTAACAGTAATGTTATATTTTAATACTATAGCTTGAGTCGCGTGCTGGTAAAATTCCGCTATTTCCGTAGCTGGCGGTAACGAAATCGTTTCTTTTTCCAAAAACAAAACCAGTTTTAAGGCTTCGTTAAAATAGGCCGAATTACTTGCTGTTAGCCCGTTTAATGTTTGAATGCTATCTGCTGTTAATTGTAACGCCTTAGTAAGTTGTTCTTTAGATAATTCACTGATTATCAAATTTTCAATAAATTTAAAATCAATACGCGATGTTAAAAAATCTTTAACTATATCTTGATCTACGCCAAGTTGCCTTACTTTCTCAAGAAGTGAACTTAAAAGTGATAATTTTCGAAAATTCCATTCTTTCAATTGATCTTGAGTGTAGGGAAGATATTCTGGAAATTCACTGATAATATGCTTTATCCAAATAAATTCAACTGTGATCATGTCGCTTCCGGCAGGCATGTTTCTTATCCTTATTGACTTGTATGGTTACCTGTAAATTTAACATGAGATCTAAGACTTGTCGATACAGCAAACGCGCGGCTCTGGCGAATCATCCACCCTGGCAATAAATGCCTGCGTAAACGCTGGCAACACGTTTTTTATTATCCAATCTCACACCTATCGTCGTGCCGCTTTTAAGGGTGAATTGATAGCGTTCAATCAAGCGCTGTTCAACACGGTTGGGTTTGCCCAAAATCGTTTTTAATTCGTTTAAATTATGCGCTTTTTGTTTGGCTAATAAAAAAGTTCTGGGAATAGTATGATCACCATTGCCATAATAATGTAAATAACTGTATTGATCATTCTCAAAACCAGCATTTAAGACTGCTAGCCCTACTTGCCAAGAATAAACGGTTAATTTTTCAACCGGCAATTCATTGCCTTCGCCCAAAATTCGTTGCACTGTTTTAAGTGTCATGCCCACTTTGACACGCTGATACAAATGACAATCACGGCTTTTCGATTCTGGTTTAGCAAAACAGTGTAGGCTAAATAGTATAATCGCTACGGTTACTAGCCCTTTCATCCTTGGTGGCATTGTTAGATCTCCTTTCTTTACTAGGCTTTAGGGTTCAACACTAAAACTTTCGCCACAACCACAACTTCCGGTTTCGTTGGGGTTTTTAAATATTAAACGATGATTTAATCCTTCTTGGATATAATCAAAACACGTGCCTTTTAAGAGCGGCCAATCTTTGCTACTAACGTACACTTTAACGTTATTGCCTAATTCAAAGGCAAAATCATCGGTATTTTTTTCCTGTATGACATCAACAATGTAACTGTTGCCCGAGCAACCACTTTTTTTGGTGCCAAACCGAATGCCAATCCCGTGATGTTTAGTGATTTCACGTTGGATATGCTTTAATGCTTTGGCACTGGCCGTGATTTCATCACCAGGATTGATTTGTTTGGGATCATAATGTTGGGTTGGCATGTTCTTCTCCTACGCCGTTTTTAGCTTAGCGATCGCTTTAGCCACCAACTGGCACTTTTCTAGTTTAACAGTGGGTAGCTCTAATTGTTGCATAAAAAATTCCGCGGTTAAATAGTTGATCTGTTGCAACGATTTCTTAAGCAACTCTTGGCAAGCCAATTGGCATACTGCAATTGTGGCGACACAGCCATAAGCTTTAAACCGCGCATCAAGTATGGTTTGTTTTGCCTCATCGAGTTTTACATAGAGTTTAATGACACTACCTAATTCTTTCGTACCGATGCTTGCCGTTACAACTTGCTCATCATTAACATTTAATTCACCAGCATGCTTGGCTTGTTGGAAATAATCTAAGGTTTGCTGGTTGTAATGAAAAATTTTACTCATGTTTAACACGCCGATATGGTTTGCAAGCGTGGAATTTCACGTTGCAGTAATGCAATCACTTGTTCAATATCCGCCTCATTTGTATAGCGCCCCAAGGAAATTCGCATTGAACTTTGCGCTAAAGCGTCACTTAAGCCAATCGCTTTTAACACATGAGAACTAGTGATACTTTCTGAAGTGCAAGCCGAACCACTGGATACCGCAATCGCCTGCAAAGCAACAAATAATGCTTCACCGTGCACGTTGCTAACACCAATGTTTAAATTATTGCACAAGCGTTGCTGCTGCGGGCCATTTAAAAATAAATGCGGAATGTTTTTGATGCCTTGCCACAACCGATCACGTAAAGCAGTTAGTTTAGTGACTTCTTGCGTCATTTCTTGTTGTTCAATCTCACACGCTTTGCCTAAACCAACAATTAGTGGCACGGCTTGCGTGCCACTGCGAATGCCTAATTCATGACCAGCACCATGAATAATCGTTTGTAAATTAATTTTGGGTTGCGAACGCATATAGAGTGCGCCTATGCCTTTGGGCCCATAAATTTTATGTGCCGATAACGATAATAAATCGATCGGCAATTGTTGCAAATCGATCGCAATTTTGCCAATACTTTGCGCGGCATCAACGTGCAATAGTGCACCATGTTGTTTGGCTATTTGTGAAACCGCCGCAATGTCTTGAATACTGCCAATTTCATTATTGGCTTGCATAATCGAAATAAATATTGTTTGTGGTTTAATGGCTTTTTTTAATTGTTGTAGATCGATAAAACCCTGTTGATCAACGCCTAAATAAGTCACTTCAAAACCGTTTTTAGCTAAATATTCAAAACAGGCTAGCACCGATTTGTGTTCGATTTTACTGGTGATAATATGATTCCCCTGGTTACGATAACCAAGGCACGCCCCCATAATCGCAATATTATTTGATTCAGTCGCACCTGCACTAAAGATAATGTCATTGGGGTTGGCATTGATTAATTGCGCAACTTGCATGCGCGCAGTGGCTACGGCGTCTTTCGCACACAGCCCATAATAATGATTGGAGTTTGGATTACCAAAACAGCCATCCATCGTAAAGTACGGCTGCATGGCAGCAAGCACACGTTCATCAGTAGGCGTGGTAGACATGTAGTCAAGATAAATTGGTGCTCTCATTTTATACTCTAACTAAAAAGAATTTTTAATAGGTTCAACGGCCGATAAGCTACGGGAAGATAGTTTAACCAAAATAACAAGTAATAATATACAATCGCAAACAGCATAATGCTTGCAACGACAGCTAATAAATTGGTGCCACCGCTTTCTTTAATAACGGTTGGAATATCTTGTTCCGTTAACTGCATCGCATAAATTTGTAAAATTTGGCTCTCAATAAAAAAACGATAAATACGATTACCAAAAATACCTAATACAACCGGCCAAATAATAAGCATTATTAAAAAAAGTTCGCTGTTGAAATTAAAAACTAACGCAATAAAAGAAAACAGCAAAATTAAAAAAGCAAAAATGCCCGCATACACATACATTCTGCGATAAGCTAACCAAAAAATAGAAAATAAAAATGCGCCCCAATTCCAAGTATTAGCTTGCCCTGTCATTTCAACTGTTGAAAACTTGCGAATATAGTAATTGGCATGTGGACCAATAAATAAACGTATACTTTTTTCATCCATTATAGCTACTCACTCCGCATATTATTTTGCATAGCCGTTAACATACCACGTAAAATATTAACTTCAACTTTTTCTAATTGTGCGCGGTTAAATAAACGCTGCAGTCGCAACATTAAATGTTTTGGGTTATTAGGATCGAGAAATTGTTTGTTGATTAACACCTGTTGTAAATGTTCAAAAAATCGCTGCACGTCTTGTTGTGTAGCTAATTCTGTTGTTACTGCTTCAGGCACGCTATCTAAGTGAGCGTTATTAATTTCATAGGCCATAATCGCCACCGCTGTAGCTAAATTTAATGAAGCAAATTGCGGGTTTGTATTAATATTAATATGATAATGACTCATCGCCAATTCGGCATTACTTAAGCCTGATTTTTCACGCCCAAACACCACCGCGATTTTATTCTGGAACCCTTGTATCTGCTCACCCCCTTTAGCTTTATATTTAGCAGAACGTTCAGATTTGGTGGTAAAAACGGCGAAAATATTTTTGAGAAAGCGCAGTTTATGGGTGATAAATGAGCATTTCGATAAAAGATTTTCGCCGTTTTTAGCCCAAATATGGCCGTTCCCTGCTACGGAGTGAGTAGTTACCAAGCCTTTTTGTTGCATAAGAGTAACCGCGTCTCGTGGAGAACAAGACGGCCAGGCCAAATGGCGGTTCCTGGCGCTGGTCGCAAACACTAACTGACAATCTGCCAAAGCTGCTTCTAAACTGGGATAAACTTGTGCTTGCGCCAAAATATCATCAGCACCCGAAGCCATACTCGTGGCTTGGTGACTCGGGAACTCGTGTGGATTGACTAAACGTAAGTGCGTTAACCTCATGTTTTTCATAACACGCGCCGCCGCTCCAATATTACCTGGGTGGCTTGTACCGACTAAAACGATGACAATATTTTCATGATGAAGCAACAACTTGCTCGCTCTCTGCTATAGTTAGACAAGGTATAAATAGTAACGGGTTGCCATCATGAGGACAATAGTAATACTAGCTTTTATCTGCATTTTACTACCCCTAAAAGCGTTAAGCCTAGAGTTTCACAACGGTTATGGTGAAATGGATCAAAATGACGTCCCTCACTGCCCATTCAACGCCACATTTACTGCTGTCGATATTCAGCCCACTGTAGCCTATTCACAAACCCTGCAATGTGTTAATCGTACCATTAGCACTTATTACTCTGAAATGGGTACCGTTACCGTTCCTCACAATGATAAAAACTGGTATCACCAACCTTATCCACGCGCCTTGCTATGTGCGGGTTTTCAACCCGAAGACTGCCCTTACGGCGTGCAACAAGATGACTTCTGATCCCACTGAACCCATCAGGCCTGCCCTAACTGGTTCAGAATGAACCTGCCAGGGCAGGCCTAACTGGTTCAGGAATGTTTGCTCTTGCCAGAAGCGCTTGCTACAATCGCTGCACTTAAATGATCCCCTAGTAGGAAAACCATGCAACCTTTAGTCAATATTGCAATTAATGCCGCAAGACGTGCCGGCGATTTAATTTTACGTGCCAGTGACCGTCTTGATTTAGTCAAAGTTGAAGAAAAAGGCGTTAATAACTATGTGACAAATGTTGATAAACGCGCGGAAGCGATGATTATTGATACGATTTCGCAAGCCTATCCTGAGCACGATATTTTGGCGGAAGAATCGGGTATGGCGAAAAATAATCAACACGATTATTGCTGGATTATTGATCCACTCGATGGCACAACCAATTTTATGCACGGCTTTCCGCATTATGCCGTTTCTATTGGTATTACTTATCAAGATAATTTAGAGCACGGTGTAATTTTTGATCCTGTGCGTAATGAAATTTTTTCAGCCTCACGTGGGCGTGGTGCTTTTTTAAATAATAAGCGGATCCGTGTTGCAAGAGAAAAAGATATTAGAAAATGTTTGCTCGGCACCGGTTTTCCGTTTCGTGATAATGATCCTAAAATTCAATATTATTTATCCACTTTTGCGGCCGTTTATCCCAAGTCAGCCGGCATTCGTCGCGCTGGTTCCGCGGCCCTTGATTTAGCCTATGTTGCAAGCGGGCGCTTAGAAGGTTATTGGGAATTAGGCTTATCCCCCTGGGATATGGCAGCGGGGGCGTTATTAATTCAAGAAGCAGGCGGTTTGGTCAGTGATTTTAGTGGTGAGGATAATTTCCTTGAGAATGGCACGATTATCGCCGGCAGTCCTAAAATTTATGAAGCGTTGTTGCAAATTATTAACGAAGTTGTGCCAACTGAATAAAATAGCGCGTTGCCTTTAATTCACCTGTTTTCGTTAAAGCACCCATGCTAACCAACTGCTGTAAATCGCGTGTGGCGGTTGATGCTGTGGTATCTGCAATTATCATGTAATTTTTAGCACTTAAACCACCTTCAAATCCCTTGATACCTTCTTGAAAAATCCGCGCAATGACTTTTGCTTGGCGCAAATTAAATTGCTGTTGAAATTTTTGATAAAAACGCGCTTTAGCAATCGTAAAATTAATCACAGCCAGTGAGTGTTGTTGCGCTTGCAAGACAAGATCACCAACGTATTCTAACCAAGCATTTATTTCTAACGTATGATTGGTTGCTGCTAATGCGTTATAATACGCTTTTTTATCTGCATCTATCACTTCAGATAATGATACTAATGCTGGATAGCCTAATTTTTCCGATAGTGCTTTAACCGTTAAGCCTCTCCGTACCGGGAAACATCCATGTTTGGGCTAAAGGGGGTGAGCAGATACTTTGTGGCTATCACTGCCGCAGCCCAATCCCTTTATTCAACAACCTATAACATAGGATAAACAGGGCTAGTGTGAATAAGCTTGAAACCAGCATGGCGTGAAAAATCGGCACATCGCTGATCCCAAAAAAACTATAGCGAAAGGCATTAATTAAATACAAAATCGGATTGAGTTGTGAAACATGTTGCCAAAATGGCGGCAACGCATTGATTGAATAAAAAACACCACCAAGGTAAGTTAAGGGTGTTAAAACAAATGTGGGAATAATCATAATATCATCAAAACGCTTAGCATAAAGGGCATTAATAAACCCTGCTAACGATAATAATACAGAGGATAAAAATACTACAAAAATAGCAAAAAAAGGATGTTTAATCGGCAAATGCGTGAAAAAAATTGCCACAATTAAAACGGCAATTGCCGATAAAAAGCCACGCAAGACACCACCAAAAATATAACCCAGTAAAATCACTAAATTAGTCGTGGGTGAAACGAGCAATTCTTCGATGCTACGTTGAAAAATCGCACCAAAAACAAAACTCGTAACATGTGAATAGGCATTAGTGAGTGTTGATATCATGATTAAACCTGGTGCGATATACTGCATATAATTTAGGCCATCAATATCACGCACTTGTGAGCCAATCACAGTACCAAAAATTAAAAAATATAAGGTCATGGTGATCACTGGCGGTAATAAAGTTTGCGCCCAAATACGAATGATTTTGCGAACTTGCGTTTCTAGAATGGTGTAAAAAGAGACCATTTGAATTTTAAATAATTTTTTATCCATTTTTGCCTACTAATTTTACAAATAATTCTTCTAAGCGGTTGGCTTTATTACGCATACTGATAATCGTGACATCTTGATTGTTTAGCCAGGCCACGATTTGATTAATACTTTGTGTTTTTGCAATATCAACTTCTAAGGTATTTTCATCAATCACACGATGTGTAATAGCAGGATCAGCTTGAATGCTATCGTGTATTTTTTTAATATCAAAAACAAACGTTTCTATATGCAATTTGGTTAATAATACTTTGGTTTCACCTTGTTCGATAATCTTGCCGTGATCAATAATCGCTACACGCTTGCAAAGACTTTCAGCTTCTTCTAAATAGTGCGTGGTGAGAATAATGGTTTTACCTTGTTGATTAATATCTTTGAGAAATTGCCACATTTGCCGCCGTAACTCAATATCAACTCCTGCTGTTGGCTCATCTAAAATAAGTAATTGCGGCTCATGCATTAAAGCTCTCGCAATCATTAAGCGCCGTTTCATACCACCTGATAACATGCGTGATGCGCCATGGCGTTTATCCCATATGCTTAAGCGTTTTAAATAGAATTCTGCACGCTCCTTAGCAAGCTTTTTGGGCACGCCATAATAGCCCGCTTGCGACAGTAAAATCTGCAGTGGCGTTTCAAAAATACTAAAATTAAATTCCTGTGGCACGACACCCAGATATTGTTTGGCTTCGGCAAAATGTTGATCAATATCGATACCAAAGATTTTAACGCTGCCGCTGGTTTTTTTAACCAGCGAGGTTAAAATCCCAATCGTGGTGGTTTTACCTGCACCGTTAGGACCTAGCAATCCAAAAAAATCACCTTGAGCAACTTCAAGATCAATATGATCTAAAGCGACAAAGCCATTGTGATAGCGTTTATGTAATTCTGTGATGGTTAATGCATTACTCATTATTATACTTTTCCAATAGCAGCGAGTTTTGTGATTTTGCCACAATTGTGGCGACAACGGAATCACCGGTGACATTAACCACCGTGCGTAGCATATCTAACAAGCGATCGATACCAATAATTAATGCAATACCTTCTACGGGTAAACCAACTTGAGTAAGCACCATCGATAAAGTAATTAAACCAATGCCAGGCACGCCAGCGGTACCAATCGAAGCTATCGTTGCCATGATAATCACGGTAATGTAGCCCATGATGCCGATCGGAATCTGATAAAAATGTGAAATAAACACCGTGGCCACACCTTGCATAATGGCAGTGCCATCCATATTGATGGTTGCTCCTAAGGGAATAATAAACGCCGCGAGCGCGTTTTTTACACCTAAACGTTCTTCTACCACTTCCAGTGTCACTGGCATTGTAGCATTGCTGCTGGAAGTACTAAAAGCAAAGATTTGTACCGGCAACATTTTTTTATAAAGTGGGATAGGATTTAATCGCGCTAAAAATTTTAATAAAAGGCTATACACTAGCGTAAATTGTATGATTAATACTAAAAGAACTATCCCAAAATAACCGATTAAACTGTAAATTAAATCAAAACCCATTTCAGCAAATTTTTGTGCGAGCAGACAAAACACGCCAACAGGTGCAAATAGCATAATAATTAAGACTAATTTCATGATGACTTGATTTAAGTTTTCAAAAAAATCAGCAATTCTTGCACCAGCATTACCAGCCGTGATCATGGCGCTACCAAATAAAATCGCGAATACGATGACTTGAATAACCTGATCGTTTTTGGTCATGGTTTCAATAATATTACTTGGAAAAAAACCAATAATAGTCTCAGGTATAGACAGCGCACGAGAGTTTGTAAAGTTTGCTGTGGTTGATAAGACTTGATCGTGACTACCAACTTTAAACAAACTGGCAAATGTAATGGCTAAAATAATGGCAATACTAGTAGTAATTAAATATAACGCAATCGTTTTCAGCGCCATAACACCAACTTTATGACTCTCTCGTAATTGGAAAATACCACACACCATGGAAGTAAAAACAATCGGCACCACTAACACTTTTAGTAAGGAAATAAAAATAGTCCCTATGATCGTGAATAGCCCTTTTACAAAATAGCGTTCCAGAAAATGACTCATTCCCGCTGTTGGATAATGGGTAATGAGGTAGTTGAAAGCAACCCCAATGATAATCCCTAAGATTAAACTAATGATGACATTAATCGTGAGTTTTTTGGCAGCCAGCATGGTAATTCCTTTTTACAGTTAAACGAGTAAGCGTTGTAATTGCGATAATAAATAGAATGGCACTGATAAAATATTACCTTCTAATTTTAAATTTTGCTCTGAAACTCGCACGCCCAGTTTTAAGTTTTTATCTTTTAATAAAATTTGTAAGGATTTTAAACGACCTGTTGTGCCTGACTTTACTTCAATGGGAACAATGTTGCTATTAATGCGTATGATATAATCAACTTCTGCTTGGCTCCCTTTACCATCTCTTGCCCAAAAAAAGATTTCTGCGACCTCATGGCAATCTTGATAGGCTAATAATTCTTGACCAACAAATTGTTCAGCCATCGCACCACGATTTAATAACATAACATTGTTATCAAAATCTAATTTATTTAAGCGCATTAAGCGACTCACTAAGCCAATATCAAGATATAATAATTTAAATTTTTGTAACTATTCACCCTGTAGATGGGAACGCCCATATTTGGGCTAAAAACGGCG
>CAYGTS010000047.1:0-16944 GCA_964352905.1 uncultured Legionellales bacterium | reverse complement strand
CTGTTTTTAGCCCAAATATGGGCGTTCCCTGCTACGGAGTGAGTAGTTACCTTTACTTAAAATATAATTAGGGCCAAGGCGAACGTATTTCACCATTAAAAACATTTCGACAACCAACAATAAAGAATAAAACAAGATAAATCCACTGAGTGAAACGATTAAGTTACTTTTATCAAGTGAAGAAGTACCTAAAAAGGTTGGTAAAATACCTTCAATAACCCAAGGTTGCCTACCGTATTCAGCAACAAACCAACCCACTTCGGATGCAAGCCAGGGTAGTGGTAAACTGAAGAAAACAATCCACAAGAACCACCGATGGTTAAGAATTTTACGTCGTGATGCAATATAAAACGCAACCGCAAACAGTAAAATAAAATAAAAACCACAACCGACCATAATTCTAAAGGCAAAGAATATGGGTGCTACATTAGGTACCGTACTCATTGCTGCTTGTTTAATTTGCTCTGGTGTGGCATGAGCAACATCATCGGTAAAGCGCTTTAACAACAAGCCATAGCCTAAATATTGAATACTTTGTTTTAACTGAGCTTGCAACGCGACATTATTGGGATCTGCTCGTAATTTTTCGAGTGTGCTATACGCGGTTATACCCGATTTAATGCTTTGTTCGTTTTGCGCGACTAATTCAGTAATACCTGGCAAGGGTGTATCGATGGAACGTGTCGCAATTAAGCCTAACATCCATGGCACTTGAATGGCATGATCAGTGCGTTGCTTTTGCTGGTTTGGTATACCGAAAAGGGTAAACGAAGCGGGCGGCTTTTCAGTGTGCCACATGCTTTCCATCGCTGCGATCTTCATGTGTTGGTGTTGTGTTGCCAAATAACCACTTTCATCACCTAATACTACTACTGATAACGCTGAGGCTAAGCCAAACGAAGCTGCGACTACAAAGGATCGACGCGCTATTTCAATATTTTTATTGCGCAATAAATAATAAGCACTGATTGCTAACACGAAAATCGAGCCCGTGACGTAACCTGCACTAACAGTGTGAACGAATTTAGCTTGTGCCACCGGATTAAATAACACATCGGCAAAGTTACTGACTTCCATACGCATGGTTTGAAAATCAAAATGCGCACCCACAGGATTTTGCATCCAACCGTTGGCAATTAAAATCCACAGCGCTGATAAATTGGTGCCGAGTGCTAATAACCACGTCACAATTAAATGTTTAACTTTAGAAATACGATTCCAGCCGAAAAAGAAAATTCCTACAAAAGTGGCTTCCAAGAAAAATGCCATTAAACCTTCAATCGCCAGTGGTGCACCAAAGATATCGCCAACAAAATTAGAATAATATGCCCAGTTGGTACCGAACTGAAATTCCATGGTAATGCCGGTAGCAACCCCCATAGCAAAGTTAATACCAAACAATACGCCCCAAAATTTAGTCATGTCGCGCCAAATCGTACGACCTGTCATGACGTAAACACTTTCCATAATGGCTAGAATCCAAGCTAAACCTAACGTTAGTGGTACAAAGAGGAAATGGTAAAGAGCGGTAATCGCAAATTGGAGACGTGAAAGGGTAACAACTTCGATAGCAATCATATGGAATTTCGCTTATAAATTAAGGCAATTAATTTTGGGCAGATTTTAGCGGTAATAGCCTAGGAAAATCAACCCATTTTAAGCGGTGTGATGCTGGAAGACCCCGTTTTTTAAGAAATAAATTGTTTGTTGGATAACCCGTGGATTCTCCACGATCGCTGCATGCTCGCTGTTAACAATAAGAAAATCTTTCATATTCGCTAGCTTGCAACTTTCAACAGTGACTTTGCCATCATGCGGCACCTGTGGCATAACCTGTTTAAAAAAACCTTGCGTGTTATCATCACCTGCAATGATGCCAACTTCATAGTGCGGTGCAATCAGTTGCGAAGGAATACTTTCTTGGCTGATATCAAGCTGTTGCCCTGCAGGACCAAATAAAAGGCGATACATAATTTTATAAAACCAGTGCTTTTTTAACCAAGCGGCCAACTCACTACCATTATTCGGTGGTGCTATCATCACTAAACGACCAAGGTTAGTTACAGGGTAATGTTGCAAATAGTAGCGAACAATAATCCCACCCATGGAATGGCCAACGAAGTGAATTTTTGCAGCAGCTTGTAACTCAGGTAGTTGTAGCACTTGTTGCAAATTGTTTTCGGCAATAAATTGTATTGACTTAGTACGGGAAGGGTAGTTAAGATTGTGAACTCTAAAACCGGCTTGGCTGAGTTGGCTCGCGATTTTTAGCATTATGCGAGATGAGCGGCCTAAACCGTGGAGTACGATCACATGTTCGGGGATATTCATAAATAGGATATGCTGTTTTGATAAACAATATGCTAAGCTTAACAAAATTTACAGTTTGATGGTAGCCAATGCAGCATGATCGTGTTCCTTTCAAGTTAATTACACAATCCTTGTGTTACACAACACTGGTGCTCACTTATTTCTTTTTACCAATTGATGTTACTATGACGAATATCTTTTTAGTCATGACGATTATTTTATCGGTAGTCGCAGGCGATTGGCGGCTTAAATGGCAGCGCGTTAAAAATAATCCTATGTTATGGTTATGGATACTTTTTCTAATCATAATTTTGTTGAGCATGAGTTATAGCCTTGCTCCTGCTCGTGATCAATTAACCGCACTACACAAAAATGGGAAAATAATTTTTTTAATTTTTTTAATGCCATTATTATTTTCAAGCACTATTAAGCGACTAGCCTTGCTTGCGTTTAATTCAGCAATGTTTGTGACACTCATGGTTGTTTATTTGAAATATTTCGGTCTGATCGATATTGGAAATGCTGGTGATAATACGGATATTTTTTTAAATCATATTCAAACCACTTTTTTAATGGGGTTCTTTTTTTATTTTGTCTTGCAAAATTGCCAATCAACTGTAAGAGGGTGTTGGTTCTATCGAGTGTTGGTAGTTTTGATAAGCATTGCAATATTATTTATGAGTTTTAGTCGAATCGGCTACATTGTCTATTTTGCAATGCTGGGCTTATATGTCTTACAACATTGTAAAATAAAAGGTATTCTTGTTGCCTTTGTGGCAAGCTGCAGCCTGGTTTTTACCGCTTATTGCTTTTCCCCACAATTTCATTTAAGTGTTAATAACAGTTTTTATTCTAAGAGTCAAAATAGCTCCTTAAATTTAAGGCTTGATTATTTAAAAAATTCAAAACAATTAATTGAGCAGCACCCTTGGTTTGGTACAGGTGCCGGCAGTTTCAAAAGTTTATATTATCAACAATTTGGAACCGTACCTTTGCCTCATGAATCACATTTACGTACGCCACATAATCAACTAATTATGTTTATGGTAGAACTAGGTGCGCTAGGATTATTTTTCTTTTTGCTCATATTAGTTATGCAGTGGCGTTATGCGGCACACTTGGCTAAAGATAAAAGCTCATTTGCGCAAGCGCTTGTGTTATTATTTTTCATCGGTTGTTTGTGTGATGCATTATTCTTTGCTTCGGCTACAGGCTATTTTTACGTGCTCATGACGGCACTTTATTATGCTGATTTGCCAAGGCAGTTTAACGAGAAAGATTTGGGCAGTATGGCTTGCAAGCCTAAATTTTTTACCGCATAATTTTCCCTTCATTTTTAGAAGGTAACCCTATGCAATATCCTACTATTAAAGCCTTATTACAAGGCCAAATCGCAACCGGTGCAGAAGTCACCGTTAAAGGCTGGGTGAGAACACGGCGTGATTCAAAAGCCGGTATTTCGTTTTTAACAATTTATGATGGTTCTTGCTTTGATCCTATCCAAGTTGTTATTCCTAATTCGCTGGTTAATTATACCTCAGAAGTTTTACACTTAACGGCAGGTTGTGCTGTTATTGCCACGGGTGAATTAGTCGCATCACCAGGACAAGGGCAACCTTTTGAAATGCAAGGCCAAGTGATTGAAGTTGTTGGTTGGGTGGATGATCCTGATACTTACCCTATTTCACCGAAACACCATTCTTTAGAGTATTTGCGTGAAGTTGCGCACTTACGCCCGCGCACCAATACCATTGGTGCTGTGACGCGAGTACGCCATCATGCCGCGATGGCGATTCATCAATTTTTTAATGCACGTGATTTTTTTTGGATCAGCACGCCGATTATTACGCAAAGCGATTGTGAAGGTGCGGGTGAATTATTTCGTGTATCAACATTGGATTTAATGAACTTACCAAAAACTGATCAAGGGAAAATTGATTTTAGCCAAGATTTTTTTGGCCGCGAAACTTTTTTAACGGTATCGGGTCAGCTCAATGTGGAATGCTTCTGCGAAGCGTTATCGAAAGTGTATACTTTCGGTCCAACCTTTCGTGCAGAAAATTCTAATACATCACGTCACTTAGCCGAATTTTGGATGATTGAGCCCGAGATGGCTTTTGCTCAGTTAAATGACATTGCCATTCTTGCTGAGCAGTTATTAAAATTTGTTTTTGAATCAATCTTAGAAAAGTGCCCCGATGATATGGCATTTTTTGAAAAACGGGTTGAGAAAACAGCCGTTACACGTTTACAACATATTATTGAAAGTGATTTTAAACGTGTTAATTACAGTGATGCAATTGAGATTTTACAAAAAGCCAAGCAGCAGTTTGAATTTCCAGTCAATTGGGGACTGGATTTGCAAACAGAGCATGAACGTTTTCTCGCAGAAGAGTATTTTAACTCGCCCGTTATTGTGCAAAATTATCCAAAAGAAATTAAAGCGTTTTACATGCGGGTTAATGAGGACAATAAAACGGTCGCCGCCATGGATGTGTTAGCGCCGGGTATTGGTGAAATTATTGGCGGTTCACAGCGCGAAGAGCGTTTTGACAAGCTCGTTCAAAAGTTTGATGAAGTAGGTCTTGATAAAGCGCAGTATGCCTGGTACTTAGATTTACGCCGCTATGGTAGTGTAGAGCATGCAGGCTTTGGCTTAGGTTTTGAACGTTTGATCAACTATATTACTGGGGTGGCTAATATTCGGGATGTGATTGCATTTCCGAGGGCACCACAACGTGCGGATTATTAGAGCCTCAGCGATTCCCGCCGTAATGTCTGATTACTCAAGAACAGTCAGATTTGAGGCAAGGTCACGTTAAAAATTTCAAAAAATAGCGGAGTTTATACATAATAAATGAGCACATTTTTTGGAATTTTTAACGTGAGATTGCCCAAATATGGCTGTTCCCAGCTACAGCGGGAATTGCTGTTAGAGCTAATCAAGTAGTTAAAATGTAGATTGTTCAATAACGTTGCAAATAGCAAGGATGTACATTTTTCTATGCTACACTCAAATTTAGGAGAAAATTTGGGTGGTAAGGGTATGAAAAGGAATAAAAATTGGGCGTGGCAGCAAGATTCCTTCATCAATGGTTGCAATAGCGTGACATTAAAATCTTGGCAAGTGTTGCCCGATTTTTTAATCAAGCATGCTTATGCTTACCCAAAATATATTTTTCGTGGTCATAGTCGTGCTAGTTTTGCTTTAGAATCTCCTTTGGCGCGAGCTATCAAGCATGTGCCTAATCCTGATAAATCAAAATACCTACAAAATTTTAAACTTGCAGTGCGCGGTCGTTTAAATGTAATTCATAATAGGCTAATTTCAGATAAAGAGTTGTGGGTTTTGGGACATAACCATGGTTTAAAAACACCTTTATTGGCTTGGACACAAGCTGCTTATATTGCTGCGTTTTTTGCGTTTTATAATAAGCGGAAATTATTATTAGAACCTGAAGCAACACCAAAGGATTTAAAAAATGCCAAGGATTATAATGATGAACCGCGTACCATTTATATTTTAAATCGCTACTTGGTTGAAGAAAAACGTAAAAAATATCGCCTAGAATTTGTACGCAAGGCCTATCCTAAAGTGTATGAAAAGTTGAAGCAATTAGCCGGTAATGTCGTTTCTTTTAAAGATCCTTTTTATCTGGATAATTATATTGATCGTATTTTGGCGCAAGGCACTAATGTTACTTATTCAACCAAATTGCTTAGTGCGTGTGAATCAGCAACGGTTAATCGTGATTATTTTATGGCTGAAATTATTCAGCCAACCATGATTGAAAATGCAAGACTGATCAGCCAAGCCTGTTTATTCACCATGTATCCTTTAGGGATCACTTTAGAAGAATGGGTACAAGAGCAATACGCGGGTGTTGAAGATGAGATCCTGATTAAAGTCGATATTCCTGATGATCAACGAGTTCAATGTTTGCGCACACTGCATCAAATGAATATTACCAATCTAACGTTATTTCCCGATATTGATGGTTCAGCGCGTTATTGTAATGATTTATTGAGTGGCTTGTATTAGGGAGCCTACCCTTTTACCTTTTTTTTCAAAAAGTTGTGCAAGAGTCATGATTTGTTCTCCAAACTCATGTGGTAATTGTTAGTAATTCCCGCTGTAGCTGGGAACACCAAATCTGAACGTTCTGGTCAATATGAAGCTAAAGGGGGTGAGCAGATACCAAAAAACAATTACCCCTTATGCTTTAACTCATTTGGCATGTAATCGATACGAGCCTGCACCATAACACCTAAAAAGCGATGGTTTTTATCAAGCAATTGCACAGAAAAATCTGGATTTAATGGCTTCAAATAAGTCGTCTCGCCATCGATTAAAATTTGTTTAAACGTAGCTTGCTTATGTCCTTCAATGTGAACTACTGCAAAATCACGATCAGCGGGTTTATAGGCCGGATCAACGATAATCACGGTTCCTTCAGGAAAGCGTGGCATCATCGTGGAGTCTTTAATGGTTAGTGCAAATGCGTTATCGCTAACATCAATATCGGTTGCCACACGTTTTTCAATAGAATCTTTAGCAAGGTTAGGCCAAGCAGCAGCTTCTTCATAACTGAGATGCGGTACTTGGTTCCAGGCACGAATTTTATTAGAAACGTTGCCTAGTAAGCGATCTTTTGGCAAGGGTTCATCACCAATGAGTTGATTGATGGTGACAGAAAAATAATGGGCAATCGGGCGCAGTGTTTCAATCTTGGGATTGCCAGTTTCCCCTGAAATCATACGATGCACAACCGGTTGACCAATACCAGTTTGGCGGGCTAGTTCAGACTCTGATAAACCGCGGCTATTCATTAAGGCCTTTAAAATGGTGGGCAAGTCATTTGAAGTATGTTCAGACATAATTAAATCTCTTGTTGCTGCTAAAATTTACATAATTATAGCACCTTTTCTATGCTAGTAAACATTTTTTTAAAATATTATCAATGCATTCATTTTTGATTAAAGTTTTGGTATCTGCTCACCCCCTTTAGCTTTATATTTAGCAGAACGCCCAAATCTGACCGTTCTTGAGTTATTCAACATCACGCCGGGAAATACTGCTATTGTTTACGCTTCACAGCAAACTGTGCCAGTGCAATTAAGGCTTGTTTATACTGCGAATCGGGTAAATGGATCAGGCTGCTGATGGCCTTATCAGCGTAGCACATTGCGTGATCATACGTGTATTGCAAAGCATCAGTGCTGCTGATGACTGTTTTAATTGCGTCAATATTGGCTGATTGGCTTTGTTGAATCGCTTGTTTAATTAACAGGGCTTGTTCGTGAGTGGCGACTGCTTGTGCGCGGATCAGCGGCAAGGTAGGTTTTCCTTCAGCCAAATCATCACCAATATTTTTGCCAATATTTTCACCGGTATAATCAAGCATGTCATCAATTAGCTGAAAAGCAATGCCTAAATACTTGCCATAATCAGCCAAAGCCGTTTGCTGATCTTGTTTGTAATCGGCAATAACTGCACCTAATTTGGTGGCTGCTTCAAACAAGGTGGCGGTTTTGTAGTGAATGACCTGCATATAAGCCGCTTCGGTGGTGGCGGGATTATGCTTGTTGAGTAATTGCAAGACTTCACCCTCCGCAATTTGATTAGTTGCATTGGCTAAGATCTTCATAACATCTAAGCGATTGATGGCTACCATCATTTGAAACGCACGTGAATAAACAAAATCCCCAACCAGTACGCTGGCGGAATTACCCCAAATTGCATTCGCCGTTTCAGCGCCACGTCGTAACAATGACTCATCAACTACATCATCGTGCAATAAGGTTGCGGTATGAATAAATTCAATAATCGCTGCAAGATCAATGTGTTGTTTACCCTGATAACCACAGGCTTTGGCAGCTAATAAAACCAAGAGTGGGCGCAAACGTTTACCGCCGCTATTAACCAAATGATGGCCAATTTGCCCAATTAGTTCGATATCAGAACGCATACAGTTAAGGATGAAAGCATCGACTTGTTGCATTTCTGCATGCATTAATTGGCGTATTGCATTGATTTCCATGGTGTTAAAAACTACTTTGCGGCGTTAAAAATCAAGATGCTAGGGGCAGAGCGACAAACTGTCAAGATCTGCCTCAAATATGGCGTTCTTGAGTAATCAAACACTACGGCGGGAATCGCTGCAAGATCTGCTTGCTGTTGGATGAGAATTGAACTAGAATGACCCCCTTTTTAGAACTTACGAGAAACAGTAACTCTCGGCGTAATCCAACATCACGCCGAAAGTTACTGTTTCTCGTAAGTTCATTATATAAGTTGTGTTGAGTGTTGGAGAGCAAACCATGTATGCGGTTTTTGAAACAGGTGGCAAGCAATATCGCGTCACCAAAGGTGCGGTCATTAAAGTTGAAAAATTAGAAACTGAAGTTGATGGCAATATTGAATTTGATAAAGTATTAATGCTTGGTGAAGGTGATCAGTCACAAATCGGTGCGCCTTTTATTGCCGGCGGCAAAGTTATGGCTAAAGTATTAGAGCAAGGGCGTCATAAAAAAATTAAAATCATTAAATTTAAACGCCGCAAGCATCATGAAAAAGAAATTGGTCATCGCCAATATTTTACAAAACTAGAAATTACTGATATTTCAGCATAGAGGATTACCGTTATGGCTCATAAGAAAGCGGGTGGTAGTACCCGGAATGGTCGCGATTCAGAAGCTAAACGTTTAGGTGTAAAGCGTTTTGGTGGTCAAACTGTTAGCGCGGGCAGTATTATTATTCGTCAACGTGGTACGCGTTTTAATGCAGGTGCTAATGCAGGCATGGGACGTGATCATACTATTTACGCTAAAGTTGATGGTATCGTTGAATTTACCACCAAAGGTAAAAATCAAGATAAATATATTAACATTATGCCATTACAAGAAGCTAAATAAAGCTTCAGCAATTCCCAGCTACAGCGGGAATTGCTGACGTGGATAGGATCCTAAAACAGTTAACATTACGGGCAATTGCTGAATTTCATTTAAAGCGGCTTTTACCGGTGCTTGATCACAATGACCTTCTAAATCGATTAAAAAAATCGTTTGCCATTGCTGGTGTTGGTAAGGACGTGATTCGATTAAGGTTAGATTTACCTCATGTTTGGCAAATGGCTGTAACAATGCGAGCAGGGCCCCTGGTTTATTTTTACCAGCAATTAATAACGATGTTTTATCAACGCCAGTCATTGCAACTTTTTCTTTGCCTAAAACAATAAAGCGCGTGCTATTATCCGGATGATCTTGAATATCTTGCATGACTTTTTGCAATTGATATTTTTCTGCAGCAGCATTACCCGCAATAGCCGCGGCACCTAATTCTGTTTTAGTGCGCTTGGCGGCATAACCATTACTACTCACCGAAATTTTTTCAATCGTGGGCATGTGTTTATCTAACCAATGCCGGCATTGTGCTAAAGTTTGCTCATGCGCATAAATGCGGCGTAGCGGTGTTTGATCTTCTTGATTGCGTAATAAATGATGGTGAATGGGTAAAATGATTTCACCAACAATAGAAACTGTAGACTGCATTAAGCATTCAAGCGTAGGTAAAATAATACCTTGTGTAGAATTTTCAATCGGTACTACTGCATAATCTGCTTGCCCTGTTTGCAATTCCGTAAAAATATCTTTAATAGTGTGACGTGGTATTTCGGTAATTTCAGCACCAAAATGCTGTAAAGCAGCCACTTGCGAATAGGTACCTTCGGGCCCCAGAAAAGCCACCTTAAGTGGATATTGAATAGCACGACAAGCCGAAATAATGGCACGATAAATATTAACTAATGCCGCATCGGGCAGTGGGCCTTGATTACGTGCGCTAACTAATTGCATGATTTGTGCTTCGCGCTCAGGACGATAAAATAACACTTGTTCGCCACTAGCCGTTTTAATCTTTGCAACTTGTTGGGCAAGCTGTGCGCGTTTGCTGAGTAATTGCTGCAAGTCTTCATCCAAGCTGTCTAATTGATCGCGAATCTTTTGTAAATCGCTTGTCATGGTTTTCTCCACTATGGTTGTTGGCGTCTTTTCGCAACACTGGCGGCTAATTTTGCGAGTAAACATTCAGTTTCAGCCCAATCAATACAGGCATCGGTAATACTTTGACCGTAGATTAAATCATCCTTATTCGTGAGTGGCTGATTACCTGCCAATAAATTACTTTCTAACATCACACCTATGATTTTATGATTACCTGCGGCAATTTGTTGACAGACATCATCGACCACAATTTTTTGATTACGATGATTTTTTTGGCTATTACTGTGACTGCAATCAATCATGATCCCTTGATTGATTTTTTTAGCTTGCAACAATTCACTCACCTCAGCAACATGTTGGCTATCATAATTAGGCGTTTTACCACCGCGCAGAATAATGTGACAATCTTGATTACCACGCGTTGCAGTAATCGCGGTAATGCCATCTTTAGTCACACCTAAAAAGTGATGGGAATGACTGGCAGAAGTAATCGCATCCACGGCAATATTAATATTGCCATTGGTACCATTCTTAAAACCGATCGGCATCGATAAACCGCTGGCTAATTCACGGTGCGTTTGACTTTCTGTGGTGCGTGCACCAATCGCTCCCCAGCAAATTAGATCGCTGATATATTGTGGAATAATTGAATCAAGAAATTCCGTACCGGCCGGCACGCCGAGTAAATTGATATCACAAAGTAATTTGCGTGCCAGGCGCAAACCATGATTAATGTTAAAGCTGTTATCTAAATCAGGATCATTGATCAAACCTTTCCAACCAACTGTGGTGCGCGGTTTTTCAAAATAAACACGCATTAAAATATGTAACTCATTGGCGTGTTCATGAATTTTCTGTTGTAGCTTTTTAGCATAATCCAGTGCGGCGAGAGGATCGTGAATCGAACAGGGTCCTACAATCACTAATAAGCGATCATCAAGTTGATGAATAATATTAGCCGCAATTCGCCTCACATCTAAAATCGATTGCGCGCACTGCGGCGGCAAAGGCACTTCATGTAATAACATGGCCGGTGAAATCAGGGGGCGTTGCGTTATGATGCGTAAATCATCAGTGCGTATTTTCATATTTAAGTAATACTCTGTTTATTCTGAATAATTTAAAAGTGTAGCAGATCCAGTGAATGATACCAGATTTTGGTAAGATTGACATTGTCACTCTGCTGTGATTAGATTAAAGTAACTATTCAGTAAATTTGAAGGTGAATTTACCGAGAACGTTCAGATTTGGGCGTTCCCATCTACAGGGTGAAAGTTACAGATTAAAAACATTCTTGTAGCAACGCGCCAGACGTGGTTTTAAAAATATAGAGGAAAACTATGGATGATGAAATCTGGCAGGGTTGGCGGCGTGAATGTGTTGCAAGCATTAGTTTTTTTCAACCTGATATAGAAGATAGCGTTTGTCGCGGAGTGGCGTTTTTAGAAAGAGGAAGTATTGCATTTAAAGCATTTACTGATACTGAGATCCAAGCGTTACAAAAACACTTTTATGATCAACATGATCCTGAGAATCACTTTCAACGTGAGTTAAATCAAAAAATTCAAATAATGAAAAAACAGGAAACTTTTTTTTCTCCTTTAGAAGTAGATTTTATAGCTGGTTTGCTCGCAGAATTATTACCGCAAAAAATTCAGCAATTATTCAGTATGAGTGAAATTATCAAATGCCTAGGAAAAAATATTTCGCAAGTGTCCTCTCAATTGATTTCGCAAGGGCACAGTGTTTTTTTTGCGACTGAACAAAAAGAAAATAGTTTGTTAAGACAACTTGCCGTGCTTGCGCAGCATCTCATGGAATGGGCGTCGTTATCTAGACTTGTTACTCGTGAAAAAATACAACAGTTAATGAAGCAATTAGCAGAACTGAAAGATAGTTTGTATACGATATATAAAAAAGAGAAAATTTCAAATCACACACAAGGTTTTTTTGATTTCATAGAAAGTAAACTAGGCCAAATGCAGCGTTATGTAGTAGCTGAGCCCGCTTCTGATACTGAATCACCTGCTTCTACTTTCTCGAACACTTCTGAAGAGTCTTTAGCTCCTTTTGTCTTAAACTAGGGGCTGTTCCTCTCTACACCGGGAATTGCTGTAGTTACCAACAATTGCTGTAGTTACCACTGTGCTTTCAAATCTTCATAGCTTATAATGCGCACATTATTTTAACGAGTGAATTCCATGAAATTTGTTGATGAAGCGATTATTCATGTCACCGCCGGTAATGGCGGGCATGGTTGTTTAAGTTTTCGGCGCGAAAAGTACGTGCCGCGTGGTGGCCCAGATGGCGGTGACGGTGGTGATGGTGGCAATGTGTTTTTAATTGCCGATCAACAAGTTAATACCTTAATTGATTTTCAATACCAGCGCTTATTCAAAGCGCAAAGTGGTGAGGGCGGTGCCGGGCGCAATTGTACTGGCAAATCAGGTGATGATCTGTATATTCCCGTGCCACTCGGTACCACAGTGTGTGATATGGATACGCATGAATGCTTGGGGGATCTGCAGCAAGATGGCCAAACCTTGTTGGTGGCCAAAGGTGGCTGGCATGGCTTGGGCAATGCGCGTTTTAAATCCAGCACCAACCGTGCGCCACGTCGTATTACTTATGGCAGCAAAGGTGAACGGCGTAATTTACAACTCTCTTTGACCGTCTTAGCCGATGTTGGATTATTAGGCATGCCTAACGCTGGTAAATCTACCTTAATTCGTGCGGTTTCTAATGCCACCCCAAAAGTGGCTGATTATCCTTTTACCACCTTGCATCCACAACTAGGTGTGGTGCGGGTTGAACAACAAAGTTTTGTCATTGCTGATATTCCCGGTTTAATCGAAGGTGCCGCAGGTGGCGCCGGTCTTGGTGTGCAATTTTTAAAACACCTATCACGGACTAAGTTATTATTACACGTGATTGATATTTTTCCGATTGATGGTAGCAACCCGGTTGATGATGCTAACAGTATTATTAATGAATTAGCTAATTTTAGCGAAGAATTAGTGAACAAAGAACGTTGGCTGGTCTTTAATAAAATTGATTTAATCGATAAGGAAGAGCTTAACACATTAATCACGCAATATTGTGAAGCGTTAAACTGGCAGGGCCCAGTGTTTGCAATTTCTGCTGTGAGCAAGCAAGGCACCGAAAAACTATGCCAAGCGCTAGCTAAGCGGTTAGAGGAAGTGTAAAACAATTTGCGTATCTGCTCGCCCCCTTTAACTTTATATTGATCAGAACGTTCAGATTTGGCGATAAAAACGGTGAAAATATTTTTGAGAAAGCGCAGTTTATAAGTGATAAATGAGCATTTCGATAAAAGATTTTCGCCGTTTTTAGCCCAAATATGGCTGTTCCTCGCTACACCGGGAATTGCTGCTGTAGCTGGGAACGCCCTGATCCCCGCTTATCAAGAGGACTGGCGTTTTTATCGCCAAATCTGAACGTTCTTGAGTAATCAGGCATTACGGGTGGGAATCGCTGTGAAAAAGTCATTAATGAAATGATTGAAAATAAAAATCGGATCCAGGCATTTTTGGATGTTCAGGCATAAGGTTGTGTTAGCAATTTTTTGATCATCTCAGGTGTGGAACGCCAATTAATCGCAATAATATTATCAGCAATTTCAATCGGGCGTTCTACGCGACAAATAATTAAAGCTGGCAGTTTACAGGGGTATTCTTCACTGAATTGGATTAAATGCCTGGCATCCTCTTTGCTTGGCGTTTTAGTATACTTTACTTCTATCGGAAGATAGTGGCGATTATAGTCAATGACGTAATCGACCTCTGGGCCGTTATGATCTCGCCAATAACATAATTTTGCTTGCGGCAAAGTTGAGCGAAGTATTTTCAGTATTTCAAGTCCCACAAATTGCTCAAAGAGTTGACCAAAATATTTTTCAGGTGGATTAATGCCTTCTCCTGCTGCAACCCTTCTGACACCTAAATCGAAAAAAATATATTTACTTGTTTTTGCTAGTCTGCGACGTGAGTTTGTTATTGTTAATGGTTCAATACGATCAACAATCAAGCAATCTTCTAATATTTGGTAATAATTGTGAATAATATTACGTGCGATGCCAATTTCTTGTGATAAATTAGCCAGGTTAACTGGATTGCCTGCCTCTATAGCAGCATAGCGCAAAAACTGTGAAAAACTGGCTAGGTTTCTGACTAATGCTTCTCTTCTAATTTCTTCTTCAAGATAAAGGTTCACATAAGAAGTGAGAAGCTGTTCTTTAGCAAGATCATCCTGTTGTAAAATAATTTCGGGTAAACTACCATTTAAAAGTAGGTCAATAAGATTGGGCAATCTATTTTGCATTTCTAAAATACTCAGTGCTTCCATACGTAGCTCGATGACGCGCCCTGGTAATAAATTAATATCATTCGATTGATGTTTTAATTTGCGTGTTGATGAGCCAGTTAAAATAAATTTTGCCAGTTTTTCATCAATAGCATATTGTACGGCATTCATAATTTGCGGAACTTTTTGGACTTCATCAATTAACACTAAGGGTAAATGCTGATCACGATTTAATTTAATATAGGCTTTAATTTCTTTAATTAAATTATCAGGATCAAGTTCAAAGCTACGTCTAACAGCTGCTTCTAGAAAGGTATAGCTCAAATCAGCAGTGATTTGATGTTTCAGCATCGTTGTTTTGCCGGTTTGACGTGGCCCAAGCAGCAAAATACTTTTTTCTCTTGCTAAAATCTCGTGAACATTCGATTCAAGTAAGCGCTTAATAAATGTCATGGCTAGTACCCTGTTAACTGTGTTGGATCAAAAACTCACAATATCAGAAAATTGAAGAGTTAAGCAGCAATTTTCGCCGAAATTTGAAAATAAAATTTCAAATTTCGGCGAAAATTGCTACAAAATGAGTATCAGATTAAGCGGTATGCTTTTAACTCTATGAATTCATTTAAATTTTATTTTTTTTTGCTAAATCATGTCTGCCAACTACACTTTATTTAATAACAGCTAAGATCCTGCCAGGATTGCAACAAGGAGTTGCTGCATGAGAGTACTTATCATCCTCTTTTGTTTGTTACTTGCCATACCGGCTTGGGCAAATGTTGATGCCGGTTTGCGAGCGTATGATCGCGGCGATTTTCGCCAAGCTTTTACTTTGTTTGAACAAGCCGCGCAAAATAATGATCCGGTTGCTATGTATCATATTGGTTTGATGTACAGGCATGGGCAGGGCGTTGCGCAAAACTATGAAATGGCGATTAAGTGGTACCAAAAAGGGGCTGACTTAGGCTACGCACCGGCACAAAATAATTTGGGCTTCATGTATGATACCGGGCGCGGTGTTCCACAAGATACAGCACTGGCCGTTGAGTGGTATCGCAAAGCGGCAGAGCAAGATTACCCGCTGGCGCAAGATAATCTTGGCTTAATGTATGAAGACGGTCTTGGGGTTACTAAAGATTATCAACAAGCAATCACTTGGTATCGCAAAGCGGCTGAAATGGGTTATCCCTTGGCGCAATATCATCTTGGTACGATGTACTATGATGGCTTAGGCGTGACTAAAGATTATAAGGAAGCAGCAGACTGGTTTAAAAAGGCTGCGCAAAAAAATCACCCGGGATCGCAGTTCATGTTGGGCTACATGCATAAAACGGGACAAGGTGTTGAGCAAGATAATGATAAAGCGGCTTATCATTATTTACGCGCAGCCAACCTTGGGCATCCTATTGCGCAATATAATTTAGCCATTTTGTATGAAGATGGGCAAGGTGTGCCACAAAATTATGCGAAAGCAGCAGAGTTATATCAGCAAGCAGCGAAAGCAGGGTATTTGAAAGCGCATCATAACTTAGCGTTATTATATCGGCATGGTAAAGGGGTGCCACAAGATTATCAACAATCAGCACAACATTATCTTATGGCTGCCGAAAAAGGCTTAGCCAGTTCACAAAATAATTTAGGCCTAATGTATATGCAAGGCTTAGGTGTAGAAAAAGATTTAGATAAATCCAAACATTGGTTTGAAAAAGCGGCGGCACAAAATTATGCCATTGCACAATATAATCTAGGTGCCATTTACGAGGATGGTTTAGGCGTTAAACGCGATTATGAAAAAGCCATGAGCTTATATGAAAAGGCGGCCGAGCAAGGAAATGCCGAGGCGCAATATTATTTGGGTATGCTGTATTACGATGGTTTAGGGGCTAATCAAGACTATCATCTTGCAGCGAAATGGTTAGAAAAAGCTGCGCAACATGGAATGCCGGATGCACAATATTATTTAGCGTATTTAAATGAACAAGGCAAAGGCTTAGCCCAAAATTTTCAGCAAGCCGCAAAGTGGTATGAAAAAGCAGCACAGCAAGGCTACGCTGATGCGCAAAATAATTTAGGATTATTATACGCGACAGGGCAAGGCGTTGAAAAAAACTTAATAACCGCCTATGCATGGTTAAATCTTGCCGCAAAGCAAGGATTTAAATTGGCGCAAGATAATGAAAAGAAATTAGCAAAAAAATTAACGCAGGAACAATTGCAACAAGCACAGGCATTATCAGCCAGATTGGGTAAGTTATATCAGCAGTAATTCCCGGCGAGATGTTGAATAACTCAAGAACGGTCAGATTTGAGGCA
>CAYGTS010000046.1:0-17099 GCA_964352905.1 uncultured Legionellales bacterium | reverse complement strand
CGCCGTTTTTAGCCCAAATATGGGCGTTCCCATCTACATGGTGAATAGTTACGATAATTCAATACACTAATCGCGCAAGACTTTACTGTCAAGCAAGAATTACTAAGGTCATGTGTCATGCAAGAGCAAAAGCCCTATCAACCCAAACACCACATCCGTGTCGTGACTGCAACCTCTCTTTTTGATGGTCATGATGCTGCGATCAACATTATGCGGCGTGTCATGCAAGATAGTGGTGCCGAAGTCATTCATCTTGGGCATAATCGATCCGTACAAGAGGTTGTGAATGCAGCGATTGATGAAGATGTGCAAGCCATTGCCGTGAGTTCTTATCAAGGTGGGCATGTTGAGTATTTTCAGTACATGATGGAATTACTCAACAAAGCTAATGCTAATATTAAAGTTTTTGGTGGCGGTGGTGGTGTGATTGTACCCGCTGAAATTAAACAAATCGAAGGATTTGGGGTTTCAAAGATTTTTTCACCCGAAGATGGCAGGCAACATGGGTTACAAGGCATTATTAACCATCTTCTGCAAACCGCAGATTTTGAACAAACCACGGATTTAAAATTTAAAGCTGAGGAATTAACCAACGACAATCACGGTTTACTCGCAAAATGTATTACCGCTATTGAAATTGCCAAAGAAAAATCGTTAGCCTTAGCTGCCAGCATTGAAAATTGTTTACAACAAACTAAACATGATCCTGCACCGGTAATTGGTTTCACAGGCACTGGTGGTGCAGGTAAGTCTTCACTTGTAGATGAAATTATTACACGGTTTTTGCAAGATTTCCCAAATAAAAAAATTGCAATTTTTTCAATTGATCCTTCACGACGGCGTACTGGTGGCGCTTTATTGGGTGATCGTATTCGCATGAATGCCTTAAAAAATCATAATGCTTATATGCGATCACTGGCCACTCGCAATACGGGCAATGAGTTATCTAATGCCTTAGCCGATAGTATTAAGCTGGCACAAGCAGCGAATTTTGATTTAATTTTAGTTGAAACAGCGGGGATTGGCCAAGGTGATTCTGCGATTGTACCACTGGTTGATAAAACCATTTATGTGATGACTGCAGAATATGGTGCCAGCAGCCAATTAGAAAAAATTGATATGATTGATTTTGCAGATTTAATTGCCATTAACAAATTTGAACGTAAAGGATCCCTTGATGCGTTACGTGATGTGCGCAAACAATATCAGCGTAACCATAAATTATTTGATTCTGCACCAGAAGAAATGCCCGTTTATGGCACAATTGCTGCTAAATTTAACGATGATGGCGTAACGGCATTGTATCATGCGATTTTAAATTTAATTAACCCAGAAAATAAATCTGCATGGCAATCTGCTATTCCTTGCAAAGATATTAAAACATCCTCTTCTAAAACCGTTGTTATTCCCGCGGCGCGAATTAGTTATCTTGCGGAAATTAGCCAAACGATTCGCGATTATCACCAGCATGTTGATCAACAGGCACTATTGGCTGAAAAATGTTGGCAATTAAGTGAAGCCGCGAAATTAATCAGCAGCAACCAAGAGTTACAAACTAAAATCACTGAATTTGAAAACGCTATTGATAAACAATCACTGCTTGCACTTGCAGCATACCAACAATTGCAAAAAGATTATAACGGCGAAGAATATGTTTATAAAGTACGTGATAAAGAATATCGCGTACCGCTTTACACAACTTCGCTTTCTGGTACCAAAGTGCCGCGCATTGCGCTACCAAAATATACTAACCCAGGCACTATTTTAAAATGGGTTTTAAAAGAAAATATTCCTGGGCATTTTCCTTATACTGCTGGCACATTTGCCTTTCGCCGCACCGATGAAGATCCAACGCGTATGTTTGCTGGCGAAGGCGATCCTTATCGTACCAATCAAAGATTTAAGTATTTATCTAAAAACTCCGTGGCTAAACGTTTATCAACCGCATTTGATTCAGTAACATTATATGGTTGCGATCCTGCAGAAAGACCTGATATTTACGGTAAAGTAGGCACTTCTGGTGTTTCTATTTGTAGTTTAGAAGACATGCAAGTTCTTTATGATGGGTTTGATTTGTGTGCGCCTAACACCAGCGTTTCAATGACGATTAATGGGCCCGCTCCAATTATTTTAGCTTTCTTTTTAAATACAGCAATTGAACAACAAGTAGCGTTGTTTAAAAAAGAACATAAAAAAGACCCAACCCAGGATGAGTACCAACAAATTAAAGCCAAAGCATTAAGCGCGGTACGTGGCACCGTGCAAGCTGATATTCTAAAAGAAGACCAAGGCCAAAATACTTGTATTTTTGCCATTGATTTTGCCTTAAAAATGATGGGTGATATTCAAGAGTATTTTATTGAAAATAATATTCGTAATTTTTATTCTGTTTCTATTTCTGGTTACCATATTGCAGAAGCAGGTGCTAACCCAATTTCACAAGCCGCATTTACATTAGCCAATGGGTTTACCTTTGTAGAATATTATTTGGCTCGTGGTATGAGCATTGATGATTTCGCACCCAATTTATCTTTCTTTTTCTCGCTTTCAATGGATCCTGAATATGCCGTAATTAACCGTGTTGCGAGAAGAATTTGGGCAATTGCCATAAAAAAATATTATAAAGGTAACAACCGATCACAAAAATTAAAAGCGCATATTCAAACCAGCGGGCGCTCATTGCATGCCCAAGAAATTCAGTTTAATGATATTCGCACCACCTTAGAAGCATTAACCGCACTGTATGATAATTGTAATTCATTGCACACTAATTCTTATGATGAAGCCATTACCACCCCAACAGAAGAATCGGTGCGCCGTGCCGTGGCTATACAATTAATTATTAATAAAGAATATGGTTTAAATAAAAATGAAAATGCAATCCAAGGTTCTTTTATTATTGAAGCATTAACCGATCTAGTGGAAGAAGAGATCTTACAAGAGTTTGAACGCATTAGCGAACGTGGTGGCGTACTAGGCGCGATGGAGTTGGGCTACCAGCGTTCTAAAATACAGGAAGAATCGCTTTATTACGAACGCCAAAAAGTGACTGGCGAATATCCTATTATTGGGGTTAATACGTTTGAAAACCCACATGCCGATCATGAAGCAGAAATGGCTAAAGTGGAATTACGTCGTGGCACCGATGAAGAAAAGCAATCGCAAATTAACCGGTTGGCTGCATTCCAAAAATCTCATCACGAGCAAGCACACCAAGCATTGCAACGTTTACAAAAAGTGGTTACCACTAATGGCAATATTTTTGCAGAACTAATGGAAACCGTAAAAACGTGTTCATTAGGACAAATTGTTGGTGCATTATACCAAGTTGGTGGGGAATATCGGCGTAATATGTGATATATTACAGCGCTAGTTTTTAGCTGATCGAACAATCTTTGTAACTATTCATAATAACAAAAAAGGGGCTTTATTAATGTTCTCAAACCCACAATCTACGCATAGCCAAGCTGTACAAACTTCTGCCGGGAACTTATTTTCATCTTTATTTAACGATTTTGAACGAAGTGATTATACCCCGAACTTCGAAGGTCTTTGTATTCAGCTAAGCACTATTTTTAAACCGAATTCTAACGTTACCAAGGAAAACGAACAAGCACAAGCCACCTTTAAAAAGCTTTATGAAAACCAAGATGCATGGGGTATTCTTGATTTTATTAACTATGTATCTCATAACATTGAGACGCTTCTTCCAAATGAAAATGAAAATGAAAGAGAACTCAAAAAAGCGGTTGTCTTTGAATTTATGCTTAAATTAATGAAGTTTGGTACAGATGAATTTACAAAAAATTATGTGCTTGATCAACAGGAGGCAGCACAAAAAAATACTGTGGTTAATGTTAGTTTAGGTGCAACATTAAACTTAGTTTGTCTTGCTTTAATGGGCACAAGATCGCCGGCTGATCAGGCCTATGCTGCCGTAAACGATAATGATGACAATAAAAAAGCCCGCATCCTTTCTTTATTTAATACACTGTATAGGCTTTCTAGCAGTAAAAATTGTAGCGCTGAAAAGCAACATGATATGTTATTTCTGCTTAATGGCGTATACCCAATAAAATGCGAAGATGGTTCTTATAAACGACTTGATCTGATCCAAGATTGGGATGCATTTTTAATTGGTAACATCTCTAGAATACTGAGTAAATTCTTAACGCAAGACTATCCTGATGAAAACTTAAGGTTAACAATGACTTTAGATTGGATAAAACTTAGTCTTAGTAACAACACTTCTAAATTTAATAGCATAGCCAGTTGGTTAAAATCAAAAACGGATGTGGTGTCTTGTGAATTGAAAAAAATAATGCAACAACATGAGCACGTTATTCCAAACGAAAAAATCCAAGGCTATCTAGAACAAATATGTTTAATACACCCAACAGATGACATTCATCCTGTCGTGCCAGGTTTGATAGAAGTTATGTCTTTAAGCAATGTGAAAAGTACCGATATCCCATTTGCTACTATTAGAAACGAAGCGTTAGATGTACTTAAGCAAATTATTGCCAACGCGCAGTCATTCTCAGATTTAAGAGTACTTGTAACTAATTTCTTAAAAGCAGAAAGATCATTGCAAAGAATAATAAAATATGATGCTTTTGACTCATTTATTGGGCAAGATAACCAAGCCTTTGCACGCGCTAAAAACACGTTAAAAGAAAGCGTTCAAGCTTGTTTTCAAGCTATAAAAGCAGGCCAGAACCAAGATGAAACTAAGATTGATGAAGCAAGATCTAGCTTTAATGAGGTTGAAAAAGAATTTGAAAAAAAAGTGCCAGTTGATCGATTAGTGAATTATTTTGCAAGCGCAAAACACCTGCCACTAAGAGAGAGCGATCCTATTGATAAAGAATGGGAGTATCTAACAAAAAATTTTGGGGATAAACTACTTTTAAATGATACTGAGATAGACAATATTTTTAGCAATAAAAACGATGATGGAACGATCAGTATTACGACACAAGAGATTAATCGCATCCTAATCCATGCCATGTATGTGATTGAATCTGATACTCTCATGTGGGGGGGGGAAATTTTATGATTTGCTAACCAAAGTTTTTGCATACTTATCAAGCGCAGAACAAGAACATGCCGATCAAACAGTAAGCGCCAATAGTCTTCGCAAATCTTATCCGCCAGCATTTTTATATAATCTTGGAATAACGGCTCTCATTAAGCAAAATACGCCTACAATGCCTAAAAATATAAAGGCAATCTGGGGCAAGAAATACTCAGTATTTAACGTGAATATATTTCGCCTTTTTGATCAACAGTTAACACTCACAGATTATAGTAAATTTCTACCCCTTATTCTTAAAAAGAAGCCTTTCTCTGATAGCCGGCAACTACATGATTTTCTAGATTTAAAATCCTTAACAGATCAGCAGCGCAAAGAAGTTTGGGATGAACTTAGCAACGATCAACTTGAACGTTTGACAAGCAGCTTATGGTCTTTCGTATATCTAATCACCTCCTTAGGTTTATCTTACGAAAAATATTCCACAGAGTTATTACCTGGATTTAAAGAAAAAATTGAAAAACACCTTAAAGATGGAACAATAGCAAAAATCATTCCTGATCTTGAAACTTTTCATCTCGTATTTTCTGCGCAAACAAGCTTCCCTCCTAGAAGTAAAGCGCAACTATCTATTTTACGTCGTGATTTAAAAATTTTTAAAGAGCCGATTTTACGCCAACTCATGTATAGTAGCGCTAGTTTCCAAACAATAAGCCGTGAAATACCCTATGCTGCACCCGAAGTACAAGATGTCATTACCGATAAAGCTAAATCTAAAATTGAAAATGTTGCTCACTTTCTTGCATTGTATTCGCATAACAGCAGCAAAAATCAAGCTGAAATCTACACTGCAATGCAAGCTAAATGGCAGAATATCATTCATAACGTAACAGACTTAATTAGAATTTTAGAACTTTTCATCTCTTCTGACCGAGCCACAAAAAGAAAACCTATCCTAACTGCTATGAATCTTGATGAGCTAATTAAAAACGGGCAAGACTTTTGTGATTTATGGCAATATTCTCTTTCTGATACTACTATTATAGGCAAAAATATACAGACTAAGTTAAATAAAATCTTAAAAATCCGTGTAGATTCTTTAATCAGAAATGGCAATGATCTTTACGCTATACTTCTCTTACCTGGCATTAGTATAGATTGGGAGAAAACAACACTTAATCCTACTTCCTTGATCCAATATGGCAGCCAACTTTGCAAGTTATTGGCATTGCCATTAGATAAACTACCCCACCTACAACGAAAAACTATTCTGGATCACTTCTCTACTTCCTTGATCCAAGATGGCAACCAACTTTACAAGTTATTGAAGTTGCCGTTAGGTAACATACCCGCCCCACACCGAGAATCTAGTTTGTATCCCTTGCTTGTTACTTTGATCCAAAGTGGTAACCAACTTTACGATTTATTAACTTTATCTTTAGAACAATTACCAACCGAACAGCGAACAGCTATTTGGCAAGCGTATAAAAACAAATTTAACCAACTTATTATGAGTAACCCTGCTTGTGATAGCACAATGGATTTACTCGTGAAATTTTTAAGTTTGCCAGCTGCATTATTATTAGAACATAATTTTATATGGCAGTTTGTTTTGGAAAATATTCATAAATTGGTGGAAAATGGCACTAGTCTTAATAAGCTGCTTAAATTTTTAAACGAGCAAAACGGCAACGTTTCGATCGTTGCAGATATTAAAGCTAAAATAGCTACACTTGATTTTAGGCAAGTAATCACAAAGACTCATGAGGTTTACGCTTTATTAACAGCACCATACATGGCAGAAATACACCAGCCTATTGTTGAAACTTTAGGTGATCGCCTTGAATCACTCATTAAAAATGATCGTGATCTGTATAACATGATTCAATTAGCCCTTAATGAAAAACTTGGCAATGTAACTTGTGACGATATTTGGAATAAAACAATAAAAGAGTTTCCTAATAGGATACATTCATTTGAAGATCTTAATAATTTACTCAACACAAATATTTCATTAAATTTAAAAAGCAACATATTGAAGACCATCATTGAGAATCTATCTTCAATTATAACTCATTCCTATCAAGATTCAGTTGCGATTATTTTCGATTGGCTAAGTTTAGCACCCGAACCTCTACAAAAAAATCTACTATTTAAAGCAATAAAAGATCACCTGCACAAGATTATTCACAACCGTTTTGCACTTGATAAGCTAATCACGTTGTTAGAAAATATCGTATTGCAAGATGACGTTATAAATATCTTTTTTGATCACTTAGATAGTATTATTACAAGTACAGCTATCATTGAACGACTGTTAAGCAATGCTAACCAGCTAGAAGCTAAGCATAAAAGGAAGGTTTTCACTTATATTGTTAATAACTTTAGCAACCTTATTTTATTTAATGATGATATGCGAGAAACTAAGCTAATCACTATAATATTAAGCTTTTACCGCGAAAATAAAACGACTTTATATGGCCAAGATTTATTAAATACCTTAGGCCAGCACCTAGCAACTATCATTAATTACAATCACTCTGCCATCCCAGTGCTAAATGAAATGTTTAAAACAACTGAAGAGCTTAAACCGCTTTACCCAACATTATGGCAAGCGATTGAAGCTTGTACAGAAAAAGCGAATTTTTATAGCAAATTTATTCAAGATGCAAAGAGTTTTTCTGATGACGAACAAGCTAAATTAGCTGCGTTCGCCCCATCTAGTGCAATATCGCTTGCTATTCTTAAAAAAATTATTAAGTATTGCAATAGAGACAACATCACTCGCAGTATAGAAAGTTTAGATCCTAAAAAAATTGAAGAGTCATTGCAAAACGATGAGGACTGGGTGTTGCGTGACATTTTTAAACTTCCTTTAAACATTTTCCCTATGTACTTGCGTGAGGCATTTATTAAAAAAATACCCAAAGATCAGCTTTCTTTTGATCGTTTTGCTAGGTTATGCGAGCAAATTCCTGAAAGCCATCTTACACTTGAAATGCTCCTAGCCCTTTGGGAAAGTAATCAGGATCGTATTACAAAGGAAGTTATTAGTGATACAGAGAATATTGCTACATTTATGTCACTTACGCGCATCCCACGCACTATTCGTGATGATTTTTATATAACCGCTTTAAAGATTAATTCTTTATTAGAATTACATAGCTTTTTTGAGTTACCACTAGAACAATTATCTTTTGAAAAACGTAAGGCTATTTGGGGAAAACTAACTATTCAAGATCTCCCCATTTATTTTGAAAGCCTACATATGCTTGCTGAACTACCCAACAAAAAATTCCCACAAGAGTGGTTTAATGCTTTAATAGAAAAACGTGACGCCTCATACTTTGCAACCGTAATTGAAACACCTGAACCTGATTCTGATCCTGATCCTATAGATAACTTTTTAGCATATTGGAAAGAACCCCGTTTACCAAAAAATCACCGCACGGCTCTCTATGAAGCATTGAAAATGTATCTTAATAAGCACCAGCATTCTGCACTAGAATATCGTTGTACGGTTAACATTGATCTTGCAAGTTTATTTAAAGCACCCTATTTTTGTGAAGAACAACGCCAGGAGATTTGGGATATAGTATTATCTAGTCAACCGTATATTGATTTTGACTATTATGACTTGTTTGCACTTCCTATTTCACGCTTTTCACAACAAATGCGTGAAGCTGCTTTCACTTTACAACCTAATCTGATCCCTACCGATGAGCATTATAATGAGCTACCCACTTTTTTTGAACTTTCTCTCGTACAGTTTACACAAGATCAGCGTAATACCCAATGGCAGAGAATACAACCCTCTCTTAGTGCTATGATAAAGAGCAGTACCTGTTTATTTCGTCTTCTTTCCTTGCCTTTAGAGAAACTTTCTTGCGCACAGCGCCAAAATATTTGGCAAGCATTAAAGAATCAACTTTTTTCATTATTATTTAAAAATCCTGATTATAAATTGTTAGCTTTACTGCTAAATAGCAAACCAGAAATAATAATGGGCAAAAGCGATGAGAGTGCGATTAAACAGCATGCAGAGATAAAAGAAAAAATCTTAAAAGAACTACCTAGTCTGCTAAAACGACCCAGTGCTTTTTGTAAAATATATACTGCCAGCACCAATGATATGCAAGCAAAGCTTTTACAAAGGCTAACTCATGAAAAAACCCTGCATCATGTGCCAATGAGTGAGTCAGATATTCTATTGCTACTAGAATTGTACCAGCAGATTTCACAAAATGAAAAAGAGAGTTTTAAGGAAATGCTTACACTTAAGTTTTCTGATTTCCTTGATAAGGATCTTAGTAATGATTATCCCTATAACTTTTTTGAAAAGTTCTCTGCTATATGCAGGGATAATGCTGAAATTTACGAACCATTTTTGGCTGCAATTGAAGAAAAGCTTCCTGGGCTGCATACCAAACAAAATGCCTTCTTTAATCTTTTTAGCTTACCACTTAATCAAGAGCGCTTTAACAAATTTTGGGCTAAATTCTCACAAGAAATACAGTCCCTAGATTACTCTACGATTGAGCTAAAACAATTGGTTGCCTTGCTAGGCTATGATTCTTTGAATAAAGTCCATAAAAAGTTTGTCATGCAAGCGATAGTAAACCAATATCAATATTTTATTTTACATGCACGTGATGTAACGTTACTCTTGCAACTATATGAAATCGTTTCTCCCACAACTCCTAGTACCCTGTCAAATAAGTTTTTCCGAGTGTTTCTCAGGCATGTAACCAAAACTTTTTCTTGCCTTAGATTTTGTAAATCGCCAATTAATTTTTATTTTCTTTTTATTAATTCTTACGTTCCATGCTTTAGTTTGTAATTTTAAATTTTCAATCGTCCCAATTCTACCATCGCCTAAACACTGCCTTGAATACATCCCAATTGCAATTTCTGCTTGATTTAACCAGCTTCCATGTTTTGGCGTGTAATGCACTTCAAATTTATTCCAAAGTTGCTTGCCAGCTTTTTCGCCATAAAAATCAATTAAATGTTTTTCTTTATGTGTTGCTAAATTATCCATAACCAAAACAATCTTTTCAGCAGAGTTGTACTTTTCTGATACTGATTTTAGAAATTTTGCAAAATCAGATCCGCATCTTCGCTCAGTAACTGAATTAATATATTTTCCTGTTTTTGGTTCAACTCCGCAAAAAACATTCACAGAGCCGTTGCGCTCATACTCATAATCTTTCTTCAAAACATCACCAGGATTTTTCGGTAAAATTCGCTCTCTTGTATCAGCAATCAATGGAACTGGTTTTTCATCAATACAAACAACAGGCTTTTTCTCGTTATAAACTCGAGCATAGACATCTAAAACATCTTCCATTTTTTGAATATATTCATCATCCAAATCTCCAATACACCACATTTTTTCCTGCCATGGTTTGAGCTCATGTTCTTGTAGAATAATTCTGACTTGTTCCCGACTAATTGTGCAATCAATTAACTCTCGTTTTTGTGCTTCTTCAACTATCAAATCTAATGTCCACCAGTATGCTCCACTTGGTGGGTTAGTGCAAACCATTGCTATTATCCTTGATCGCTCTCTATCATCAAAATCAATGGGACGACCCGAGCGTTCATCATCATATAAAGCAGCGTCAAATCCAGATTCGAGATATGTTTTACCAATATTAGTTACTGTCTTTTGATCCACATTTAATATAAGAGATATTTCGCTTGATACATATCCGTGATGAAGGCAATTTAAAATATTAGCACGCCTTATCACGCGTGCTTCTTCGTATTTAACAAATTCTTTTATCGCAAAAATTTCTTTCTTTTTTAGTGTGAGTTTGAGCGGTAACATTATCTTCCCTGATCGGTTCTTCAAAACAAGGAATAATGACATATAAATCGATTTAAATCACTCGGAAAAACTTATTTGATGGAGTACTAGCATACTGCATGATATCCGTTCTCGCATTTTTATTAGTTCTCCTGCGCTTATTTTTAATAGCACTGATCTTTATATTCTGGTTACCTCACCAATATTACCCGAAAATTTTCGCAATGAAATTTGGGATAGATTTAAGGGTGAGTTATATCGTTTAATTAAAAATGGTGATCAACTTGCCGAATTCTTATCAATTAAAGAAAAATATAATGAGGTTTTTGATTCTATTAAAAATCGTTTACAGCTAATTATTAATGATGGCACACAGTTGTGTAAGCTATTAAGCTTAACAACCTTAACTAACGAGCAAAAGATAGAAATTTTAAAAGCCGTAAAAGATAACTTAGATCTTATTTTTAAAAATAATGAACAGCTGCCGTTATTGTTTGATCTACCAATAATCAAGCAATATTCTGCAGGGAAAAACCACGATATCCCAGGTTTGATTGCTATCATAAATGAATTGCAACCACCTTCTTATGTTACACAGGCAGGCCTATTTAGTAGAGAGCAAGAGCAAGAGCAAGAGCAAAAGCAAAAGCAAGAGCAAGTGGCATTGAGCAAGAATTAAATGCAATGTTTAATAAAGACAGTGGAACAACCAGCAAATGCCGTGAAAATTTGCAAGATCGTAGATCCTTTCCCTGGATTGCATCACTTCGTTCGCAATGACGAAAAATCCTGTCATTGCGAGGAGCGCAGCGACGCGGCAATCCAGAGGTAAAGAACCACGATCTTGCAAAGTTTCAATGGCTTTTCAAGATCGAAGATCCTAACCCTAGATTGCGTCACTTCGTTCGCAATGATGGAAGAAGAGAGAACCTACTTTCTAATCGCTTTGGGTGTATACATCACGTTGGTTCAATATTTTTTTAACAATTTTATCATGTGGATTATTAATTTTAGGCATAAAATAAATGCTTATTACTATGCGGTGTGATTATACCTTAAACGATACCAAAAATAACCCAAATATTCATAAACGAATTGACTCACATTAAATCTAACCGAAGGTAGGCAAAAAAGTAATCGTTGACTCATATTAGATCTAACCCAAAGATTTGGAGTAGATGGTATGAATTTGAACGAAAAACGGGCCTACCTGGAGTCAATCAAAGGCAGGTATAAGAAATCAACGCGCGAACAGAAACAAAGGATTCTAGACGAGTTTTGTGCAACCACGGGATATAACCGCAAGTATGCCATACAGGCATTGAAGAAGCGCAAAAGCAAACGCCAGCGAAAGAAACCCGTTCGAAAATCGAGATATAACTGAGTGTAACCACGCAATTTGATGGTCGATTAATCATGATAAATGATGTTTATAAATATAAAAAAAACGCAGCCCTGAGACTGCGTTTTTATAATGAGCCTTATTGAATGTGATTAAAAAGGGATAACATCCTCAAAATGGTTTTTCCTCATACTCCTTCTCAACGTTATTATTCTGGCTGTAATACTTCAGTTGCTTGTAATAGTGAGTTTCAAAGGCCAATATTAAATCCTGTAAAAACTGATAAACATTTGTTGCTGAATCAGGATCCAAGATTGGCGCTTCAATCATGAATATTGGCTTATCCATGAGCACCTCCTGTGGTTTTTTTCTGATTACGCAGAGACGGCTTGACGGCAAAAAAATCAAGATATAATTTTTCATCAAGCTGCGTCTTTTCTTGTAGCGCGGCTGTGGTGAGTAATTCATTTGCCATGGTGCAGAGTGCGCGATAATTTCCCATGGCATGCTCACACAAAGTTTGCATAAGCTCTTTCGTCATTAACTGTGGGTTGCCGGCGTTATATAATAAATGCTCTAAGCAGCGCATGAGTTGCTCCGTGCTTGCATAGGCGGTATTAAATCGCATTCTGATCCGACTACCTAACGGGATTAATTCTTCCCGACGTAATTTATCATTTAAGCGTTGATCGCCTGCTAAAATCACCGTTAACAAAATCTGAGAATCAAACTTGGTGCTGGCTAAAATCCGCAGTTCATTGAGCACGCAAGCCGGCATTTCTTGTGCTTCATCAATAAATAAAACCGGCCTAAAAAGCGCGCTGTCCATGTGCTGTTGCCAACGTTCTCTAAGTGATTTAAATCCCATCCAACGATTGTGGGCATTGAGCGTCACACCAAAAATGTCGCCTAATTCACGATAAAAATCAAATAATCGTGCTGATGATTGAGTGACCACACCCACTTGAACGTCGCGCAGTGAAGATAATTTCTCAGCCAGCAATCGCAATAGGACACTTTTCCCGGTGCCCGGATCGCCGCTGATGAGCGCAAACCCACCTTCGCGCAGTAAGCTTTTTTCAATACGCTCACAAAAATGTAATAACTCAGGATAGGTGTGGATCGCCTCTGTTGGTACGTCGGGTAAAAAGGGATTATATTTTAAGCCATAAAGTGCGGTTAAGGTTGTTTTCATCTTAGTCTTCCTCTTGGTTGGTTTTTTCTCTCGTTGGGATATAAGCGGGCGGCAAGCCGGTTGCCGCATACTCAGCCATTAATTGTTTGAGTAAAGGTGCCGTCCCACTTGGCGGTGTTGCATCGTGTGGGATTTTGTTTTCCTCAAGACTTCGCCGCAGGCCACTGGCATTCTCTGATTTATCTTGCGGGTATAACGTTGATAAAAACGTATTCGTGTGAGGATCGATTAAAAACGCAGCGCTTAAATCCCATCTCGCGTAGCGCACGGTTATTGTGTCACGATGTCGATAGTGTGCGGGTATTTCAAAACGCACACCCTCTAACGTGAAGGTCCCGTCTGAGTGACGTTGTTTTCGCTTAACTTCATTGCAAAAAGCGCGTTTTAATGTCGCAAGCTCAGGGCAATCGCGACCGACATTTTTCCCGTTCAGATAACGCGTTAAAGGTACTGCGGCAATTTCAGAATGGTTTTTTCGATGGTATTCCATTTCAACCCAGGCAATCGTTGCAGTATTTAACGTTGTCAGTGTGAGCTCTGCTTCATTTTCGAGCATTGCCATTAAACGGCCTTCCACTTGTGCCCAAAACACTTCTTGCTTGGCATTTTGATAGGGATAAGGTGGGTTGATGCAAAATCGATAAACGCTCTAAACCTTGCGTGAATTCCGCACTCATCATCGCAGCACCGTTATCTGACATTAAGGCACGAGGGAGTGCACGTTTTTGCAGCGCTTGCATAAAACCTTGTGTTAAGCTTTCTGCCGTTTCATCAAAATACCATTGCGCATGACAAATTAATCGCGAGTGATCGTCTAAAATAGCCAGTAATAACGGTTTCCTCCATTGACCCTGTTGATCTAAAATCTTGCGAGAGCCGTGATGAAAATCCAAATGCCATAACGCATTCACGTGATCCACCTCATAGCTTCTCACTTCGCGTGAGGCTAATCTCTCTGCAGCCATTACAGCGCCTGCTGTGTTTTTTTGTTTCACCACGCGTTTTTTACGCAATCCTTGCGCAATCATGTAACGATAAAGCGTGCTATAAGATATTTTCTCAACCGGTGGTGAGAATTGTTTTGCAATTACCGCTAAATTGTCACGATGCAGCTGATAACTCCAGCCCGGATGCTCTCGATATTGATTTTTGATCGCATTTTTAACTTCCAGACTCAATACGCGTGATTGTGACGCATCACTGCGGCGCTTCACCCGTAATATCTCGATCGGATCGCGGCTTTTTTTGCCGCATAAAACCACCTCTCCAAAGTCGATACCGCAAACCAAACTGGCTTGCCTGTGATCGGATGTTGCCATTGTTTTTTTGAAAGCTCGCTTAATTCTGTTTTTAACGTGCCACTCTCGGGTGGCGCCGACAGTAGCGGGCCGATAATTGAAAAACGAAAACGTCCCCAGCGCGATTGAATACTGTCTGCCTTGTTTGTCGATTTGCTCATGTCTTCTCCGGTTAAATTGAGTGAAGACAAAGACTACGAGTGATGGGTAAAAGATTAAAGTGGCATACTCTGCGGATCGTCTCCTCCCGTTAAACAGCGCGCAAATTGCCGCCGGTTAGTGGCGAGAGAAACTGCAGTAATTTGGGGATCTTTTCGATAAGTGAACCTGTAAATAAGCGATATAATGCCCGCGGTAACCAAAACGGTGTTTCTATAAATTGATCTCGCCACCACGCGCGCCAACGCTTCCAGGTCGATTCACTCACGGTCAGACCAAAATGTTTTTTGATTTGCACAAGACGACGTTCGTTAATACCTAACATCAGGATGGACAATAAAATAAAAATCGGCGCCACATACCACCGTCGCCCAAAAAAGCGCACAGACGGGGGCGTTGTGCGCTTGCGGCAGCTGCTGCAACAAAAGCTCAACCGCTCTTCACAATACACGCGAAACGGCAACGCCAATCCGAACAGACTTCTTGGATAGTTTGCTTGATGCAATTTGCCGCCACAATAAGGGCAACCCGTTTTCAATAAGTTACCTGCCAACTCTGCATCTATTTTCGATAATATTTCAAAAACACTAGCATTTAAGACGAATTTTTGAGACATTTATTTTTCTCCTGGCTTGTAAGAAACCCTAGGAGAACCCCATCGGCAAATTTAGTCAATTTGTTTGGTGGGGTTTTTTTTTGACCTTTAATTAAGTTGACTAGAATAGCGGGGAAATGTGTTAGATAATTTGATTAGGCTGAGTTTGTAATGAAATTCTATGCATCGTTAACATGTTCTGTCCTTCGCCTTTAACATCCTGTTTCTGTCGATCAGTTTTATCCTCTGATATGTCACCATATCTTCATCGGCTCATCGTTTTATGACTACTACGACTTCATCTGCAAACCTTTGGTGCCTTACTTTTACATTACTGTATCGGTTAGGACGTGTCGCAGTCATTGCGACATTCCGCACCAACGGTTCTTCACCAGGTAAGATCGAGCTCTATTTAATGACTCACCTAGCTTCAGTACAACCGTAAATTACGGAGAGCTTTTGGGCTTTGGTGGTCAGGGGCACCTTACCCTTTACGGCTGCCTTACGAAGCTTCACTTGCGTTTAGGTAGCTCATTCAACTCAGGCTTCCTTCAGATCCCTCATTGGCTGTTTCGGATCTTCGTTTGCTCTCCTTGCTGGTTGTTTTATCCCCTTATGTTGGTGTGCTCACCGGCGGACAACCTAACGTCACCTTGCAGTTTCTTCGGGCACCCTTGCCTTCGTCTACATCTTCCTACTCTCTAGGCGATGGTTGGATTTTCACCAACTTAAGTCCGACCATGCTGGTCACACCCTTCGGTGGCTACGCCATCCTTGACCAAGATAGCGTTAGGGTTAAAGATTTAACAGGTATCAATTTCTTTAAAAAGATGCACAGCATCTTTTTTTTATAACCATACCGGACAACTACCTTGTTAGTTAAACCGGTCAAATTTGAATGTTAGCGACAGTTATTTAAGCACCACTTTCTGCGACCTTCGGTTAGCCAAGGAAATTGAATTAATAACAAGTTTTCGGCATTAAGAAACATTCACGGAGAATTCAAAAAACTCACTGTTTTAATGCAGTGTTTTTTTAAGTGATGATAATAATTTCTCTTATCAGATTTTTAAAAAAATAATAAAATACTTAAAAATTTCATAAGTCTAAAAATATACGATACGAAGAAATAATATTATGCTAACTTCAATACCTCTCTTGAAGGTTTTTGATTTTGGCAGATAGAATGTGATCCCTTTAGGAGGTGTTTATTGAATGGTTTAAAAGTGTGGGATGCTCCTGGTTTCGGTAATTGCCTGTTTGAGGCGGCTACATGGTTTATTACTGATGTAACAGCTGCTCAGTTACGGCAAAGAGCAACAGCTTATATACAAGACCGGAAGTCATTTTTTGCAGAGTCAGTTGCTGATGTGGAAGATTTGCGTTGTTACCGCTCAGGAAATGGTCATGTGCTTGTAAAGCCAACGAACTTTGAGGAATATTGTGCGCAAATGTTTAAGGAAGGTACTTGGGGTGGTGAGCCAGAAATCACAGCCATCTTACAAGCGTTCAAACGAGCTGTAGTGGTCTACAGTGATAACGCTGATCATCACTATGCTGTGCATGATACCGATGTGAGTTGTGATGATCCGATTGTGCTCAAGCACAGAATTCCCGGTGTAGCGAGGAACAGCCATATTTGGGCAATCTCACATTAAAAACA
>CAYGTS010000045.1:0-17110 GCA_964352905.1 uncultured Legionellales bacterium | reverse complement strand
GCAAGATCGTGGTTCTTTACCTCTGGATTGCCGCGCGCTTCGCGCTCGCAATGACAGGATTTTTCGTCATTGCGAGGAGCGTTCGCTTTGAGCAGGGTTAGGATCTTCGATCTTGAAAAGCCATTGAAACTTTGCAAGATCGTGGTTCTTTACCTCTGGATTGCCGCGCGCTTCGCGCTCGCAATGACAGGATTTTTCGTCATTGCGAGCGCGAAGCGCGCGGCAATCCAGGGCGAGTGGTATGGAGAAGATATTAAAGGCGATCCTGCTTAAGGCAGTGCCACAAAAAACGCTGTGTTTATTTCTCGCTGAGCCAAGGTTGGGTATATACTGTACTAGCCTAATGCTTGCAATGATAGCAAAGCTGTCACTGCAAGCATTGCAAAAAAGGGCTCTTTAATTACATTCGCTTTTTTTGCAGCCACAGCAGCAAAGCAGGATATTGTAGAATAATGCGATAAAGAAACCGCCCACTAAGCCATCAATAAAACCCCACAAACCACCCCATAAGGCGCCAGCTACGGTTGCTTGGTAGCCAGGATAAATCCCGCCAAACATAGTAACAATGGTGTTGCCATATTGCATGTAATACGCTAAAAAACCTGTGATTAACATTGATAAGCCCCAAACGAGGCCAAGGGAAATGGCTAAAGAGATCACACTTAAACGTGCCGTTACTTTCTGTTTCATTGCTCCGCTCCATGAAGAAAAAATCAGTTTTTATATGATAGTGTGTAATGCGTTGATTCACAATCCCTTTGCCATAAAAAAACCGTAACTATTCACCCTGTAGATGGGAACGCCCTGATCCCCGCTTATCAAGAGGACTGGCGTTTGGGCTAAAAACGCCGAAAATTTTTTATCGCCAAATCTGAACGTTCTCGGTAAGTTCACCTTCAAATTTGCATAGATAAAAAAAACCCCAGTTTAAGACTAAACTGGGGTTTTTTATGGTTCGAACAGGTTTCTGAACGCTATGACGTATAAATTACATCATACCTTCCATTCCACCCATGCCGCCCATGCCACCAGCAGGCATAGCAGCTTCATCTTTCTTTGGTAATTCAGCAACCATGCATTCGGTTGTGATCATTAAACCAGCGATAGATGCTGCATTTTGTAATGCTGTACGAGTGACTTTAGTTGGATCTAAAATACCCATATCAACCATATCACCGTATTCACGGCTAGAAGCATTGTAACCATAGTTACCTTTACCCGCGATCACTTTATCAAGAATCACAGAAGCTTCTTCACCAGCATTGGTGACGATTTGGCGTAATGGTTGCTGGATTGCACGCGCAACGATTTTAACGCCAATGCTTTGATCATGGTTATCCATTTCTTCAGCAAGCTTTGTTACCGCTTTCAGTACACGAACAAGGGCAACGCCACCACCAGGCACAACACCTTCTTCAACAGCAGCACGAGTCGCATGCAACGCATCTTCAACACGTGCTTTCTTTTCTTTCATTTCGATTTCAGTCGCAGCACCCACTTTAATCACAGCAACGCCGCCAGCTAACTTAGCTAAGCGTTCTTGCAATTTTTCACGATCGTAATCTGAAGTGCTTTCATCAACAAAGCGGCGAATTTCTTTACAACGACCTTCGATATCAGCTTTCTTCCCAGCGCCATCGATAATAGTTGTGTTTTCTTTAGTGACAACAACACGTTTAGCCATGCCCAACACTTCGATAGTAGCGCCTTCAAGTGACATACCCACTTCTTCAGAAATCACTGTGCCGCCCGTTAAAACAGCAATATCTTGCAACATTGCTTTACGACGATCACCAAAGCCTGGTGCTTTAACTGCACAAACTTTTACGGTGCCACGAATGTTGTTAACGACTAAAGTTGCTAAGGCTTCGCCTTCAACATCTTCAGCAATGATTAATAAGGCTTTACCTGATTTAGCAACAGCTTCTAAGGTTGGTAATAAATCGCGAATATTAGAAATTTTCTTATCAACTAAAAGAATGTAAGGATTTTCTAATTCAGCTGCCATGCTTTGTTGGTTGTTAACAAAGTAAGGTGAAATATAGCCACGATCAAATTGCATACCTTCAACAACATCCAGTTCATTTTCTAAACCAGTGCCGTCTTCAACCGTAATAACACCCTCTTTACCAACTTTAGCCATAGCTTCAGCAATGATGTTACCAACTGCTTCATCAGAGTTCGCTGAAATAGTACCCACTTGCGCGATGGCTTTGTCATCTTTGCAAGGTTTAGATAATTTTTTCAATTCAGCAACAGCGACAATAACTGCTTTATCAATGCCGCGTTTTAAATCCATAGGGTTCATGCCTGCAGCAACGGCTTTGATACCTTCCAACAACATTGCTTGCGCAATAACTGTTGCAGTGGTTGTACCATCACCGGCGATGTCTGAAGTTTGTGACGCAACTTCTTTAACCATTTGCGCGCCCATGTTTTCAAACTTACCTTTCAATTCAATTTCCTTGGCAACTGAAACACCATCTTTGGTGATAGTTGGTGCGCCAAAAGACTTTTCTAAAATAACATTACGACCACGAGGGCCTAATGTGACCTTAACCGCATCGGCTAATACGTTAACGCCCTTCACGAGCTCATCGCGCGCTTCGCGGCCAAATCTAACTTCTTTAGCAGCCATTGTTAATTCCTCTTTTAAATAAATAGTTTATGTTAAATTTTGAGTAATATTATTTGGTGATGACACCCATAATATCTTCTTCACGCATAACAACTAATTCTTCTCCGTCGAGTTTCACTTCTGTGCCAGCGTATTTGCCGAATAAGACAACATCACCAACTTTAACATCGACAGCACGCACGTCACCGTTATCCAGCACTTTACCTGGACCAACAGCAACCACTTTACCACGGATCGGTTTTTCGCTAGCCGTATCAGGAATCACAATACCAGCTTTGGTCTTTTTTTCTTCCTCGATGCGCTGTACGATTACACGGTCATGTAATGGACGAATTTTCATGCATCATACTCCTAAAATAGTAAGATTAAGTTTATAAATCAGCCAGTAATTCCCTTATCACTAAGGACACAGGGGACTACTGTAAATCAGTTTGGCACTCTCTGCTTTGAAAGTGCCAATGATAGTCATATGGGGATGGCTGTCAAGATATCAAGGGATCGAACAAAAAAATTTAAGTTAACCCGTTTAAATTGCAGTCGCTAAGTTATCTGTGTCGTCTTTATTAAGGAAAGTCGATTTAGTTTGTAATTGCTTGGAAGGGTAGTAAGCAAACAGCAACGTGCCCCCTTTTAAGTTATCAATCACTTGTGGCGCAATTTTTTCACTTAAGCCAAAACAGCCAAGTGAATGTCCTACACGATGCCGGCGTTTAGCGATTGTTTCGCTAACATGGCGTGTGCCGTGAATCACAACATGACGTGAAGCTGCGTTGTCGTTTAAACCCTTATCTAACCCATAAAGTTTTAATGAAAAACCTGCCGTGCCATAATAGGGCTCACCGGTTAAAAATAAACCCAGACTTGATTTATGTGAGCCAAGTTTATTTGAAAATTTGCTGGCAATCACTGCGCCACTGCGCACGCCGTGTGAAACTAATGCATTGAATAACACATCATGATCACCAAAATCCACCGTACAAAAGCGCTCCTTATTTGAAGGCTGGCTATAATCAACAATGGTGAAAATTTCTTTAGTATCAAGCCCCATTGCACGTGCATTATGATAAGCGGTTAAGCCTTCGCTAATAGCTTGATCAGATAAACTTGGGCACTGTGATGCAATAAGCTGCTGCATTGCGGTGGTATTTTCTGCCTGCGCATTGTTTGTATAGCTACCAAAAAAAGTAACAAAAATTAATGAAAAAATTGAAAATTGTTTTTTAAGACACATGAAAGTATTCTCCGATAGTTTAATGAGCCTGTTTTGTAACTATTCACCCTGTAGATGAGAACGCCCATATTTGCGCTAAAAGCGCAATCTTATTTTCTTCGCGCCGGCTAAATATAGCGAAGTTCACCTTCTAAAACAATCATTCAATTTGTTTAGCTTGGCTTTTTTTATAAGAAAAGCAATAACACATTGTTGTTAATATAAATTTTAACGCACCTTGCTTGTATCTATTTTTTTACCTCGTAACTGCATGATTTTTTATTTGTATCCATTTTGAAATAGTTAAAGGTTCATTTGCTAAAAACGTTCAGATTTTCTGAGTAGATACATTTTCTGTTTTTTTTCAATCAGTAATCATTTTCTCTACAACATAGCAGTAAAGAAAAATGATTTGCCCAGTTTATTTAAAGTAAAAACATGCTATGCTACGTGATAATATAACAAAGCAACGAGAATAATAAGATGAAACTCAGCCAAGTCAAAAAGTTATGTAAAAAACGCAATCTTGCCTTAACTCCTTTACGCGCTACTGTATTAGATCTCATTTATAATTACGATAAGCCCGTTGGGGCCTACGAGCTATTACGCGAGTTGCGCTCTTCACGGCCCAATGCTGAACCACCTACCATTTACCGCGCACTGGAGTTTTTAACTGAACATAACTTAGCGCACCGCATTGATACGACTAATAGTTATGTTGCTTGCAAACATCCTGAAAATGAACACCAAGGGCAGTTTTTATTGTGTATCACTTGCGGAATTGCTAAAGAAATTATCGATAGTCGTATATTGCGTGCAATTAATCAATGTGCCAGTGAAAATAACTTTATCGTTAATCATAATCCAACTGAAATACGAGGCGTTTGTGACAGCTGTTCCATTGTTGAGTAAAGGTAACTGCTCGCCCCTTTAACTTTAAATTTACCAAAAACATTCAGATTGGGCGATAAAAATTTTCGCCATTTTTAGCCCCAATATGGGCGTTCCCTGCTACGGAGTGAGTAGTTACGAATAAAGAAGGCTGTATTCTTTTCGTAAAATTCATTACACTTCACCTTTCTACCTAGCTGTAATAGGAGATGTTTCTCATGGAAAAAAAACGCCGTTTAGCTTATTTCTTTATTTTTGTGATGAGTTGTTTAAGCGTGAGCCAAGTCGCACTGGCCGATCCTGCGCTTGCAGCGCTGAATCAACTCACACACAGTCATGTTCAGCTTGTACCCACTGTGGTGGGTGATCCCAAGGGCGATATTACGTTAATTGAATTTACTGATTTTAATTGCTCTTATTGCAAAGTAATGTCACCTATTGTTAATAAATTGATTGCCTCAGATAATAAGCTTCGCGTTGTCATTGTTGATTATCCTATTATCACACCCTCTTCAGCATTTGCGGCAAAAGCAGCGCTTGCGGCAAGGGAACAAAATAAATATTTGGCTTTTCATGATGCGTTAATGGCACATAAAGGCCCAATACAACAAGAAACTATTTTCACCATTGCGAAACAAATTGGGCTTAATCTTAAACAGTTTAAGGCAGCAATCAATTCTGAAAAAACAAATGCCCTGGTTGCCAATAATTTACGCTTAGGCTTTGAATTAGGCATTCCAGGCACACCAACGTTTATTATTGCAAGAACGTTAACCACAGCTAAACAATCTCAGCAAAATAATCCTCAGCCTATGTTAAGCTTTGGTCATGTTAGCTTGCAGGCTTTAAAGGCGGCTATTGCAAAAATGCGTAGCGCAAGTTAAACCATGTCTTGCAGGTTAATCAGTTTTTTGTTCCTTATTTTATTTGCCAGTACAAGCTTTGCTGTCACTTTTGTTAAACCTTTACCTGTTGATCAAGCTTTTAAATTCAGCGTTAAAGTTGTTAATGATCGCACGATAGCATTGCACTGGAAAATTCATCCTGGTTATCATCTTTATCAAGATCGCTTTAAGTTTTCAACACAAAATGAATCTGTAAAACTTGGCGCGGCAGATTATCCCCCAGCTATTCCTGAGCAAAATGACATCCTAGGAAAATACTCTGTTTACAAAGATGATGTTACGATTGATCTGCCTCTTCTTACGAATGCTCAGCCGTTTACCTTGCTTGTAAGCTATCAGGGCTGCTCTGCTGATGGTTTTTGTTATCCCCCTACAACCAAAAGTGTCTTTTTAGATCCCCAACTAACAGCCAGCGCGCAAGCTAAAACAGTGATGACCTATACCAAAATGCCACCACAATCACAGCAAGATCGTATTTCACAAATTTTATCGCATGATAATCTCATGCTAGTTGTACTTGCTTTTTTAGGTTTTGGTTTGTTACTGTCATTAACTCCTTGCGTGTTGCCCATGATCCCGATTTTATCCGGAATTATTGTTGGCCAAGGTCATCCTATTAGTACTCGCAAAGCTTTTTTATTATCACTGCTTTATGTGTTAAGTATGAGTTTTACTTATGCCATTGCTGGTGTTATTGCAGGCTTTGCTGGCAGTACTGTGCAAGCAGCTCTGCAAAATTATTGGGTCATTGGTAGTTTCAGTGTTATTTTTATTTTATTGGCTTTATCGTTATTTGGCTTGTATGAAATTCAATTACCCACTGCTTTGCAAACACGTTTAAATAATTTAAGTAATCATCAATCTGGCGGATCTTATCTTGGCACAATCATCATGGGAGTGCTGGCAACTTTAATTGTTTCACCTTGCGTGACACCCCCTCTCATTGGTGCCTTAAGTTATATTGGGCAAACCGGCAACGCTGCCTTAGGTGGTTTGGCATTGTTTTGCTTAGGTTTTGGCATGGGAATTCCATTGTTAATTATTGGTACATCCGGCAGCAAGTTTTTACCTAAATCTGGGCCGTGGATGAATGCGGTAAAAGCCGTGTTTGGTGTATTAATGCTTGCCGTTGCAATTTGGCTACTTTCACGAATTATTCCAGCAACCATCACGATGTTTCTTTGGGCTTTTTTATTGATCGTTAGCGCCATTTTTATGCACTCCTTTGATCCACATCCAACGAACGCAGGCTTACGTCTTTGGAAAGCAGTTGGAATTATTTTGTTTGTTTATGGGCTTGCATTAATTATTGGTGCGGCGATGGGGAATCATAATCCATTGCGCCCTTTAGCTAATTTATGGAAATCATCCAGTAATGTTACACCTGTGAGCTTTACTCCGATTAAGCGTTATCAAGACTTAACCGCTGCCATAATTCACGCTAAACGAACTAATCTCCCTATTATGTTAGATTTTTACGCGGATTGGTGCGTATCCTGTAAAGAAATGGAAATTCATACGTTTAGCGATCCAAGCGTTATCGCTGCAATGCAGTCTTTTATGTTATTGCAAGCAAATGTTACGCATAATGATCATGATGATCGTGTCATGCAAAAAGAATTAGCCGTTATTGCACCACCAACAATTATTTTCTTTGATCAAAATGGGAAAGAATTAAAGCAATTTCGAATTGTTGGTGAAATAAATGCTGCAAATTTTTTACAGCATTTACAAGCTGTCTTGGCTGTACTCCATCACAAGGCAACAATTTCCGTTGAATGATGAATAACGAGCAGCTACTCCCGCCGTAATGTCTGATTTTTCAAGAACAGTCAGATTTGAGGCAAGGTCACGTTAAAAATTCCAAAAAATAGCGGAGTTTATACATAATAAATGAGCACATTTTTTGGAATTTTTAGCGTGAGATTGCCCAAATATGACTGTTACCAGCTACAGCGGTAATTGCTGAATAACGAGCATAGCCGCTCACCTGCTAACGTGTAAACTGGCGGCTAGTGCTCGAAAATCAATAAGATACGGGCCGGAATAGCTATCGTTTCAGCCCCTAATCGGGCTGATCAATATTCTCTGCCATCCATTCGTTTAGCGTTTCTACAATTTTTTGCGCTTGATCAATGCTTGATATGTTAAATTTTGATTTTTGTTTATATTCATCAAATCGTTTTTGGTAGCGACGAATGCTAAATTTGGGTTGGCCATATTCTTGTTTTTTATTATCCCAGTCTTGGTATTTAAACAAAATAGTTGTCCACGCACCTTTGGATAGAATTTTTTTATCCAACTGTTTAACAATCAATACACCTTCTTCTTCATAATCGATAGTAATTTCATCTATGCTGCTTGCCATGTTGTTCCCCTACCTTAAATATTACGGGTGTCATTATTCAGTAAACTTAACTGTGAATTTACCAGGAACGTTCAGATTCGGCGCTCCCAGCTACGGAGTGAGTAGTTACCTTACGGGTTAATTTACTTGCTCTGCTGCATAAGTCAAGTTATATACTACTTCGGTCCAGCAATTCCTTATGTGGCGAGGAACGAGATTTAAAAGGTAGTGTTTTTCAGCGCAATGGGATCGATAGCTTGCACAGTGGCGTTTTGCAAAATCGAAGATCTTTTCCCGGGGTTGCCACGCAGTTATTGGCCCTAGGCGAACAATTGCTCACAACGACGAATAATCAGTCAAGCACTATTTGAAACGGTATTAGAGCAAATTTTCACAGCCGCTTAGGTGTAAGAATGTGAACATAATAAATTGTGGAACGAAATAAAAAAGGGCAGTAGCTATTCACCCTGCAGATAGGAACGCCAGCAATTCCCGGTGTAGCGAGGAACAGCCATATTTGGGCAATCTCACATTAAAAACACTAAAAAATGTGCTCATTTATTATGTATAAACTCCGCTATTTTTTAGTGTTTTTAATGTGACCTTGCCTCAAATCTGACCGTTCTTGAGTCATTCAACATCACGCCGGGAATTACTGTAGGAACGCCCATATTTGGGCTAAAAACAGCGAAAATCTTTTATCGAAATGCTCATTTATTATCTATAAACTGCGCTTTCTCAAAAATATTTTCGCTGTTTTTATCGCCAAATCTGAACGTTCTTGGTAAATTCACCTTCAAATTTACTGAATAGTGACAAAGGGCAAAGCATTAAAAACTCTTGTAATCAACCAAATGAGTGAGTAAATTGCTATAGTAAAAAATTGCCTTCACAGTTATAACAGAGCGAACATGGCTTGTAGAAAGTTGCTAAATCAATTCTACAGGAGAATGCTGAATACTTGCATATTGATGCCAGTGCGCTACTGCTTCTGTTTCGGTAGCAAATGCTTGTGCAGGGCCATATCCACACGCTGTACAAGCAACTAAGTAGTGCGTTCTCGCTTTGTGCTCCCCAGAGATAACGGCTGTATTGTAACATCCCATTGGAGAGGTACATAAAACGCACGCCATAGCTTTGTTAAAGTTAAATCCATTTAATTTATTAATAAACTCTTTCATTGTGATTACAATAATCCTTACTTAATCCTTTGCCCTAGAACTCGTGCAGCTCTAAGTTAGTCATCCTAAACTAGACTGCATTATAACATTTAAGTCTTAGTCGCCGCAAAATCTTTCGTAACTTCACAGTAATTCGCTGTAACTTGGGACGACCATATTTACCGAACGATCTTTATACTCGTTGCTCGTAAGTTCTATGAGATAGGACCCACCTCGCAAATTGTTGTTGTTTCCAGCAAGAAAATATGTTTTCCTCCCCAGCCTGTGCTATGACTCTTTTGTTACGATAATAAAAAACTGCCCCCAAGCCCGCTAAGTGCGAAACAGATAACTCCTGAAATTTTTTCACATCTAAAAAGTGAATTGTAACGCCGGCTAATATTTTCATAATCGGTGCTCTACTCACGTTTTGAAAATTTAACGGTACTGCTATATCACGTTGTACTGTTGGGTAAGTTTTAGCGTTTAATGAAATTGATTGCATAGTGATCTCCCCATTACTGTTCTATAAGTATTAATAAATTCGAAATTGGCCAACCACCACACCTTGGATTAAAACTCTGTCTGCTGCAAAGGTCATGGTTTGATAATGATCGTTCGCTGGAATAAGTGATACCGTGCCGTTATTATTTTTTTGCAAAACTTTTAGCGTTGCTTCTTCACGATCAATAAGAGCCACCACAATTTTGCCATTATTAGCAACAACACATGATTCACAAATAACATAATCACTATCTAGGATACCCTCGTTAATCATGGAGTCGCCTTGTACTTTAAGCGCGTATAAATTTTTACCCTGAAAAACCTGTGGCACTTCAATATGCTGTTGATCAGGAATCGCTTCGATAGGTTTACCCGCAGCAATCTTACCCCATAATGGAATGTTGAATCCCATTAAACCCTGCTCTGCATCTTCGTTGATTGCTGCAAGTAAACGTATTCCGCGATGCTTTCTTGACTCTACTTCTAAATAGCCTAAATTTGCCAACTCGTGAATGTAGCGGTGCACGACACCTGTAGATTTAATGCCAATGCCATCAGCAATTTCTGGCAATTTTGGTGCGTAACCCTTGTCATGAATGTAGTCACGAATAAAATGATATGTTTTCCTAAGACTATCGGTAAGCATGAAAGCTCTCTATAAATTCTCTATTAACCTTATGATAGAGAATATTGAGAGAGCTTTCAAGTGTTTTTAGAGTTTTTTTATTTAATAACGCCGCAAGCCAATCGTGGCCCACCGCCACCAAGTTTTTCAGGCTCATCAGAGTAGTTGTCGCCATGTAAATGAATCATGAGCGCATGCCCTTTAATTTGATTTACACTTAAACGTGGCGCCAAGCTTGGTGTATTAGCTTGGCCTTGTTGATCAACATACAGCACGGGTAAATCACCTAAATGGCCATTTGCGTAGGGGCCAAGGTGTTTGCCGGTGTTAGCAGGATCTAAATGGCCACCCGCCGCATTACCATCATCTGCACAACTTGCATTTACGTGTACATGAAAACCATGCAAACCAGGCGGTAAATCTTTCAAGTGCGGTATGATCAGTAACCCATACTTAGAATCTTCAAATGTAACTGTGCCAACGTTTTGGCCATGCTGCTGCCCAGCTAAAACCACTTGCATTGGTACGGTGGTTTTTGCCCAGGCACTCATTGGTAATATAACGGCTAAGCTTACCGCCAAGAGTATTTTTTTGTACATAATATCCCCTCGTTTAGGTTGAAATGTGATTACAAGAATGCGCTAATTTTAGGAAAAATAAAAAATTTTACGCATTCACTGGATAATAACCCAACTTCGTCTAGTTTTAAGAGTAAAACAATTATTTTTTTTCGAGGGGGAATACGATGGAACGGCACATCCTTGTTAAGAAAACCAGCAAATCCATTAGGATGCTTTGCAGTATGGCTTTGTTGATTACCATACTTTTATTGCATGCTTCGTTAAGTCACGCTAAAAAAGTGCATCGCGTAAAAACACCTGCGCCAGAGCGCTATGCAGCTATTGTGGTTGATGCTGAAACCGGTCAAGTTTTGCATCAGCAAAATGCGGGTGAACCACGCTTTCCTGCCTCATTAACCAAAATAATGACTTTATACATGGTCTTTGAAGCGCTCGATACTGGCAAGCTGAGTTTACAGCAACCAATCACCGTATCGCGCAACGCAACCCAGAAAGAACCCTCGCGCCTGGGCTTAAAAGCGGGTGATACCATCACGGTTGAAAATGCAATCCTGGCGCTGGTCACCAAATCAGCCAATGATATGGCAACCGTTTTAGCGGAAGCGGTTGCTGGTGATGAAAAACGTTTTTGCCGCATGATGACCGAGCGCGCGCACAGCTTGGGCATGCATGATAGTATTTTTACTAACCCTTCCGGGTTGCCCGATCCTGGTCAAAAGACCACAGCCAGTGACTTAGCACGTTTATCTTTAGCCGTATTAAAGCATTATCCGCACTATTATTATTATTTTAATACTCGTAATTTCCTTTATGATGGCCGCAAATACCACAATCACAATCATTTACTCAAGGCTTATCCGGGCTTAGATGGTATTAAAACCGGCTTTATTCGTGCCTCTGGCTTTAATCTAGTTGCTAGTGCTGTACGCAAAGGAAAACGCATTGTTGCAGTTGTGATGGGTGGGCAGTCTGCACGCTCACGTGATTTGCATATGATGCGTGTTTTGAACAGTGCTTTTTATAAGCTTGGTATTGTTGAATAACGTGTATAGAAATGTGAAGATGGATTCAGTTTCAAAATAATTGACTAAGCTTGCTATATCAATCACAGGATAATTATGAGCCTTGGCAAACGCATAGGCGGTTTGGCGATCAGCAACACTACCGTCATCATTCATTAACTCACATAGTACCGCTGCTGCTTTTAACTTCGCGTGAGATAATCCATATCACCATATTATGAATGCCAAAACGGCTTAATGCCATGGATGCAGAAAGCCTCACGGGGCAGCAATTCCCGGTGTAGCGGGGAACGCCCTGAGCCCCACTTACCAAGAGGACTGGCGTTCCCACCTACATGGTGAATAAGTTACGATTGAAATTGAATACGTTATAAGTATTGAGTGCAGCGAAACCCATTTTCTCGTAAACAGGTAACCCCTCAGCACTTGCCGTTAATACAACGAAATCATAGCCTTCTTTTTTTGCCTGCATTGCAGTTGAATATGTCATTGTTGTTCCAATACCCTGTCGGCGTGCTTCAGGTAGCGTGATAATATCCCAAATCCCAGCAGCAACCTCATCTCTGTATAACGAACTGGTTGCAATAGGTTTATTGTTTAAATAACCCACATAAAATGTGAGATTTGATGATGGTGAAATTAACACATCACTTACCTCATTAAAATAACGATGGATTGCATTTTTATTCTCAGGCAGTTGTTTAGATAATATGGTTATAATATCCTTGATATGTTTATCAGAGGTGACTTGTTCGATTGCGAGTGAAGAGTGAATTTTTAAATTTTTTATATTATTAGTATTTGCACTCATACCAACTTCAATTTCAACAGTAGGCAAAGTAGTTTTTGATAAGATATCTTGCGTTATTTCATTCTCTGTAGAGAATCCTGTCCATAAGGCAAATGGTAAATCGTGTTGTTTAAAGTGGTTGAATAAATTTGTTAATTCATTCGATTGAGAAACATTAATACCAGCAATAATATTAAACATATCGCATGGAACACCGGAATCGATTATTATACCGTGATCGGTTTCTATAAAATGCATGCTATTTTTTTGTTTTGCAACATAAGAAAATTTTTTTAACATGTTATGTTCAAGCCACTTTTGGCTATCTGATTTCATTTAACCCCCTATTTACGTGGTTTTGTAACTATTCAGTAAATTTGAAGGTGAATTTACCGAGAACGTTCAGCTTATCAAGAGGACTGGCGTTTGGGCTAAAGGTGGTGAGCAGATACCTCTCTGCTTCATTGCGAGAGCGCGCATGAAGTTAATTGGATGCACCGAAAAAATGATCCATGGCGTGGTGACACTAAAAAATTTATTTGTTGCTAACTAAGCGACTTCGCCAGTTTGCACTTTATTTTCTAATTTAATTAAAAAAGCTTCAATGATGTGATCATCTGACTGCTCAGCCTTAAATAAACTGGCATCATATGCTTTAATTTCGGCGAGTAATAGCGCTTTAATATAGTCATATAAGCCATCAGTTTGCTGGCAGCTCTCATCGGTTAAACTGCTTTTCAATTCGTTTAAATAGCTCATCAATAAATAAATATAGAAAATATTATCTGAAACACTTTTTAAATGTTCGCAATAATCGATAACGTTCTTAGCTTGCTCGTATTGCTTGTCGTTACTGGATTTTGCATGATCGAGATAATATTCTGCGACCGTTTTAACATTGCCACAAAAACGATGAAACCCTGTCATATTAATTATCGCATTGCCACCAGATTTTGCTTGATCGACTAAATGTAAGCCTTGTATTTGTGAGAGTTTCATCGGTGGCACCTCAATATATTTACTTGGTATGTATTATAATATAACATTTCTTTTGCCAAAACAACATTTTTATACTGCATAAATTAAAATTTTATTCTTTTTTTAAACCAGCTATGCTTTCCTTTTTATTTTCAATAAGATGGGTTGTTACCGGCTTTATTCCACGCCATAATTCAAAGCTTAATGCCGCTTGCTCAACCAGCATCCCCCAACCGTCATACTGGTTTTTAGTGCCCATGACGCGCATTTGATCGCAAAAAGCTTGCGCACTATCACCATAAGCTAAATCATAACTGATTGTTTTTGCCGTAATACAGTGCCTTGGTATTGGCAATGTTTGCTGTTTAACACTGGCTGCCGTACCGTTGATAATCACATCACAAGCCATTTTGGGGATTTGGTTTAATTCATAAACCTGAATAGGCCCTGCAAACTCAGCTTGCAAGGCCACTGCTTTTTCCAAGTTGCGATTACATAAAAATATTTCAGCCGCACCACTGGCCAGCAACGGCTCCAAAATACCACGCACCGCACCGCCTGCGCCCAGCAATAAAACACGCTTACCGTTAAGATTAAAACCTTTATTAACCGTTAAATCCTGTAAAAAACCTAAACCATCGGTATTGTGGCCGGTTAAACTGCCATCTATATTCACCTCAATCGTGTTCACGGCTTTGGCGCTTGCCGCTAATTTACTGTGTGTTGTCACTAAATCATAAGCTTCTTGTTTAAGCGGCAAGGTAATATTGCAACCTTTACCACCTTGCTGAATAAATTCTTTAAGATGTTTTTTTAACTGGCCACTTGCACATTGGATCGCCTGATAATCCAAGGCTTGCTGAGTTTGATTCGCAAAATAACGGTGAATTTGCGGCGATAAAGAATGCGCAATCGGATCGCCAAAAACGGCATAGTGATCGAGAGTATGAGTCATAAGTGTCTATCACATTGGATTAATTGAATTTTTATTGTAACTATTCACCCTGTAGATGGTAACGCCCATATTTGGGCTAAAAACGGCGAAAATCTTTTATCGAAATGCTCATTTATCACTTATAAACTGCGCTTTCTCAAAAATATTTTCACCGTTTTTATCGCCAAATCTGAACGTTCTGATCAATATAAGTTAAAAGGGGTGAGCAGATACCTTTTTATTATGCTATGTGCTGTTTAAAATAGAAAGGTTTTAACACTATTGGAAAAAAGCATAAACAATACATGTTTTGTTTGACAATTTGTAATACAGATCTATACTAAAAAATAAGTAACAACTTAGGTAACTATGATGTCCTCTCTCGTTTCTATTCGACTACATGATGATTTACTTCGTGCGCTGAAAATCAGTGCACGCTTATTACATTTGTCACAAACTGAATATATCCGTACTGCAATAGACCGGATGAATCAGGAAATAGCAAAGCAAGAGCGAAAAAAGAGATTACAAGATGCGAGCTTACGCGTTAGAAAAGAAAGCATGAAAGTTAACCGCGAATTTAGTGACATTGAAAATGACCCAGAAGCTTAATGTAGGTGAAATATGGCTGGCTAATTTAAATCCTAACAAAGGTACTGAACCAGGTAAAACAAGGCCTGTTCTTGTCTTGCAAGATCAAGCCTTGTTAGATTTCAATCATCCCTCAACAATTATTATTCCGCTGACAACTAATTTAATAGATCAAGCTTACCCTTTGCGCGTGAGAGTTCAAGCAACAGAGAAACTTAATAAAGATTCCGACCTTTTAATCGATCAAATACGTGCGATTGATAATAAACGCCTGGCTAATGGACCATTAGCAACTCTCGCTGAAAAACAAATTCATGTTATTTATGAAGCCATTAGTGAGGTAATGGGGATCAGCAAAATTACTTAAGGGTTATATACTCTTCGGATTTCATTCTGCGGCTTTGTTCAGCAATTCCCGGTGTAGCGAGGAACAGCCATATTTGGGCAATCTCACAATTAATTTACTGAATAGTTACAATCAGAAATTAAAGCGTAGTCAGTAGACTAGCAGGAATATTATAAATCAACCCTAATTCACTGGCTTTTTCCACTAAAGCTGAGCGTGAATTGCAATTTAATTTTTGGCGAATCGTTGCCGTATATTTTTCAACAGTGCGATTTGATATTTGCATTGCACTGGCAATTTCTTTAGCCGTCATGCCTCTCACTAAAAAAAATAAACATTCATTTTCGCGCGGTGTTAGCACATCACTACCGAGTTTTTGCTCATCCGGCAAAACACGAAAACTCTGCTGCTGTTCCTTGGCAAGAAATTTTTGCGAGATTTCTAACACTTTCGCTATGGCTCCTGAAGAGAGTGATTTTGAGGCATCAAATTCCATACTCATCACACCAACTACTTTATTAGTTTGATCTAGCAACTGCTTTTTTGTGCCTAGCAAAATTGATAATGCACTTTCCTTAAAATAACAAACATTAATAAACCTAGTTTCACCTTGAGTCATGGCATCTCGATCTTGCGCACGAAACTCATGTGCTAATTCTGCGGCAGGACAATCAAGCTGATCATCATTTTGTCCTATTATTTCACTAATATGACGACGCCCAATTTTTTTTAAAAATGTTTGATTTGCCATCAAAAAACAAGAGCTTAAATCTTTAACAATAAAGATCTCTGGCATTTGATGCATAAGTAAGCTTAAATCTGGTTGCTCAAGCGCAAAGTTTGAATAATTAACCATCACCGATTCCTTTAAGACATCACGATTATTTTAACAGTCGAAGTCCTATTACAGAATCGATTATTCTTGCATACAATGAGCTTAAAGTCAAAATCAATGCAATTTAATCCGCTCCAGATCTTCCCAGTTAAATTTTGAAAAATCAATTACACCTGGTGCCGTTAACTGGCGCATAGCTTTAAGTATTGCAATTAACTTAGCAAAAGCTCTTGCCAATGCTTCATAAAGTGCCGCCGTAATATTAAAAGCATCGGCTAAAATCGCATAAGCGCTTTGCCCCAAATCCATAAAATACGAATCACTCACGTGCTTAGCTTTAGCTTGTTCGGGAAAAAAACCTGAAAACAATAAGCATTTATCGCCTAAATCTCGCAAAATATCATGCCGGATTTCACCAACTTGATGTAAACCATGCAAAAATTCCTTCGCTAAAACACTATTACTCATTTCAGGGCGATTCGCAAAACGCATTAATAAAAAAACCAGGTAGCTTTCAACTTCTTCAGTCAAGGGTGTTTGCACTTGCACCTCTGCTTCACTCACCAAAGCATGCCATTGCGCTATCGAGGTTGGTTGTAAAATGAGTCGATCGCTCATAATGACCCCCTTTCATTCGGGTTTTAACCCATTCAATTTATTAACTCTTTAATTTAAGGTAACTATTCAGTAAATTTAATTGTGAATTTACCAAGAACGTTCAGATTTGGTGATAAAAACGGCGAAAATATTTTT
>CAYGTS010000044.1:0-17202 GCA_964352905.1 uncultured Legionellales bacterium | reverse complement strand
TGAAACTTTGCAAGATCGTGGTTCTTTACCTCTGCCGCGTCGCAAGCTCCTCGCAATGACGGAACTTAAGCAAATTGCCTTTGCTCGCCCTGCCCCTCAATATTTTCAACGCAACGCATACAAATTTCAGGATGCTTGCTGTTATGCCCCACATCTTCACGATGATGCCAACAGCGAATGCATTTGGGTTGGCTTGATGCTGTAATATTTAAAAATACTCCCGGTAAAATCGTTGCAACAGCTGTATCCCCTTTTTTATCAAGTGGGCATAATGTAGCACTAGAAGTAATTAAAATAAACCGCAACTCGTCACCCAGTAGCGCGAGTTGTTCATAAAGCGTTTCATCACAATATAGGACTACGTTAGCAGCGAGTGCTGATCCGATTTGCCCCACATTGCGCAAATGTTCAATTTCTTTATTAACACAATCACGCACACTCATTACCTGTTGCCAAAAATCAGCGCTAAATTCAGTTTCGTTAAATGCGGTAAAACCCGTATACCACTCGCTAAAAAAGACCGAATCAGCACGCTCACCCGGTAAATATTGCCATATTTCTTCGGCTGTAAAAGTTAAGATAGGTGCAATCCATAAGGTAAACGCTTCTAAAATATGATACATCGCCGTTTGTGCTGAACGGCGTGCACGCGAATGGGTTGGCATGGTATATTGGCGATCTTTAATGATATCCAAATAAAAACTGCCCATATCCACCGCACAAAAGTGATGAATTTTTTGAAAAATTTGATGAAATTGATAGTTATTATAATCATCACAAATGGTTTGTTGTAACGATTTAGCTAACATCACCGCATAGCGATCGAGTGCTAGCATCTCTTCAAAAGCCACTAAATGCTGTTTTGGATCAAAATCATTGGTATTGGCTAATAAATAACGCGCGGTATTACGAATACGGCGATACGCATCGGTGCTGCGTTTAATAATTTGATCAGACAACGCAATATCATTACGATAATCAGCACCAGCAATCCACAAGCGTAAAATATCCGCGCCTAAGGTTTTAATAATTTTATCGGGTGCAACCACATTGCCAAGAGATTTCGACATTTTGTAGCCTTTTTCATCAACCACAAAGCCATGCGTTAACACGGTTTTATACGGTGCGCAATCATTCATGGCAACCGAGGTTAATAACGACGATTGAAACCAACCGCGATGCTGATCTGAACCTTCTAAGTACAAATCCGCTGGAAACTGCAGGGAGGGAGTATTGGCTAACACGCAAAAGTGCGTCACACCAGAATCAAACCAAACATCTAAGACGTCGTGACTTTTTTCATAATCACGAGCATCGTCACCAAGTAATTCCGCGGTATCTAATTGGTACCATGCTTCAATGCCACTCTCTTCAATTTTTTGTGCCACTTTTTCAATTAATGAAAGAGTATTAGGGTGTAAAGTTTGCGTTTCTTTGTGTAAAAAAACAGGAATAGGCGTACCCCAAACACGTTGTCGCGAAATACACCAATCCGGATTATTTTCCACCATGGTGCTAATACGGGCTTCACCGTGCGCTGGTACCCATTTTACATTTTTAATTTCGCGCAAGGCTTTTTCACGCAAGCCTTCTTGATCCATACTAATGAACCATTGTGGTGTCGCACGAAAAATGAGCGGCGATTTATGCCGCCAACAATGCGGATAGCTATGCGAAATTTGATCTAATTTAATTAAACTGTGATTTTCTTCCAGTAAGTTAATGATTTGCGTATTCGCTTTAAAAATAAATTGCCCACCTAAAAGCGGTAAATCTTTTTTATAGCAACCATTGCCTAACACGGGATTTTCAATCGCTAAATTATATTTTTTACCAATCGCATAATCATCGGGGCCATGCGCAGGCGCTGTGTGAACTGCACCTGTGCCGGCATCAACCGTGACGTGATCACCTAAAACTACCGGTACGGTTTTATCCAGCAAGGGATGCTGTAATAAAATATGTTCAAGTGCACTGCCATCACATTGAGCCAATATTTTAACCGTAGCATTTTCAAATAATGCGGCAAATTGCGCTTGCAAAGTGGCTGCAATCACAAAGCGTTCACTGATTGCATGATCAACTTGAATTAATACGTAATGTAATTTGGGATGCAATGCCACCGCTTCATTGGCAGGCAAAGTCCATGGCGTTGTGGTCCAAATTGGAATCGAAATCGCACCCTGGCCACTTTCGAATTGATCACTAAAACAGGTTAATAAGGCTTGCTCATCCACAACTTTAAAGCGCACGGTGATCGATTCTGATACTTTGTCTTTGTATTCCACTTCTGCTTGCGCCAGTGCCGATTCACAATCGATACACCAATACACAGGCTTATGACCTTGTTTAACATCACCGCGTTCAATGACTTTGCCCAAGGCGCGCACAATATTGGCTTCATAATGATAATTCATAGTGAGATAGGGATTTTTCCAATCACCCAAAACACCCAAACGCTGAAATTCTTCACTTTGTACCGCCACCCAGTTCTTAGCATAATCGCGGCACGCTTGGCGAAATTCAGTCGCTGAAACCTTTTGCCCTGGTTTACCTTTTTTCTTTTCAACATTAAGCTCAATCGGCAAACCATGGCAATCCCAACCTGGCACATACGGCGTTGCATAACCATTCAGCATTTGCGATTTAAGCACGATATCTTTAAGCGTCTTATTCAGCATATGCCCAACATGAAGATTACCGTTAGCATAAGGCGGGCCATCATGCAGAATGAATTTATCGCGCCCTTGCCAATGTTGTTGCAATTTCTGATAAATTTGCCCTTCTTGCCAACGCTTCAGTACTTCTGGCTCACGTTGCGCCAAATTCGCCTTCATGGGGAATGCAGTATTCGGCAAATTCAAGGTATCTTTATAGTCAGTCATGTTCGGCTCTCGTTATTACTTTTTTCAGGTAAAGGGTTGTATTATGGACTGAGTCGCTTTAGGCATCAATAAAATTATTGTGTTGCCAGTAATTCCCGCTGTAGCTGGGAACAGCCCTATTTGGGCAATCTCACCTTTAAAGTCTCGCTCAATGCCACAAACCCTGGACCGCGCTGCGCTCGTAATAACGGAAAATCTTGTCATTGCGAGGAGCGTTAGCGACAAAGCAATCCAGGGAGAGGATCTTTAAATTTGCAACATTTCACTGTGTTTGCTAGTCGTACCACTCAGCAACATCGCCTTTAACATCTCGCTCAATGCCACGAACCCTTGTCGCGCTTCGTTCGCAATGACGGAAGAAAAGAAAACCTAATTTCGGGCAGCAAGCTGATCCAATCGTGCCAAATTTCTTAAACAACTGTGTATTTCATTTAATGCTACTGTTTGAATGGCGGGTTGGTCTTGAACTAAGCGCAAGATATTATACTGCAGCCAACCTAACCAACTACCAAAGCTGGCATAAATGACAGGCGCACGCAGTGCAAAGTGAGTATTTGCTGCAGCTTGATATGTGCTAATGATATTTTCAAAAATTGCTTGATCAAAATTTCCACTGACAAACCCAGACCAGTTTATTGCCAAATTAAATATTTCAATCTGCGGATGGATCCAACCCGCGCCTTCCCAATCAATAATTACTGCTCGCGCCTCTTGCCAAATCACATTTTGCGAATAAAGATCGCGGTGACTGATAATTAGATTTTCAGTAAAAGCATCACGATGTTCATCGTATAATTGCTGCCAGTTTAAAATTTGCGGTAATCTTGCTGCAATTTGGGGCGCAGTCGCTCCTAATGCTTGCCAAGCAAGAGGCTTAAGATCCCAAGCAGCTGCATGGGTAATTTCAGCTGTAATATTTGCAGTATGCAATTGCGCTAATACTTGCGCCATTTTGTTAGCATAATATGAGGTTGTTGTAGCAGGCGTTAAAACGTGGCCCTGTATCCACGGAAAAACTAAATAAACATCCTCATTGATTTGGCAATAAGCTTGATTATTAATGGTGTTCGCAGGTAAAGCATAAACTCCTTTGGCTTGGAATGCTTGCGTGATAGCGTGATACTGTTGGATATGCTGTAAATTTTCAGGGGTTGGATTAAGGTTTAATTTTTTAATACAATACTGGCCGGTTGTTGTTGCGATTTGCCAAATCTGATGCAGAAAACCCCCTCTAATTTTTTTAAGATCGCCTAATGGCTCACCCAAATTGTAATAAAGGCATAACGCGGCGATAGGAATCATGCTAAAACCATTGCTTGTTTTTGCCGTGCTTGTTGCCACCAATAATAACCCAATACAGCTAAAATGGTGTAAGCAATATAAAGCAAGCTGGTTACATAGAGTTGTTTGTAAATATAAAGCATCACATAAACCACATCAGTCACAAACCACACGTACCAGGTAGCGATATATTTTTTTGCTAATAGCCATGATGCAATTAAACTCGCAACCGTGGTTGCAGCATCAAAAGCAACACATTGTGAAGTTGTGTAATGGCTTAAAAAATAATAAAGTGAAAACCAACTCACAGCGCCAATCAACATGAGTTTAAAAATGAGTGGCTTCGGCAAATGCTTAATGCTGTGGTGCTGTTGATCTTGTTCTCGCCATTGCAACCAACCATACAGCATTAAACCACAGTAAATAATCTGCAATAACAGATCAGCGTATAAATGAGCATCATGAAATAAAATCGCATAAAGCACAACTGCGACAATACCGCACGGCCAGGTTTTGATATCTTGTTTTAACGAAAACCAGGTGCAAATAAAACCAAACAAGGTTGCTAAAAGTTCGATATAATGCATGCTATTATCTATTCTCTAAAGGTAACTACTCACTCCGTAGCAGGGAACGTCCATATTCGGGCTAAAAACGGCGAAAATCTTTTATCGAAATGCTCATTTATAACTCATAAACTGCGCTTTCTCAAAAATATTTTCGCCGTTTTTATCGCCAAATCTGAACGTTCTTGGCAAATATACAGTTAAAGAGGGTGAGCAGATACCTCTAAAATAAAGGAAATTTATGCGTCAAGAAAGTATTGCTATTCTAACCACGGGCGATGAAATTATCCAAGGTGATATTTTAAATCGCAACACCCAAGCAATTGCCAGTTTTTGCCAAGAACACGGTTTTCAGCTGGGTAATCAATTAAGTTGCAGCGATGATCAAGCTGATTTAGAACATTGCATGCAATTTTTACTCGCCAAACATAAGGTCTTGATTACAACCGGTGGTTTAGGCCCAACCTCTGATGATCGCACCCGTTTTGCGTTGGCCAATGTCATTGGCAAATCATTAGTGTTTGATGATAACACTTGGCAACACTTAATCCAACGCGCGCAAAAGCTTAACTACGATTTGCCAGAATCCAATCGCCAACAAGCCTTATTTCCCGAAGGTGGCATTATTTTAGACAACCCGCAAGGAACGGCTGCAGGCTGTGCAATTGAACATGCTGGGCAGTGGATTTTTATGTTGCCTGGGCCACCACGCGAATGCTTGCCAATGTTTCAAGATTACGTGTTACCGTTGCTGCAACAACACCTTACGCATAATCATTATCAATTAAAAAAGTGGTTAGTGTTTGAAATTACCGAAAGTAAACTCGGTATGGAATTTGATAAATTAATGGCTGATTATCCGTGCGTCACGGGTTATCGTTTTTGCTATCCGTATATCGAAGTCAAATTACGCTATCAGGCACATAAGCAAATCAATGCAATGTTGTTTGCTGCTGAAAATTTTTTAGCGCCTTTAACCTTAACTAACAGTAATCAAACTGCCAGTGAGGCATTGGTGTTATTGTTGCAAACGCTTAAGCAACCGATTACGATTTGCGATGATGTCACGCAAGGGCATTTACAAGCTAAATTAATTCAACCTGAAACCAAACATATTGTTAAGTTTACCCACGATCACAACGCTGATTTTGTGATAAGCGGTTTAGATGAGTTTTGGCAAGCCAGCCCCAATACTTTAAATACGGAATTGATTTTAAAAATCAATTACCAAAATGTTCAACAAACGATCCGCAAAACCTTAACCATTCGCCATCGCATGTTGTTAGAGTTTGTGATCGAATTTGTTTGTGGGAAACTTTTACAAACGTTAACGACTACCCTTTAAAACGCCGCTTGGCAAAAAAATTTTTTAATAATTCACTAGCCTGGGTTTGTAAAACACCACCTTGATATTCAATACGATGATTCCAAGCATAATTTTCAAAGATATTGATGACACTGCCGGCAGCCCCGGCTTTGGGATCGCTGCTGGCAAAAACACAGCGCGCGATACGGGCATGCAATATGGCTGTGGCACACATGGCGCACGGTTCAAGGGTGACATAAAGTGTCGTGTTTAATAAACGGTAATTTTGCAGCTTCTGCCCTGCTTGGCGCAGCGCAATAATTTCAGCATGCGCAGTCGGATCATGTTGTGTAATTGGCGCATTGTGTGATTCGGCAATAATCGTGTTATCTAAAACGATTAGCGCTCCTATTGGCACTTCACCCTGTTTTTCAGCCATTGCTGCTAAGGTTAACGCGCGCCCCATATAATATTCATCAGTGGCCAACTAATTATTCCCACTCAATCGTAGCAGGTGGTTTGCTAGTAATATCGTAGACTACACGTGATACTTCACGAATTTCATTGCAAATTCGATTAGCTACCCGCATTAAAAATGATAAGGGTAGCTCGGCACAGTTCGCTGTCATAAAATCAATTGTTTCAACAGCACGCAACGCTATCACATATTCATAAAAACGCGCATCGCCTTTAACAGCCACTGATTTGACAGGCATAAATACAGCAAAGGCTTGTTGTACGGCGTGATATAAGCCTTCATTTTGTAACTCCTGCATAAAAATATGATCAGCTTGTCGCAAAATATGAATATACTCTAACTTGATTTCACCTAAAACTCTAACTGCAAGCCCAGGCCCTGGAAATGGATGACGATAAATCATATCGTATGGTAAGCCTAATTCTAAACCAATTTTACGCACTTCATCTTTGAATAAATCACGCAAAGGTTCTAGTAATTTTAGATGCAGTGTTTCTGGCAAACCACCAACATTATGATGGGATTTAATAACATGCGCCTTACCAGAAATTGCTTTTGCTGATTCAATCACATCAGGATAAATCGTACCTTGCGCTAGCCAATTAATTTCTGATAATTGTTGCGCCTGTTTTTGAAAAACTTCAATAAATTCTTTGCCAATAATCTTACGTTTTTGCTCAGGGTCATGCGCACTTTTTAACGCACTTAGAAATTGATCGGCTGCATTAATACTGATGACATTCATGCCAAAATGTTCTACAAATGTTTTTTCAACTTGTTCAGCCTCTTTGTATCGCAGCAAACCATTATCAACAAAAACACAGACTAGTTGATCGCCAATAGCTTTATGCAACAAAGCGGCCGTTACAGCTGAATCAACCCCACCCGATAAGCCAAGTAATACCTTTTCATGCTTGCTAATTTTTGCACGAACATCTTGTACTATTTCAGAAATAATATTAGTGGTTGTCCAAAGGCCTTCACAACCACATATATTTTTAACAAAGCGTTCTAAAATTAGGTGGCCTTTTTTAGTATGGGTCACTTCAGGATGAAATTGTAGCCCATAAAAATGACGTTTAACATCACTCATAGCAGCAATTGGAACAGATTGTGTTTTTGCAGAACAGGTAAAACTTTGTGGTAATTTTGTGACATGATCACCATGGCTCATCCATACTGATAATGCTTTTGTACCATTGGGTAAATTTAAATAATCTAATCCCCTATCGTTCACCACTTCACCAACCCCTTCCAATAGCGTTGTATGATTGTGACTGATATAGAGAGTTGCATTACCAAATTCTTGGCGGTTACTACACTCAACTTCACCACCCAGTTGCATCGCCATGACTTGCATGCCGTAACAAATACCCAAAACTGGTACGTTTAGTTCAAACACAATTTGTGGTGCACGTGCTGTTTCATTTTCAGTTACAGATTCTGGTCCGCCAGATAAAATGATGCCTTTTGGCGCAAAATCAATAATTGCTTGCTCTAACATATCATAAGGATGTAATTCACAATAGACACCCAACTCTCTAAGCCTTCTAGCAATTAATTGCGAATACTGCGAACCAAAATCAAGTATTAAAATTCGTTGTTCATGAAGATTATTTATCATATTATTCTACCCAATAATTCGGTGCTTCTTTGGTGATCGCAACATCATGCACATGGCTTTCACGCATACCGGCATTGGTAATTTTCACAAAACTTACTTGCGTGCGCAGCGTTTCAATGTTGGCACAACCGGTGTAACCCATAGCTGAGCGCAAACCACCCATCAATTGATGAACAATATTCGCCAAAGGTCCTTTATAAGGCACGCGGCCTTCAATACCTTCAGGTACTAATTTATCCGCGCCACTATTCATGCTCACTTCTTGGAAATAACGATCACTCGAACCTTGTGCTTGTGACATCGCGCCGAGCGATCCCATACCACGATAAGTTTTATATGAGCGTCCTTGATATAATTCCACTTGGCCTGGCGCTTCTTCGGTGCCTGCGAGTAAACTCCCGATCATCACGCTATATGCGCCGGCAGCAATGGCTTTGCATAAATCCCCTGAAAAACGCACCCCACCATCTGCAATCACCGGAATTTTTTTCTTTTTAACCGCCGCGGCAACATTCGCGATCGCGCTAATTTGTGGTACGCCCACACCCGTTACCACACGCGTCGTGCAAATTGAGCCGGGGCCAATCCCCACTTTTACGGCATCCACACCCGCGGCGACTAACGCTAATGCCGCATCAGCGGTGGCAATATTACCGGCAATTAATGAGACATTGGGATATTGCCTGCGGATCCACTTTACTTTATCGATCACACCCTTAGAATGCCCATGCGCAGTATCCACCAACAACACATCAACGCCTGCTTCTACTAACGCCGCAATGCGATCATCACTGTCTGCTGATACCCCAACTGCTGCACCAACGCGTAATTGCCCCGATTCATCACGACACGCAAGTGGTTTATCTTTGGCACGTTGAATATCTTTAACCGTAATCATGCCTTTTAAATGGAAATGATCATCGATCACTAAAATTTTTTCAATGCGGTGTTTTTGCAATAAACCGAGAATTTCTTCTTTACTTGCGCCCTCTTTAACCGTAACCAAGCGCTCTTTAGGTGTCATGACTTTGGAAATGGGTTGATCTAAATTGGTTTCAAAACGCACATCGCGACTGGTGACAATACCAACTAAATTATTGCCTTCAACTACTGGTACACCGGAAATATTATTAGCATGCGTAATACGCAGCAACGCACCAACCGTGATATCTGGCGATACGGTAATGGGATCGCGCACAATACCACTTTCAAATTTTTTCACTTTGCGCACTTGGCGTGCTTGCTCTTCAACCGTCATGTTTTTATGAATAAAACCCATGCCACCGTCTTCAGCAAGCGCAATTGCTAAACGTGCTTCGGTTACGGTATCCATGGCAGAAGATAACAGCGGGATATTTAAAGTGATATCGCGCGTTAACTGCGTCGCTAAATTAACATCGCGTGGCAAGATTTCAGAGAGTTGTGGGACGAGTAAAACATCATCAAAGGTTAATGCTTCTTGGAGAATCTGCATTGAGGACGCTCCTATCGGTTAAAAATAACCGAGCAGCGTACAGCTAATTGGTTGGTTTTGCAAGGGAAATTTATCGCCCAAAATATGGGCGTTCCCATCTGCAGGGTGAATAGTTACATAGATTTTCTCTATCAAAATCATTAAAAGCATCAATTTCACATCGGATTTGTTATTCGTTACTGTTATTACTCAAAGCTTAATCAAGGCTTCATAAATAATAAGAACGAGGATGACGAGCATGTATACAACTCAAAGAACTGTCACCATCATTGGCGCTGGGCCATCCGGTTTAGCCGCCGCCTATCATTTACAGCAAGCAGGAATTGACTACCAGGTAATCGAAGCCAGCGATATTCCTGGTAGTTCATGGCGCTATGTGCCAGATGATTTTAGATTATTACAACCATTATCTGAAGTGGAAATGCCAGGCTTAGATCAGGTTATTAGCTATTTGAATAAACATGAAAAAGCCAATATTACGCCTAAAACTCACCTTTCACGCGCGCAATTATTAAAAGTAATGGCCACTTATGCTAAGATTTTTAATCTTAATATTCAATTTAATACGGCGGTCACGCAAGTTTCAAAAGCAAATGATAGCTTTAGTATTGAAATGAAACAATTTGCAATTACAGCATTAGCCAATTTTACTTATGCTGATCTATTTAAATTAAAAGAGTTTTGCAAGCACCATATGCCAAGCAATCATTTATTATTTAATAAAATTAAAACCATTAATCTCGCTGAAAAAAAGTGGCAATCATTGCCATTTTATAAAAAAGAAGTTGAATCGCTCATTGCTTTTTTAAATGATCACAATCTTAGTCAGTTAAAAGATAAATTATCTGATAGCAATTGCCTAAAGCACACTCAGCAGATTGAATGTGACTATACTCTCGTTTGTGCCGGCCCGAGAACCGCTGAACGTTTCCCAGAAAAAACATTAACTAAAAAACCACATCACACTCATAGTCGTTTTTTTAAGCAAGTAACACAACCCGGCAAACACTTGGTTGTCGGTTCTGGCCTTTCTGCGGCATCAATTGTAGAAACGTTAAAACAAACCCGTTTTCCTCTAAGAGGTTTTACTGAAAAAGAGATCCAAACGTTAAAAAAGATCCAACTACTCAGCATGAAAAGAGATCTTTCACAATTAGCTGTATTACAAAAAATTCAGGCAATTGATTTAAGCAAAAATGATTGGAACAATTTGGCTTTTACTAAAAAAGAAACGAATGCCTTAATTAACCTATTAAAGTATAAAGGATACACGACGCTCGCCAAAAAAATCAGTGACAATTTAACGACATCTAACGTTGATATCGCATGGGCAAATCGCGGTGATGATGCTTTTTTTTCAGCAAGCCCGCAACATGATCAGCAACGTTTAGAACAATTAAAGCCTTCAACAGCTGGAGTAACAAATTTGCCTAGATTGGCAGGACAGGAAAAAAATGATTCAGAGGTAATATTAACTTTTGGTACTGGTGAAGAACAACAACAGCATGCAGAAAGTGAGTATGACAAAATTATTTACGCAACTGGTTATACACGTAGCTTTCCTTATTTAACAGCGCTTCTTCCTGATGCAGGAAATGATATTCCGCAACATACTGCAGGAAACACCAACGTTGATAATCTTTATCTGGTTGGGATGCCGGGTAAAGATGGGCAGCCTGCCGTTATTTCAGATGGATCGCGTGATGCAGCTCGTATTGCAATCATTATTCAGGAAAAAACAGCTCCAAAAACGACAGTAGCAGCCACCCCAAAGATAGGCTAAAATACCCGCTTTTGCGAGTTTGTTCATGAAAGTGATCATTGGGCTATCCGGCGGTGTGGATTCCGCTGTTTCAGCCTATTTATTAAAACAACAAGGTTACCAAGTTCATGCCGTTTTTATGCGCAATTGGGATGAAAATGATGAACACTGCCCGGCTACTGCGGATTTGCAGGATGCGCGCTTGATTTGCGCTGATCTTGATATCCCCTTTACTAGCGTTAACTTTGCTGATTTATACTGGGATCGTGTATTTGAATATTTTCTAGCAGAATACCGTGCGGGTCGTACGCCTAATCCTGATATTATCTGTAACCAAGAAATTAAATTTAAAGCGTTTTTAGATTATGCTTTAACCGAATTACACGCCGATAAAATTGCCACGGGTCATTACGCGCAGTTACTTACCCAAAATGATCATTTTGAATTACACAAAGCACACGATGATAATAAAGATCAAAGTTATTTTTTATATCGTTTAAACCAATATCAATTATCAAAAAGTATTTTTCCATTAGCCGAATTAACTAAACCAGATGTGCGCAAACTGGCAGAAAAATTACATTTTACTAATCATGCTAAAAAAGATAGCACTGGTATTTGTTTTATTGGTGAACGTAAGTTTAAAACGTTTTTGCAAAACTATGTCTTAAGCCAACCTGGTGATATTGTGACAGAAAACGGTGATATTATTGGCCGTCATGAGGGGTTAATGTTTTATACAATTGGCCAACGCCAAGGCATTGGCATTGGTGGTTTAAAAACACACGACCAAGGTGCATGGTATGTGCTAGCTAAAGATCTGAATAAAAACCAACTGCTAGTTGGGCAAGGGCAAGCTAATCCTAAGTTATATCGTCATGAATTAATCTGCGAGCAGGTGCATTGGATAGCCGGCATTGCGCCAAACTTACCACTTAAATGTCATTGCAAGATTCGCTACCGCCAAGCTGATCAAGCTTGTGAAATCATTAAAATCAGCGATCAACAATTACACATTCGTTTTAGCAATCCACAACGCGCTGTTACTAGCGGCCAATCAGTGGTATTTTATGACGGCAGTCACTGCTTAGGCGGTGGTATTATTGTTTAGCGAGGGTATCTGCTCACCCCCTTTAGCTTTATATTGGCCAGAACGTTCAGATTTGGCGATAAAAACGGCGAAAATGTTTTTGAGAAAGCGCAGTTTATGAATTATAAATGAGCATTTCGATAAAAGATTTTCACCGTTTTTAGCCCACATATGGGCGTTCCCTGCTACGGAGTGAGCAGTTACTAGCGAGGTTTAATTTTGGCGAAAGATTTCTACCCTATTACGATTGCACTAGCAGCTATCGCCCAAGCTTGTGGGCTGGTTGCTGATCTTGCGTATGCAGGACAGTGTGATGAAAAGGCTTTTCATAGCAGTATCGATTCAATTTTTGTAATCGATTCACCGAATATTGATGCGATTTTTGGCAACACGGCAAATCTTCGCTATGGGTTACATGTATTACGCAAAATTTTTAGTGATCAGCCGAGTAAAGTTACCTTAGAAGTGCGCACCTATTTTGCATGTTTAATCAATCTGGAACGTTCCCTAATGCGTAATAAGAAATTAGTCACACAAATGCAACAGGGCATTCAACTCGCACAAAGCAAGCGTGACTATTTTAGCCCGTATCATAGCAATGTGATTGATTCGTTAGCCGATCTTTATAAAAATACCGTGGGCAGTTTGCCGCTTAAAGTTAAAATTATTGGCCGCCCAGAATTTTTACACGTTGCAGAACACGCTAGCCAATGCCGCGCCCTACTCTTAGCTGGCATGCGCGCAAGCGTACTGTGGCAACAAGTAGGCGGTTCGCGTTGGCAATTGTTATTTGCACGCAAAAAGATTTTAGCGCAAGTGCAGCGATTCTCGCCGTAATGTCTGATTATTCAAGAACAGCCAGATTTGAGGCAAGGCCACATATAATATATGCTAAAGGGGGTGAGCAGATACGCTAAATATAAGCTAAAAAGCGTAAGTAGATACAAAAAAGGTTGACATGCCGGCATTACACCATGAAAATGGTAATATACAGTTACAATTTTCATGGTGTAAGAATGGAAAGAAACGCTTATCTTGAAAAATTAAATCAAGCATTCCACACTTCGCCAGTGGTAGCTATTCTTGGCCCGCGACAAACGGGTAAGACGACATTAGCACAGGAATACTTTCGCCAGCAAAATGGTAGCCATGTTTGTTATTTTGATTTAGAAAATCCCTTAGATTTGCAGCGGTTACATGATCCCATGCTAGCCCTGGAAGATCTCACTGGCTCTATCGTCATTGATGAAATCCAACGACTCCCTGATTTATTTCCGGTATTGAGAGTGTTGGTCGATCAAAAAAAGCCACGGCATTTTCTTATTTTAGGCAGTGCCTCTAGAGAGCTTATTTCACAAAGCTCTGAATCTTTAGCGGGGCGCATCAGATATATGGAGTTAATGCCTTTTTCATACGAGGAAACACATGAATTCAAGCAGCTTTGGTTGCGAGGCGGATTTCCTCTCTCTTATTTGGCTAAAACCGATCGTGACAGTAATCAATGGCGCATGGATTATATTAAAACATTTTTAGAACAAGATATTCCTAATCTTGGCATTAAAATACCAGCACAAAATTTACGACGATTCTGGATGATGTTAGCCCATTCGCATGGTCAAATTTTTAATGCCAGTGAGTTAGGCAATTCATTAGATCTTGCCCACAACACCGTGAGAAAATATTTAGATATTCTCACAGGAACATTTATGATGCGACAGTTGCAACCATGGTATGAAAATATCGCTAAACGGCAAGTCAAGTCGTTTAAAGTCTATTTTCGGGATAGTGGCATTTATCACACTTTATTAGGCATAGATACTCATCAAGCATTATTAACAAGCCCAAAGTTAGGCGCATCATGGGAAGGATTTGCGCTTGAATCAGTGATTCGACATTTACAAATAGATGCTGAAGATTGTTATTTTTGGGCAACGCATAATCAAGCCGAACTTGATTTATTGATTGTTAAAGGTAGCAAGCGTTTAGGTTTTGAATTTAAATATACTAAAGCTCCTAAATTAACCCCTTCAATGCGAATCGCCAGCGATGATTTAAAGCTTGATAAACTTTATGTTATTTACGTTGGTGATAAGCGATTTAAATTAGCTACTAATATAGAATGCATTCCTCTTGTTGAATTTTTGTCGTAACTCACTCCGTAGCAGGGAACGCCCCTATTTGGGCTATGCCGTTATACGCTGCAACGTCGTTTTAATTGTTTGGGTAATATCTTGCCAATCGCTGGTTTTAGCAAGCTTAGGCGGTAATAACCAACTACCCCCCACCATCTTTACATTCGGCAGGGCTAAATAATCTTAGCATAGCAATGTGATTGATTCATTAGCCGATCTTTATAAAAATACTGTGGGCAGTTTGCCACTTAAAGTTAAAATTATTGGCCGCCCTGAATTTTTACACGTTGCAGAACACGCTAGCCAATGCCGCGCCCTACTCTTAGCTGGCATGCGCGCAAGCGTACTGTGGCAACAAGTAGGCGGTTCGCGTTGGCAATTGTTATTTGCACGCAAAAAAATTTTAGCGCAAGTGCAGCGATTCTCGCCGTAATGTCTTATTACTCAAGAATAGTCAGATTTGAAGCAAGGTCACGCTAAAAATTTCAAAAAATAGCGGAGTTTATGCATGATACATGAGCACATTTTTTGGGATTTTTAGCGTGAGGTTGCCCAAATATGGCTGTTCCCAGCTACAGCGGAATTGCTGATCAATTCTTCACTGTATCTGCTAGGCCAGCAGCGCCTAGGGTGCAATAAAACATGGATGAAGATAATAAGTGGGGAATGCCAAACATGCTCTCGCAAAAGCGGGATCTGAACGTTGCTAAATATAAGCTAAAAAGCGTAAGTAGATGAGAAAATATTACCAACATATTACCAAATACTACTTGTATAAGATATTCAAAAAGGCTAAAATGCGCATAATGTATTCAGATGTTGTAATAAATTTCAAATAATTTAAATAATAGTGAGTAAAGTATGAGTGATAACTGGTTAATAATTGGAAAAACTACTTATAAAGAATGGGAGGAAAAACAGGAAGGTGGTAAATGGGTCACAATAGGGCGTAAGGACAATGAACAGTGGGAGCAAGGAGTTAATTGGTCATCTTTTTTGAATAGCTATTCTCATGAAGATCAATTGCGCCGTCTTAATGCGAGTGAAATTTGGGCCTATCTAAAAATGATCAGTGATGCTCTTAGCACGTATAAAGCATTAGAAAATGGCAGTCTTGAAACGAAGGTTACTTACGAAATTCACAACAACCCTGCTTTTCCTGAGCCACACAAACAAACCCGTTGTCGTAAAACTTTTTCTCCTTACGAAACGGTTCGTAATAAAATAGTGCAGGTTGGAAACAACATCTACGAATACTTGCAGAAATATTATTCATTAGAAAATTTTGAGAACGATCCATCTTTGTTATCATGTAAATTTTCTAAAAGGATAGGCGTACAAGTTGCACGAAATGCTTTTACTGCACAGTTAGAAAAGATAGCTAGGAAAGAAGATAAACTGACCGCTATAGAAAAATTCTATGAGGATAATATTAACAAAAAATTATTCACTTCTCGTCGGAATCCTACGTGGGATCTTTTTTTTAATAGGAATAGCCCTACGACTTCTAAGAAAAGCTTTATTGCTTGGATAAATAAGCTGAAGTCAGATGTAAACAATACTCATAAATCACCTAGTGAAGTTGCTACAGCTCGTCCTTAGCCCTTTTAGAGCATGAGCTAAATGTAGCTAAATTAAGCATAAGCTAAAAAGCGTAAGTAGCTACGAAAAAGGTTGCTATGCCGGCATTGCACCATGAAAATGGTAATATAAAGTTACAATTTTCATGGTGTAAGAATGGAAAGAAACGCTTATCTTGAAAAATTAAATCAAGCATTCCACACTTCGCCAGTGGTAGCTATCCTTGGCCCGCGACAAACGGGTAAGACGACATTAGCACAAGGTATCTGCTCACCCCCTTTAGCTTTATATTTACCAGAACGCCCACTATTTTGGCTATGCCGTTATACGCTGCAAAGTCGTTTTAATTGTTTGGGTAATATCTTGCCAATCGCTGGTTTTAGCAAGCTTAGGTGGCAATAACCAACTACCCCCCACCATCTTTACATTCGGCAGGGCTAAATAATCTAAATAATTATTGCCATTAATCCCACCAGTAGGACAAAAATGAATATGTGGCATGACTTGTGCAAAAGCTTGCAAACGCTTAATGCCACCGGATAATTCAGCTGGGAAAAATTTTTGTACGCTAATGCCATATTCTGCAACTTGCATCATTTCAGAAACGCTGTTAATCCCAGGCAAATAAATGAGTTTATTGATTCGTGCAAATTCACATAATTGTGGCGTAAAACCCGGGCTTACAAAAAATTGCGCGCCATGATCAATTGCCGCTTGAAATTGTGATTTGTTTAAAATGGTACCGGCACCTAAGGTCATTGCAGGGTAATGTTTAGCAACGTGTTTAATCGCAGCTAAGGCATTCTCGTTGCGCAAAGTTATTTCAATAATCTTTAAGCCGGCTTCTAAAAATGCATTGATCATGTTATCAAGATAATCCATCTCAATATTCACAATCACGGGTACTATTTTGTGGGCCGATAAATCCAAAGTTTGCATATTATCTCTCATAGTAAAGTCATCTAAATGGCAGCAATTCCCGGTGTAGCGAGGAACAGCCATATTTGGGCAATCTCACATTAA
>CAYGTS010000043.1:0-17345 GCA_964352905.1 uncultured Legionellales bacterium | reverse complement strand
CCGTTTTTAGCCCAAAGATGGACGTTCCCCGCTACGGAGTGAGCAGTTACCTAAATCATATAATTACAATGATATTTAAATTCGATCCAGTGTGGTCTTATTATTAGGCAAAGTAATCGTTGCTAATAACCCACCTTCATGTAAATTACTTAAGATAATATCACCACCTTGGCTGCGAATAATTTCTCGGGCAACGGCAAGCCCCAAACCTGTACCGCCGGTATCTTTATTACGTGAGCGTTCAATGCGATAAAAAGGTTCAAAGACTTTTTCAAGTTGATTTTCAGGAATACCGGGTCCTTGATCTTGTATTTCAATAATTAAATGATCTACACGTTCAATTAAGGTGACATCAGCTTGTTTACCGTATTTAACAGCATTTTCAATTAAATTATTAAAAACACGTTTCAGTGCATTGGGCCTGCCAAAATAGGCAATTCGTTCTTCACGTGCGTGATAGGTAATGTCGCGGCCAATATCAATTAAATCGTTGCAAATAGAATCAAGCAAAGCGTTTAAGTCAAAGCGTTCCATGAGTTCATCATGATAATCATCTCTTGCAAAATCAAGTGTGGCACTAATCATACTTTCCATATCGTTTAAATCAGCAATGATTTTTTCATATTGTGTTTGGTCTTCCAGCATCTCAGCGCGTAATTTTAATTTGGTAATGGGGGTTCGCAAATCATGTGAAATGGCGGCGAGTATTTGGGTGCGATTAGTAATTAATTGTTTTAATTGCTGCTGCATTTCATTAAAAGCGCGCGCTGCTTGTTTTATTTCAATTGGTCCTGCAGCTTGCAGAGAAGGAGCATTTACATCAATAGCCAGTCGCTTTGCGGCATTAGAAAAATTCATTAGAGGTATCGCAAGGCGCCGTACTGCCCAAGCACACAATAAAAAAGAGGCTGCGGCCATCGATAATAAAGTTGTTACAGTAAAAAAAATAATTAAACGATTCGCTTGGATAAATGATCCTTTAATATTTAACCAAGAGCCAATATCCAAATGCAACGATATTTCAAAATTATTATCTTTAAAATTATCAATTAAATTATGTAGTTGATGAGGGTAAAAAGTTTTTAACTGCATGGCTTTTGGATTGGGTGAATCAACCAGTGTTAAGGTTAAATCAGCACTGTTTACTGCTTGAATAATATTTTCTAATTCAATTCTGGGGACTACTTGTGCGATACGTGCAATTTGTGTAACCCGGTTAGCTACCTCACTGCGCCCAGGGTTGCTTAAAATATAACGATGATACATGTCGTAAGTAAAGAACCCGGCAAATTGGATCACTAAAAAACCAATAAAGAGTAATACGAAGGTTTGGCGGCCCATGCTACTGGGGAATAATCTAAATTTTTTAAACATCACTATTCCGTATCTATCTCAACTTTTGCTGAAAATTGGTAACCACCGCCGCGAATGGTTTTAATGATTTTAGGATTTTTAGGATCTTCCTCAATTTTACGTCGTAAACGGCCGACTTGCACATCGATAGTACGATCAAAAGGACTGGCTTCTCTTTCCCGAGTTAAATCTAAAAGTTGATCACGGGTTAAGACCCGTTGTGAATTTTTTACAAAAGCTAACAACAAATCAAATTCGCCGGCTGAAAGTGGCACAACTAAACCATCAGGAGCTGTTAAGCGACGTTTGTTTTGATCTAGTTTCCAATTAATAAATTTAATAATAGGCAACGGCATAAGTTTGCCATCTGAATCACTAGGATGCATGACTTGTTGTGTTGTGCGGCGTAAAACCGCTTTAATGCGCGCCAGTAATTGGCGTGGGCTAAACGGTTTGGCCACATAATCATCTGCCCCAGTTTCAAGGCCGGCAACTATGTCAGTTTCAGTGTTAACAGCTGTTAACATAATGATTGGTGTGGTGTATTTCTCACGTATTTTACGACACAGGGTAAAACCATCCTCGCCTGGTAACATAATATCTAATAAGACGAGATCGACTTTTTCGCGCGCAAGCAGACTGCGCATTTCATCACCATGGTGACAAATGCTCACTTTGTAGCAATGCTTATCCAGAAAATCTTTTAATAGTTGGCAGATATCGGGATCATCATCGACAATTAATATATGCAGTCTTTTATCCATGGCGGCTATTATAGCTTATTACTGCACTAGTTTGATACATTTTTCAGCAATTCCCGCTGTAGCTGGGAACAATCAGATTTGAGTAATCAGACATTATGGCGGGAATCGCTGTAAATTTTTAGGTAACAAGCTTGTTACCTAAAAATTTTAATCGTCATATTACGCTTACAAAAAGTAGCTAACATGCCAGCAGTAAAAATATTAACAAGAGTGCTGGTAGAAAAGGGAAGAGGAAGCGTATCGCTCTCTTCCTTTTTCATTTTAACTTTGGTCACGCGGCAAACCACGCTCAATCATAAAGCGCACATTTTCATTTGCATTAACATAGCTTAAAATCACATGCGGATGACGATTTTGATACACGCGAAAAATTTCATCCACAAAACCTTGTCCCACTAACCGCACATCACGAAAATCAAAGGTAATTTTGGCAAAGTCTTTTAATGATGCAACAATCATTTTAGCTTCAGATCGTGCAATAAATTTATCGCGATTAAAATCAGCCAATTTAACCAAAGTTTCGGTCTTATCAAATTCAAAATTACCGCTTTCAGTATTGGTATATTTACCAAAAACAGTATTAATTTCACGAGTAGTGTGCGGATTAATTTGTAAGATAACATTTGTTCCTTTTGTCGTTTTTGTTAGGTAATCCACACTCCAATCATCAGTAACATTATTTTTTATATAGGTAATATTGTTAGCTTGTAGTGTGAAAATATCAAACATTCTTGAAGTGAAGAAAATACCTTGCCCTGAATGTTTACTTGGATCAGTGGTGTTCTTAGCAAGACTAACAGTTAGTAATGCTGATTGGTAATCAATAAGACAAAAAGATCGTTTTATTTTTTCAAAAATGCCGATACCATTGTCACTGATAGTCATGGTAATATAATCTTTATCATAATGGATACTGGCATTGATGCGGCTACCTTGTGAGTGATCAATCGCATTATTAAACATTTCTGTAAAACCATAATGTAAGATATCATCAAGGTTATTTTTTAAAGCACTATTTTTAAAATAATCAATCCAAAGAGTAGATTCATCAAGTCCCACGGTGATCTTAAAAGATAAGTTTCTATTATTAGTTTCACTGAGGTGATAGCGGGTATTTTTAGTGGTACCTGTTTTGATGATTTTATTTGCTTGTAAGAGTGTTTTAAGATGACGATGGATCGTCATTCTTGTAACGAAGCATTTTTTAGCGGCAAAAGCCACAATATCATTGGGATGTTGTGGGATATGATCTAATAAAAATTTTTGGATAGGATTGATTTTAGCGCTCATAATACAAATTGTAACATGTTATAATACAAATTGTAACATGTTATAATGATTTTTTTTAATTGTTCTTTATTACTTAAAAGATAATTTAAATATAAACAATAAGTTAAAGATATATTATAACAGGTTATAATAATTATTATAACCTGTTATAATCTTCCTCAAACTGAGATGACCATGCAAAAACACACGATTGCCACAGCTAGCAGTAGCATGACCTTTGTGCCCGCAAAAGGCGGCAGTGCTTGTTCATTACAATTTTTAATTAACAATCATTGGCAGGAATTATTATATTGCCACGATAATTATTGGGATGATGATTACGATGATTTAATTGGCGGTTGGCCTTTTATTTTTCCGATTTGTGCGCGGATTGCACGTAATCAAGAATATGGTGCGTATTTATATGATGGTGCGATTTATCATTTGCCGATTCATGGGTTTGCGCCCTATTTAGCTTGGCAAGTAAATAAAGTGCAAGAAAATAGCATTGAGTTACAATTAACTGATTCTAAAGGCACCTATAAACAATATCCTTTTCATTTCAAAGTAATTTTAAAATATACATTATTCGAAAATGAATTAATTTGCGAGCAACAGTATTTTAATTGTGATAATAAAGTGATGCCGTATTATGCGGGTTTTCATCCTTATTTTTCTGTCGCTGATAAAGGAAATACTTTTTTAACGTTTAATGCAGAAAAACGTTTTCGTTATAACAAAGACTTTACTGATTTAATTGGCACACAAGCGTTACCGAAAATCCCTGTTTGTTTGGCCGATCCTGCTATCAATGAAAGCTTATATTTGTTAACAACAGATAAAAGCGTACAATTAAAATTTGGTGATCAATTCAAATTACAATTACAAACCGATTTTGATTATTTGCAGCTTTATCATATGCCCGAAAAACCTTTCTTTTGTGTAGAACCGTGGATGGCTTTCCCGAATGCCATGAATAGTGTTTATGGTGCAAAGCTATTGGCACCACACAGCAGTGAAGCCGCAGTATCAAGGTTAAAAGTGTGGTAACTATTCACCCTGTAGATAGGAACGCCCAAATCTGAACGTTCTTGGTAAATTCACCTTCAAATTTGCTGAAGAGATACAAAGTGTGTTAATTAGTGAAAAATTGCTCTACCTTATGAGTTGGATAATAGTAAGTATTACGCCCCAGTCTTTTTTTAATCAAAAATCCTTTTTCGATTAAACTTTTTAAATCTAAAATAGCTGTTGGTTTTTTTACAAGATAAAGTTTTTGATAGGCGCTAAGATTGGTTCTTTCTTGCATTGCTTGATTAAAATAACGTAATAATTTAGTTTGTCGTTCATTGAGTTGATATTCTTCTTGCTTTTTAAAAGTATTAACTTTGTTTTCATTAAGTTTGCGTTTTATAAAGTCCTGAAAATCATTTCTTGCGAATTTTAATTTTTCGATATTATAGTGGATAAAATAGGTTAGATCATTCATGTCTTGTTCACTATAAATATATGCCATGGCATATTGTTTAGGCGATTTTTTTATTTTTTCAGATAATGAAAAATATTTAAATGCCCAGTATTCATGTTTTAACATATACCAATAGAATAATATTCTCGCTAAACGACCATTACCGTCCTCGAATGGATGCAATAAGCCAACCCAAAAATGTAACATAATGCCTTTAATTAAAGGATGGATAAAATAAATTTTTTCTTGTTCTTGATTATTCCCAAAATTAATGAGCTTAGGGAGCTCATTTTCTACAAATGCTTTATCAGGTGTAACATACGCAACACGGTCATCCTGCCAAGGTATTACTTTTAATCTTTCACCTTTTTCATTAAAGGTTTCACGTAATTTCGCTTGCTTGTTTTGGTCTAATGTTTTATAGGTAATAATAGAATGCAACTCGTAAAGTAATTCCAGCGATAAATCCTGCTTATAAAATTCTTGTTCTATTTTTAACATGGCCTGGTGATTATTAATGATCATTTGTTCGCTAAAATTAGTCGCTTTTCTGCCCTCAAGTAAGATCCTTTTTGCAGCAGCGCGTGAAGTATTTGCGCCTTCTAATTGTGAAGATGCAATCGATTCTTCAATGAGGTTTCTAGTTATGAATAGTTCTTTATTTACTGATGACAGTGGTGGAATTCCCATAAAATTTCCTGCCATTTCTTTATCAATAATATGCAAGAATTCAGCATAATTTTTGGTATTGATCGTAAAAAATTTACCATGCTGATCTTTAATTGGTGTTGTGATTGATTCAGAATAGCGCTTAAAACGTAATAGATGCCAGAATATTTCTTTATTTGTCTGAAAATTTGCTGGTATCCAGCTTTTATGTTGCAATTCTTCCCAATGCAAATAAGCATTATCTGCTTTTGCTAATGCAGATATGATTTCTGGATCGCGTAGTGCTTGTTCAATATTAAGATCTTTAAGAGATTGATGAGATGGGAAAGAGATCCGGTATAAGTTATCATTCATAAAAATAGATCTATTTTACTGCATAATACACCTATTATAGTATAAAACAGGTATAAAAGGAACCTATTTTATACCTGTTTTTCACCTATTGAGGAGAGTCGTTTGCGCTCTTATTATTTTATTGCAAAAGGATATGTTAAGGCTCTGCAAAAATTGCAGAACCTTAATTTCCACAATTACTTCGCTTGCATCAATGCCATCGTCGTATCTAACATGCGGTTTGAAAAACCCCACTCATTATCATACCAAGCCAATACTTTCACAGTGCGATCAATGACTTTGGTTTGGGTTGCATCAAACGTTGATGAAGCTGGGTTGTGATTAAAATCCACTGAAACTAAGGGATCGTGATTAACGTTTAACACGGCTTTTAATTCGCCATTAGCGGCATCGTGCATGATTTGATTGACTTCTTTCACGCTGGTATCGCGTGCAGCAACAAACGTTAAATCAACAACAGAAACATTAATCGTTGGCACGCGAATAGCAAAGCCATCTAATTTACCAGCTAACTCAGGTAAGACTAAACCAACAGCCGCTGCCGCACCGGTTTTAGTTGGGATCATAGAATGGGTTGCACTGCGTGCGCGGCGTAAATCGCTGTGGTAAACATCCGTTAACACTTGATCGTTAGTATAGGCATGTACGGTGGTCATTAAGCCATTCACCACACCGATTTTTTCATGCAAGGGTTTAACGACAGGTGCTAAGCAATTAGTGGTGCAAGAAGCATTAGAAATAATCGTGTGTTTTGCCGATAACGTATTATGATTAACACCAAACACAATGGTTGCATCAGCATTGGTTGCCGGTGCAGAAATAATCACTTTTTTAGCACCCGCATTAAGATGAGCTTGTGCTTTTTCTTTACTGGTAAATAAACCAGTACATTCTAAAACCACATCAATGTTTAAATCAGCCCACGGTAATTTATTGGGATCGCGTTCGGATACAACTTTAATATTATCACCGTTAACGACTAAGTATTCGCCCTCAACATCAACTTCGCCAGGAAATTTGCCGTGCGCGGTATCGTAGCGGGTTAAATGCGCATTGGTGTTTAAATCACCCAAATCGTTAATGGCAACAATTTCTAAATTATGTTTTTTATTACTTTCGTAATGGGCGCGTAATACATTGCGGCCAATACGACCATAACCATTGATTGCAACTCTTATCGTCATTGTTATCTCCAATTCTCAAGTTCAACTAAAATATTTTCAACAGTAAAACCGAATGCCTCATAAATTTCAGCGTAAGGCGCTGATTCACCAAAGCGATTAATGCCGAGTACTTTACCATTAATGCCAACATATTTGTACCAGTAGTCAGGCGAGGCGGCTTCAATCGCTAAACGTTGGGTGATCTGAGGTGGTAAAACGGAATCTTTATAAGCTTGTTCTTGATGATCAAATACTTCACAACATGGCATTGAAACAATGCGAATATGCGGATTTTTTTCAGCAGCAGCCAGTGCCAACTCTACTTCAGAGCCGGTGGCGATTAAAATAAATTTAAGTTCGCTGCTTGCTTCTTTGAGAATATAACCGCCATGTTTAATATTGGCAATGCAAGTTTTATCACGTTTTATTTCCAATAAATCTTGCCGTGAAAATAAAAGAGCACTCGGTGTTGTGGTCGATTCAATCGCCATTTGCCAGGCAATTGCACTTTCCGTGCTATCAGCTGGGCGCCACACGTTTAAATTCGGTGTTAGGCGTAAAATACTCACATGTTCAATTGGTTGATGCGTTGGGCCATCTTCACCCAACCCAATTGAATCGTGGGTGTAAACAAAAATAACCCGCTGTTGCATCAGGGCACTCATGCGCACGGCATTGCGCGCATAATCGCTAAACGTTAAAAAGGTGCCCACAAATGGGATTAAACCGCCGTAAAGTGCTATGCCATTGGCAATTGCACTCATGCCAAATTCACGCACGCCATAATAAATGTAATTACCGTTGCGATCTTGTTTAGAATAAGTCTTAGCATTTTTCCACAGCGTGCAATTAGAACCAGTTAAATCAGCAGAGCCACCTATTAATTCCGGTAATACCTTGCTAAAAGATTCAATGCATTGTAGTGAAGATTTGCGCGTTGCAGTCTTACCATTTTTTTCGGCAATGTTTTTAATAAGATCATTAACACAATTTTGCCAATTTGCAGGTAATTTTTGATTTAAACGACGCTGTAATTCATGAGCTAACTCAGGGTATTGTTGTTGATAATCAGCAAATAAGTGTTGCCACCGAAGTTGTAATTGTTGGCCTTTTTCACGCGCATCCCATGCGTGATAAATTTCATCGGGTATTTCAAACGCAGCATGTGGCCAATGAATTTGCGCGCGAGTTGCGGCAATTTCGGCTTCCCCTAACGGTGCGCCGTGTGATTTAGCAGTGCCAGCAAGTGTTGGCGCGCCAAAACCGATTGTGGTTTTGCAACAAATTAAACTAGGCTGTGTTTGGTTATTTTTTGCTGCAGTAATAGCCTCTTTAATTTGTTGTGGATCATGCCCATCAACGTTATCAATCACGTGCCAATCATAGGCTTTAAAACGTTCGGGCGTATTATCGGTAAACCAATGTTTGGTTTCGCCATCAATTGAAATACCATTATCATCGTATAAAACAATTAACTTACCTAAGCCTAAGGTGCCGGCAAGTGAACATACCTCATGTGAAATGCCTTCCATTAAACAACCATCCCCCACGAATACATAGGTAAAATGATCGAATAAATTAAAGTGGTCACGATTAAAGGTTGCGGCCAGCTGTGTTTGTGCAATCGCCATGCCAACCGCATTAGCAAGCCCTTGGCCTAAAGGACCGGTTGTAGTTTCGATGCCTGGGGTTAAGCCGTGTTCAGGATGGCCGGGTGTTTTGGAATGCAATTGGCGAAAATTTTTCAAATCACCCAGGGATAAATCATAACCACTTAAATGTAATAACGCATAATGCAGCATCGATCCATGGCCGTTGGATAAAATAAACCGATCACGGTTAGGCCAGGTCGGATCAAGCGGATTATGTTGCAAAAATTCGTTCCATAGTACTTGCGCGATATCAGCCATGCCCATCGGCATGCCAGGGTGACCAGAATTTGCTTGTTGCACGGCATCCATGCTTAAAGCACGAATAGCATTAGCGAGATTTTGAGGGGTTGGCATGGTGACTCCAAACTTTCTTATTAACGCCGATTATTGTCGCGTAAAATGTGTTGCTATGCCAGTGTTACTGTGATTTTCCGCGCAAATCAATCGGCCACACATCAATAACCACATTATCGTGAGTCACAAAGAAGTGATCAAACAAATTAATGGTGGGATCACAATGCGCTACCATTAGCTCAATCATGCTGTTTAAGGGTAAGGGGGCGTGTTGTGGATTCAGTAACTTACCATGCTCATCGCCATAACCCCATTCATAAATTAAACCTTGGCTGGCCGGGTTGATGACCAATGGTGGTGTTGCATCGTAATAAAGTGCTTTTAACCCCGCATCAATAGTGACATGATCAACGTGATTATGGCTGATTACATTGGCTAATAGCGTCATGGCAGGTTTAAAAGCAGTAAAATGCTGATCATGCTTAGATTGCAGCCGAAAATAATCGGCATCCATCACAGTATAAGATCCTGGCTGAATTTCGGTCATTTCGGGGATTTCGCTATCAATGTCATAAGTGCCAGTGCCGCCGCCTGTGAAAATATCTAAGGCAAAACCAGCCTGCTTTAATTCATTAAACACAGTTGCGGCTTTGCGCATAGTGTGTAGGGTTTTCTCACGGCGCTGTTCAAAGCTCGGAATATGTTGCAAATTACCACAGTAGCATTGAATACCGCGTAAATTTAAATAGGGAAAGGTTTGTAATTTCTTTGCAAAATTTATTGTCTCACTCAATTTTATGCCGGTGCGGCCTAAATCCGGATCAAGATCAATTAAAATATTTAAACGATGATCTTGTTGTTTGGCAAACGCATTTAAATCATCGGCATTTTCCAGATTATCAACCACGACGATTAAATCAGGATCGTCTTCTAAGCATTTTATTAGCAGCGCAATTTTAGTAGGATGCGTGACCGGTGAAGTGATTAAAATATGCCGAACATTATTTTCAATGAGTGCCAAGGCTTCAGAAACTTTAGCACAGCTAATGCCAATGCTGCCGGTTTGTAATTGTAGTTTAGCGAGTTTAGAACATTTATGGGTTTTAACATGCGGTCGTAAGTTTTTTTTAGCGGCTTTAGCAAACGCTTGCATGGTTAACAAGTTTTGTTGCAATAATTTACGATCGATTACTAACGCGGGAGTGAGTAATTCGCTTTTAGGTAAACCAATAAAACGTTGTGCTTGTAACATAGGTTAAGATTTTACTCGACTAATATTAAACGTATCATATCGCAAATGTGGCTCAATAACACTAAATCGCTTTCGCAAAATTCTGGATCGTGGTCACTTTAAACACCGATCCTGGATTTCGCGCGCAAGATTTCAGTAATATCTAATATTATTTTTCACTCAATCCAGATTCTGAGGAAGCTACACGAAATTTGTATAATAAACATAATGTTCCGTCATTGCGAACGCAGTGAAGCAATCCAGGGGCGAGAGCCAATGAAAGCGATGTTAACGGTAATGTGAGTTAATGCCGTGGTGCGATTAGCCAGTTTTATGTAACTACTCACTCCGCAGCAGGGAGCGTCCATATTTGGGCTAAAAACGGCGAAAATCTTTTATCGAAATGCTCATGTATAACTCATACACTGCGCTTTCTCAAAAATATTTTTGTAGTTGTTCGCCAAATCTGAACGTTCTGGTAAATATAAAGCTAAAGGGGGTGAGCAGATACAGTTTTATTAAGTTTTCAAAATCGCAGATCCTAACCCTTACAATTGCTTCGTCGCTGCGCTCCTCGCAATGACGGATCAACCAAGTTTTATAGTATAATTTCGTGAGGATCCTGCGGATCCAGGCTACGGGCCGTAAGGCTAATAAGAAAGACCACGAAATATTTTAATCTTATTATTTTAACCTGTTGTATCTTGCACAAAATATTTAATTACGTATACCACATCAAAGCCCTGTTGGGTTTTTTCTTTGATTAACGGTGTGATCGAAACCCAAACATCATCAGTTTTCATTTTGTAAATCGGTAATTGTTTTGCATGGTAGTTATTATGCTGATGAGCTAATTCATAGTGACCGAATACCTTACTAAATTGATCAGCTATTTTTTTAACACGCTGATTAATGAGTTTAAGATTAGCTTGATCTCTGAAAACGGTTGATTCAACTTGAATTAGTTTTAATTGTTGATGTTGGCTAAACGTTAAAATAATCAAGCCAAGATCGGGTAAAATCTTGGGTAGGTTTTCGGCTTCATAAGATTCCATACCGTAAAAGGCATGAACACCATATTCGGTTGGGGTAATATATTTTATATAAGGTTTTAACACAATGCCTTGCTTTTTAACTTCAGCAAAGTTCATGTTGGGTTTTAGATTAAACAACTCCTTACTCGGCAAACTGGTATGGGTTGTGATTTGATTTGAGCGGGGTTGTAAGCCAGTTAAGGTATCTGAATCAATATTGGCAAAACAAAAAACAGGGAACAAAAAAAAACAAAAAATAAAAAACGACTTCATGTCACCACCTATCAAAAAAGGTTGATTATTAAAATCCAATGTGATGACATTACCTTATAACTACTGTTAGCGCAAGCATTACGCTGGCTATCGCTCGTTCACTATTAATATTATTTTTGAGGCAATCATGAACAATCCTTTGTTAAAAAATACCGCGTTACCTGCATTTAATAGCATTAAACCAGAACAGGTAATCCCTGCACTTGAACAGATTTTACACGAAAATAAAGCCAAAATTGCAACATTATTAAACGATGTATCACAGTATACTTGGGATAACCTCATGGTACCGCTGCAACTGTTAGATAATCGTTTAAGTAATATGTGGTCACCGATTAGCCACTTGAATGCGGTGATGAATTCGCAAGCCTTGCGCGAAGTGTATAGCAAAGCCTTACCAAAATTAGCAGAATATACGACCGAGTTATTACAAAATGAACAACTGTATTTAGCAGTGAAATCAATTGCTGAAAGTAAAGAATTCACCTTGCTTAATGCAGCGCAACAAAAAGTCATTCAAAATGATTTACGCGATTTTGAATTAGCCGGTGTGGGTCTTGCGCCAGCAAAAAAACAACAATTCGCGATGATCCAACAAAAATTAGCAGAATTGGATAATCAATATGAACAAAACTTACTTGATGCCACGAATGCCTGGCAAAAACATATTACCGATGAAAAACAACTAGCTGGTTTGCCACAGCATGCGCTTCTAGCTGCAAAAGAAGCCGCTAAAAATGCAAATTTGCCAGGGTGGCTGTTAAATTTAGAAATCCCGTGTTACACCGCGGTAATTACGCATGCGGATAATCGTGCGTTGCGTGAAGAAATGTATACTGCGTATAGCACACGGGCCTCTGATCAAGGGCCTAATGCCGGTAAATGGGATAATAGCCAAGTTATGCAACAAATTTTAAGTTTAAAAAAGCAAGCGGCAGCCCTTTTAGGCTATGAAAATTACGCAGATGTGTCGTTAGTGAGAAAAATGGCGGAATCAACCGCGGTAGTATTTACGTTTTTAACTGATTTAGCAGGGCGTGTGCGGCCGCAAGCATTGAATGAATTAGCAGAGTTACAAACCTACGCTCAACAAGAGTATGCTGTTGATGAGTTACACTCATGGGATATTGCCTATTATGCTGAAAAATTACGCTTAAAACGCTATGCGGTTTCGCAAGAAACCTTACGCCCGTATTTTCCCGAGCCTACTGTATTACACGGCATGTTTAACATTATTAAAACTTTATTTGGCATGCGGGTCGAACAAAAACACGATGTTGCAACTTGGCATCCTGATGTGCGTTTTTATGAGGTTTATGATGAAAAAAATCATTTACGTGGGCAATTTTATCTCGATCTTTATGCGAGAGCCCACAAACGCGGTGGTGCATGGATGGATGACTGCCGTGTGCGTTTGAACGATCACGATAAAATCCAAACACCGGTGGCGTATTTAACCTGTAATTTTTCAAAACCGCTTGGCGATCAACCCGCTTTACTTACGCATTCCGAAGTGATTACCCTTTTTCATGAATTTGGCCACACCTTGCATCATATTTTAACCAAAGTTGATTATGCGCCGGTTGCAGGGATTAATGGTGTGCCGTGGGATGCAGTGGAATTTCCCAGTCAATTTATGGAAAATTTTTGTTGGCAACGCCAAGCATTGGATTTAATCAGTGCACATGTTGAAAGTGGTGAAAAAATTCCGAATGAATTGTATCAGAAAATGCTTGCCGCCAAAAATTTTCAAGCCGGTATGAAACTAGTGCGCCAATTAGAGCTTGCACTCTTTGATATGCGCTTGCATTGTGAATTTGATGAAAAAACGCAGCAACAAATTCAAACCATTTTAAATGAAGTACGCTCACAAGTTGCTGTCATGATACCGCCGAATTTTAATCGTTTTCAGCATGGTTTCTCGCATATTTTTGCGGGTGGCTATGCGGCTGGCTATTATAGTTACTTATGGGCAGAAGTCATGGCACAAGATGCATTCGCTTTGTTTGAAGAAAAAGGTGTGTTTGATCAAACTACTGGGAAAGCTTATTTAAATAATATTTTAGAGCAAGGTGGCACCCAAGATCCGCAACAATTATTTATTGCCTTGCGGGGTCGTCCTGCTAAGACAGATGCGTTATTAAAAAGTTATGGGCTTACTGAATCTCGACTATAGCTTTCGTATTGTCTTATTAATGTTGTAACCATTGATGGATGAGCAGGGGCTGTTATTTTTTGAAATGAACAGGTCCTGGTACGTTTTTCTGGTGAGCCTGAGGGGCTAGCTGGTGGAGAGAGCTTAAAGAAAGCAGGTGCTTTGTTTGGTGCATATGATTCAGGGCCAGAATCAGGTGAGCCTACTAGTAAATCATGCTGAGAACTAAAAGGGCTATTATCACTACTATAGGCTGGGCTTAACACAGTAGGACTCGCAATGCCCTGCGTTGGTGCATTGTTCACTTGTGCAATATCATTTTTTTCATTCCCCGATTCTTCTGAATCTGAATCAATATCCATAGGATCCATGAAGCACGATGAGCCGCTGTTGGAAATGCTGGTAGAAATTTTACGTGATGGTATTCCTCTGTTGTGATCGTAGTCACTGGCACTGATTTCGCTTGTTTCCATAGGACAAGACAATGTCGTAGGAAATAGGAAATGTAATTTTATTTTAATTGCAACATGCAAGTCATTTAGAGGTATTTTAGGCTTTTCTGCTAATTTTTGCCATTGTTCTTTAAATTCTTCAAGCAATATGGATTCATTTTCTAGTGTTAGATTGATTAACAATTGTTCTATGAGATCAATATCTTGGTTTTGTAATGCGTTAATTAATGTTTTTACCCACATGTAATTCAGCAATCGCATATTTAAATCATTCTGTTGTTGATGAACAATAGGTAGAATTTTATGAACACTTCTTAGGACACGAGGTAGGTGGCCTTTCAGGTAATGCATTTGTTCGGTATTGGGTGGATAATATTTTCCTTTTTTACCATGCTTTGTTGTGGTTGCGTGCTTTGCATGTGCTTCTCGCGCAAATCTTTGTAATGAATAATCTCCCCATGGGTTTTCAGATTCATTTAAAAACTTGGCACGTCGCAAAGCAGAACTAAGTACAAGACTTTCTTGTAAATTGTCTTCAATAGTACCATTTTTCTCTATACCATCTTGTGGTAATAAATAAGCTAAAAATTTTGTATAGACTTGGGGGTAAGTTTTAAAATAAATATCTTGTTCAAGAATTGCAAGCATTCTCTGTAACAGCTTGTTTATGATAACAGCATAAAGTTCTTGTTTTGAATAGTTTAAATATTTTTTTAATGTTTTGAAATTTTCTTCAGGAGAAGATGTTGCAAATAATTTCGGGAATAGAATCAGCAACGCAGGGTCACGTAATTCTGTAAGCAGTGCTGTATTAGGTAGTTCTTTTATAAAGTCACACCAACGCTGTAGGTTCATGTCATTATCGCTGGTAAGCGTTATACGATCAGCTAAATAATCCATGATTTGCTTAAGCTTAAGATTTTGAATAATATGACGTTTATAAGAAGTTGTTGCTATTGGTTCGGATTGTGTTGAGGTAACTATACATTTGGCTTTATTGAAAAGTGTTAATGCTGGCAGTTGTTGTGTAACACCATCAATAATAAACAAGAGCCCCTCGCCTTTTTTAGCAAGAATCCCATCAATCTCTTGTTTAGATAAATGATAATGTTTTCTTAAACGTGCCATGATAACCCTATCAAGGCTTTGGTTACATTCCATCTGCGAAAATTCAATCACAATAGGCAGGTAACTAATATCGTTAGTTTGTAACAAGCCTGCTGTATTACGTTTCTGTTGTAAAAAATTAATTATGTGAGCTGTTTTACCTGAACCAGGTGGGCCAACCAGGAAATAATAGGGTATCTTTTCGGTTAGAAAGGTTTTTAAGTCATGTTGTAATGAACCCGAAGGTTGTTCAGTGTTAAAAAAACCTTCAAAGCAATTTAATTGAGCGCAAGTAATAGATAAAGCAGTAGAGTCATTAGGGTTATATTGTTCTCGCATTATTCTGCGATTGGTGCCGTTTAGCAACTTATCAGCAACTGATAAATGTTGTGTAAATGTATCAAATAATTCTCTTGGTGTAGGGCGTTGCTTGTAACTATCATTAAGGCAACTTTCAATTAAGGTTTGTATATTATGAGCAATATTTTTCTCTTGATATACTTTTCTTCTATAGTTTGGTTCTTTTGCTTGCACAGCTTTAAGTGCTCTTTCTTTGTTTTCAGCAAAAGGGAAACATAAATTATAGTTTATTGCTTTGCCGGTAAAGAGATAAAAAAGAGTTAAGCCTAAAGAATACACATCATCTTGGTGATTAATAGGATTTTCCCCACGCCATTGTTCTCTAGATACCCATGCAAAGTCGCCATAGCAGTTTTCCCATGCAGTTGGTAGTTTAGGAATTCTGTTTCTGTGAATTGAATTTCGCATAGTACGTGCTAGCCCAAAATCTGCTAACGCAACGCTACACTCACCAGTAGGACTGGGTTCAAATAAAATGTTTTCAGGCTTTATATCGCAGTGAGCGACGCCATTTGCTTCCAAATACCTTAGTGCATCAAGCAATTGAGAAGCGATTGCCACTTGATCATGAGTTGATAATGGGTATTTTTCTGGGTCTCTTAGTAGTTCATCCAGTGTTCCTGTAAAGAACGGCATGATGAATGCGCTGGGATTATTTGTATCTCTAAAAGATCTTACTATATTAGGGTGCTTAAGCAGTCGTAAGACTGTTACTTCTCTTTTAAGAAGATCGCTAATTTGATCATACGCTTCAGCGTGGGTTTCTTTTACTGCACAACGAATAGGCTGCGAACCTGCTCTGTAACGTATTCCTTCAGTAGCCCTAACCGTCGCAAAATTACCTTTACCTACTGAGTTTTTACGATCAGGTTCTTTAGCCACTGTTATTTCATCGTCGCGCGGACTTGAAATCGGCGTATACTTAGTTCTGGTACGACGCGGTGGTGCTAATGGTAGTTTAGGAGAAGGTAAGATGGTGGTGTCACTATCTTCTCGTCTTTGTCTTGCATAATTTGCATAATTTGCATAATACTCAGGCAGAACAATTCGCCGTGCAGTTTCAACTTTAACTTGAGTGGTCTTTTCTCTTAGCCACATGGCTCGCTCTTGCTCTTGCTGTTCTTTTTTCTTTCTTTCTAACCAAAATTGTGCAGCATATAATGGAAACAATGCTGGCGTATTATTTTCATTAGCCACAAGACTACTTGCTATTGAGTCGGTTGAGTGTATGTTGGTTGAAAAACCATAACTAACCAAAAAACGTAATACGTTATCAGGATAAGTGGTATTTTGCAGGCTTAATAGCAATTTCGCATGCAGTTCTTTTGGTATTCTGCAGTGGCTTGGATCAAATTGCAATAAAACAGGCAGTAAAGCCTTCAGATTTTCTGCACTGTTATTAGCATGTATGGTCTTTCTTATTAAGTCTTCAAAGACCACAGATGTAAGATAATCTTGTGGCAAGGTTATTTTTGCCAAAGGAGTTTTTCTTACGTGAGTACTAAGGAAATTAAATATATTGCCGTGACTATTTAAGTCAAAACAGTGAAGAAATGCTTCCCAAAGCCTAGTATAAGGGTTTCTAGGTCTTCCATGCTTTTTTAGGAAAGCACGCAATGGGTGGGTTTCTGATAACATAAAAATTCTTATATTTATAAAGCAATATTAAAATAGTCTTATTTAGAACACTTGATTCGTAACTATTCAGTAAATTTGAAGGTGAATTTACCGAGAACGTTCAGATTTG
>CAYGTS010000042.1:8184-17714 GCA_964352905.1 uncultured Legionellales bacterium | reverse complement strand
TTCGCCGTTTTTAGCCCAAATATGGGCGTTCCCTGCTACGGAGTGAGTAGTTACAATTTCGCCTCTGAAAAAGCACGCTCTATTGCTGTTTTCAACTTTTCATGAATATTATCAAAATTAGTCTTAGCCATCACTAAAATCGCATCTTTCGGTTTTAGTCGCGTTAAAACTTCAGCAATAATCGCATCAACATCTTTTAAAACTTTCGCTGGTACTGGCATTTCTTTTACTGCCTCGCGTAAATCCCAAGTTAATTTCTCTGGGTTTTTAAAGTACACGAAATCGGCATCGGCAACACTGGTGATTAAGCCTTCTTTTAACGTACCTTCACGCATGGTGTAGGAGCTTAATTCAATGATCGCAAAAATACGCTGCGATCCCACCTTATTTCGTAATCCTTCTAACGTGGTTTTAATAGCACTGGGATGATGTGCAAAATCATCAAATATTTTAACCTGATTAACTTCACCTTTAAATTCCATGCGTTTTTTCACGCCTTTAAATTCATTTAACGCCGCAATACCCTGTTCTAGGGTTACACCAACATGCTCTGCAGCAATTAATGCGGATAACGCATTTTTAACGTTATGTAAACCTAGCATTGGCCAATTCACTGTTGCAATTTTTTTATCATCCTTGATCACATCAAAGCAGCTACTATCCAATGTTAAATTAGCCACGTGGTATTTGCCATATTCCAAATTATAGCTAATCACAGGTGTCCAACAACCCTGTTCAATAACGCGTTGCAGTGCAGGCTCGTGATCAGGCATGATAATTAAACCATTATTAGGAACCGTTCTCACTAAATGATGGAATTGTTTTTCAATTGCAGCTAAATCTGAAAAAATATCAGCATGATCATATTCAAGATTATTTAAAATTAACGTACGCGGATGATAATGCAAAAATTTAGATCGTTTATCAAAAAAAGCACTGTCATATTCATCGGCTTCAATCACGAAAAAGGGCGATTGCCCAATATTGGCAGAATCAACAAAATTATTCGCCACGCCACCTATCAAATAACCTGGATTTAAACCGGCATAGTGTAAAATCCATGCCAACATACTCGTCGTTGTCGTTTTGCCATGCGTACCCGCAACCGCCAACACCCAACGATTTTTTAAGACATGCTCATATAGCCACTGCGGCCCAGAAATATAAGGTATATTGTTAGCCAAAATAAATTCAACCGCAGGATTACCGCGCGACATCGCATTCCCAATCACCACTAAATCCGGCCTTGTGGCAAACTGAGCTTCATCATAACCTTGATAAATCGTGATATCATGCTGTTCAAGCTGAGTGCTCATGGGTGGATAAACATGATAATCAGCGCCACTCACCTGATAACCCATATTTTTAGCGACAACCGCCAAACCCGCCATGAATGTTCCACAAATACCTAAAAAATGTACGCGCATAACGTTGAACCCTACTGCTATTCTTTCGCGCTTGATCATACTGATTCACTCACCACTAATCAATCAACTCATCCTGAACCAACCAGGCCTGCCCTAACTGGTTCACAATTGGCTCATTGAGAACCCACCAGGGCAGGCCTAATTGGTTCAATTGGCTCATTGAGAAAAACCTATGCAATCTAGCGTAAAAGTTTTAAAATCGTGGCCAATTTACGAACAAGAGGAAACTCTCGATAATGACGGTAAAAAACGCGTTTTATGCGCAATCGGGCGGGGTTACTGCGGTTATTAATGCCAGTGCATGTGGTGTGATTGAAACGGCAGCGCAGTATCAAAACAAAATCGCTAAAGTGTATGCGGGTAAGAATGGTATTTTGGGTGCGCTGCATGAAGAGCTGATTGATACTAGCCTCGAAAATCCTGAAGCGATTGCTAAGTTGCGTTATACGCCCGGCGGTGCGTTCGGTTCTTGTCGTTATAAGTTGAAAGGTTTACAAGAAAACCAAGCGGAATATAAGCGCTTGATTGAAGTGTTTGCCGCACATGATATTGGCTATTTTTTCTATAACGGTGGCGGTGATTCGCAAGATACCGCGCACAAAGTGTCACAAATGAGTCGCCAGCTAAACTACCCTATTCAATGCATTGGCATCCCCAAAACGGTGGATAATGATTTATATCATACCGATTGCTGCCCTGGCTTTGGATCGGTGGCTAAGTATGTGGCGGTTTCAATCCAAGAGGCAGGTTTTGATGTCGCTTCGATGGCGAAAACTTCAACCAAAGTCTTTATTATGGAAGTGATGGGCCGCCATGCCGGTTGGATTGCGGCAAGTAGTGGGATCGCTAAACAACAAGAATCCGATCCGCCACATATTATTTTATTCCCCGAAATTGCCTTTGATGAAGCGGCATTTTTAGCTAAAGTTAAACACGCGGTTGAACATTATGATTATTGCGTGATTGCCGTGTCTGAAGGTTTAAAAAATAAAAGCGGTGAGTTTTTAGCCGAAGCTGGCACGCATGATGCGTTTGGGCACAAACAATTAGGTGGCGTAGCACCGGTGATTGCAAATTTAGTCAAACAAAAATTAAATTATAAATACCATTGGGCGGTGGCTGATTATTTGCAACGCTCTGCGCGTCACATTGCTTCGCAAACTGATTTAGAGCAAGCGTATGCTGTGGGTAAAGCTGCGGTTGAATTTGCAGTGAATGGCGATGATGCTGTGATGGTGAATATTGTACGTGAAAGTCATGATCCTTACGCATGGCGCATTGATAAAGTTGCTTTGCAAGAAGTGGCTAATCATGAAAAATGTGTGCCGCGTGATTTTATTACACATGATGGGTTTGGCATTACTGCAACGTGTAAACAATATTTATTGCCGCTCATTCAAGGTGAAGCTTACCCTGTTTATCAACACGGTTTACCTGATTATGTGCGTTTGAAAAATGTCTTGGTACCTAAAAAATTAAATCAAGCGTTTGTACCCGCTTAAGGAAAATTAACTATGGCTAAAGTCACCTTAAAAACCTTGCAGGATTTAAAAAGCAAGCAACAAAAAATTGCCATGCTCACCACTTATGATGCAAGTTTTGCCAAAGTGCTTAACGATCAACATGTCGATGTGATTTTAATTGGTGATACGCTGGGTAATATTGTGCAAGGTCATGCAAGTACCTTGCCCGTTACGATTAGCGATATGGTTTATCACACGCATTGTGTTGCACGCGGTAACAAGCATGCTTTATTGATGAGCGATATGCCGTTCATGACCTATGCAACATTAGATGCTGCGTTAAATAATGCGATGCAATTAATGCAAGCCGGCGCTGATCTGATCAAGATGGAAGGCGGTGCGCATTTGTGTGATTTTGTCACCACGTTAAAGAATAATGGGATCCCCGTTTGTGGTCATCTCGGCTTGCAACCGCAATCAATTAATGTATTAGGTGGTTATCAAGTACAAGGTAAAAATGAAACGGCAGCACAAACCATTTTAAAGGATGCTCTTGCTCTACAAGCTGCGGGAATTAGTTTATTAATTTTGGAATGTGTGCCAAGTCAACTAGCCAAAGAGATTACGCAGCAATTAAAAATTCCGGTGGTTGGTATTGGGGCTGGCGTTGATTGTGATGGGCAAGTTTTAGTACTACACGATATGTTAGGTTTGAATGAGGGCAGCCAATTAAAATTTGTGAAAAATTTTATGCAGGGCCAAGACAGCATTCAAGCAGCGATTGCTGCTTACGTGCAAGCTGTAAAATCAAGTGAATTTCCCTCTCGTGAGCATGAGTTTAGATAAATGCAAATATTAAATGAAATTAATTCTGTCAAAATCCAACAACAACAATGGCATAACCAAGGTTTAGCAATTGGGTTTGTGCCCACCATGGGTAATTTGCACCAAGGCCATTTAAGCTTAATTAAAACAGCCAAAGAACGTTGCGATAAAGTCGTGGTAAGTGTTTTTGTTAATCCATTACAATTTAATAGTGCGCAAGATTTACAAAACTATCCTCGCACCTTAGATGATGATATTAAGTTACTTTCTGAAGTGAAAGTTGATTTATTATTTTCACCAGAAATTTCAGAGATTTATCCTGAAGATATGCAACAGCATACCCAAGTATTTGTACCTGTGATTACTGAACAGCATTGTGGCAAATATCGCCCAGGACATTTTCAAGGTGTTGCAACGATCGTTGCAAAGTTATTTAATATCGTACAACCCACGATGGCTTTTTTTGGTAAAAAAGATTTTCAACAATTACGCGTGATTGAAAAAATGTGCCAGGATTTATGTTTTAACACGCAAATCATGCCGGTTAATACTGTGCGTGAACAAGACGGTTTAGCCATGAGTTCGCGCAATCGCCATTTAAATGCTGCGCAACGCGCGCTCGCACCAAATTTGTATCAACTGTTATTAACGCTGAAAGAAAAGATCAAAAATGGCAATAAAGATTTTATGGCTTTATCACAAGATGCCATCACACAATTAACGCAAGCAGGTTTTAAGGTTGATTATGTGAATATAAGTGATGCAGAAAATTTACAATTAGCAAATAAGGATACGCGCAATCTCGTGATTTTATTAGCAGCGAGTTTAGGCTCTGTGCGGTTGATTGATAATGTTGATTTTACACTATGAATAAGCTGGTTATTAAAGATTTACAAACCAGCGATTACCAATCTGTTTGGCAAGCAATGCGCGATTTCACGATTAATCGCGATGAAAGCACGCCGGATGAATTATGGTTGGTGGAGCACCCTGCCGTGTTTACCCAAGGCCAAGCCGGTAAACCTGAACACCTGTTAAACCCCGGGCAAATTCCGGTGGTGCAAACCGATCGCGGTGGCCAGGTCACTTATCATGGGCCTGGGCAATTAGTGGCTTATCCTTTGCTGGATTTACGCCGCCAGCAATTAGGCGTGCGTGATTTAGTCACGCGCATTGAAAGCTTAGTTGTGACTTTATTAGCTGATTTTGGTGTTACGGCAAGCGGTAATTGTGACGCGCGCGGGGTTTATGTGGCGGGTAAAAAAATCTGTTCGATTGGCTTGCGCATTAAGAAAGGTTGCTCCTATCATGGCTTAGCCTTAAACGTGAACATGGACTTAGCACCGTTTGGCTTGATTAATCCCTGCGGTTACAAAGAGTTAAGCATGACGCAAATTGCTGATTTTGAACCCAGCGTTACAATGCGTGTCGTTAAAAAACAATTGATTAAGCATTTTCATGCATTGTTTGGGTATAGTGACTAACAGTAATTCCCAGCGTGATGTTGAATAACCCTTTTTCACACAAGCTGAATCACCCCGATCTTAACTGAGCAAGCGATCCGATCACTGGGTCGCCTGCTATACTCTTCGGCTTTCATGCGGCGGTGCGCTCATCTCGCGGCTCTTCGTATTACGTATACACGCAGCTAGCAGATTTCGCGCACGCCTCGCCGCAAAATGAAATCCTGTGAGTATATTACTCAAACGTATCTGCTCACCCCCTTTAGCTTTATATTTACCAGAACGTTCAGATTTGGCGATAAAAACAGCAAAAATATTTTTGAGAAAGCGCAGTGTATGAGTTATACATGAGCATTTCGATAAAAGATTTTCGCTGTTTTTAGCCCAAATATGGGCGTTCCCTGCTACGGAGTGAGTAGTTACACTCAAACTATTTAACGACTTCAGCAATCGCTTTGCCAATATCTGCAACCGATTGCACGGTTTTAACACCGGCATGTTCGAGTGCGGCAAACTTTTCTTTCGCGGTTCCTTTACCACCTGCAATAATCGCACCGGCATGGCCCATGCGTTTGCCAGCAGGTGCGGTCACACCAGCGATGTAACCAACAACCGGTTTGGTAACATTAGATTTAATGAATTCAGCCGCTTCTTCTTCTGCAGTTCCGCCAATTTCACCCACCATGATGATGGCTTTAGTGGCTGGATCGTTTTCGAAGAGTTGTAAAATATCGATAAAGTTTGAACCAGGAATAGGATCGCCACCGATACCCACACAGCTGCTTTGGCCCACCCCAAGATCCGTGGTTTGTTTAACTGCTTCATAAGTTAAGGTGCCTGAACGCGACACAATCCCAATGCTACCGGGTTTGTGAATATGGCCTGGCATGATCCCAATTTTGCATTCGCCTGGGGTAATAACACCTGGGCAGTTTGGCCCAATTAAACGTGCTTTGGTATTTTTTGCGAGATAGTATTTAACATCCAACATATCTAAGGTTGGAATGCCTTCGGTGATACACACGATTAATTCAATGCCGTTATCAGCCGCTTCGATGATGGAATCTTTGCAAAACGGTGCTGGCACGTAAATCACACTCGCGGTGGCAGCGGTTGCATCCACAGCATCGCGTACGGTGTTGAAAACCGGTAAATCTAAATGAGTTTGCCCGCCTTTACCGGGTGTGACACCACCAACCATTTTGGTACCATAAGCAATTGCTTGTTCGCAATGCAGCGTACCTTGTTTGCCGGTAAAACCTTGGCAAATGACTTTGGTGTTTTTGTTAACTAAAATACTCATTCTTATTTTTCTCCCTTGGCAGCTTTAACCACTTTATCAGCGGCATCGGATAACCCGCTTGCGGCAATAATATTTAAGCCACTTTCTGATAATTTTTTGGCGCCTAAATCGGCATTGTTACCTTCTAAGCGCACCACAACCGGTACTTTAATACCCACTTCTTCAACAGCTCCCATGATGCCATCGGCAATTAAATCGCAACGCACGATACCACCGAAAATATTGACTAAGACCGCTTTAACATTGCTATCAGATAAGATAATTTTAAACGCTTCGGTTACGCGTTCTTTGGTGGCACCACCGCCGACATCTAAAAAGTTAGCCGGTTCACCACCGTGCAATTTAACTAAATCCATGGTAGCCATCGCAAGACCAGCACCATTAACCATGCAGCCAATGTTACCATCGAGTGAAATGTAGTTTAATTCCCACTCTTTGGCGCGGGTTTCGCGCTCATCCTCTTGGTGAATATCACGCATGGCACGTAATTCGGCTTGGCGATATAAAGCATTCTCATCAATATTGATTTTGCCATCGAGACACAATAAATCACCTTGTTTAGTTACAACCAGTGGATTAATTTCTAATAAGCTTAAATCTTTTTCAACAAATAATTTGCCCAGTGCTGTCATGATTTTGCTGAATTGTTTAATTTGCGCATCGTTTAAATTTAATTTAAAGGCGACTTCACGGCATTGAAAACCGGATACGCCAATTAATGGATCAACAATAATTTGTAAGATTTTTTCTGGGTTTTCTTCAGCGACTTTTTCAATTTCAACACCACCTTCGGTTGAAGCCATGAAGACGACGCGTTGCTGTGCGCGATCGATGACTGCACCGAGATATAATTCTCGATCGATATCGCAGGTTTCTTCGATTAAGACCTGGTTAACCGGCTGGCCATTCTCATCGGTTTGATACGTTACCAAACGTGTGCCCAGCATGCCTTTAACAGCTTGGATAATTTCATCTTTACCTTCAACTAATTTAACACCACCGGCTTTACCGCGGCCGCCGGCGTGCACTTGCGCTTTAACCACGACTTTTTTGGTTTGTAAGGTATCAGCAACCGCAATCGCTTCTTTAGGATCCCTTATCACTTCACCGTTTGGCACGGGAATGTGATATTGCCTAAACAGCTGTTTTGCTTGATATTCGTGTAAATTCATTGATATTTCCTCAATAATTTTTGGTCTTCATTATAAAAATTTGTGGTGCAATGACAACATTTTCGTCATTGCGAACGTAGTGAAGCAATCCAGGCATTAAGGACTGCGATCTTGCTAAACCCTCTCGCATTTTCAAGATCACGGATCCTCTCCCTGGATTGCGTCGCTTCGCTCGCAATGACGGGGATGGAACATTAAACCTCTAACAACAATCGTGCAGGATCTTCTATCATTTCTTTAACGGTGCGCAAGAATTGTACTGATTCTCGGCCGTCAATGATACGGTGATCGTAGGATAATGCAACATACATCATAGGACGAATAACAATTTGGCCTTTTTCAACCACAGGTCGCTCTTCAATTTTGTGAAGGCCTAAGATCCCAGATTGTGGTGGATTGATAATCGGTGTTGCCAGTAATGAGCCAAATACGCCGCCATTGGTAATGGTAAAGGTGCCACCGGTGATTTCATCGATACTGATTTTGCCATCGCGGGCACGCACGGCATATTCTGCAATGCTGCTTTCAATATCAGCCATGCTTAAGCTATCAGCGTTACGTACGACCGGCACCACTAAACCACGTTCAGTTGAAACGGCCATACCAATATCAAAATAACCGTGATACACAACATCATTGCCATCGATTGATGCGTTAACGGCTGGGAAACGTTTTAGCGCTTCAATAGCAGCTTTAACGAAAAATGACATGAAGCCTAAACGCACGCCATGCGCTTTTTCAAAACTATCTTTGTATTGTTTGCGCAAATCCATGACGGCTTGCATGTTGATTTCATTAAAGGTAGTTAAAATTGCAGCATTGTGTTGCGCGGATAATAAGCGCTCAGCAATTTTAGCGCGTAAACGTGACATGGGTACGCGTTTTTCAGAACGTGCGCCTTCACTGCTCACGCTTGCTGGTGCAGCGCTGCCCTTATTTAAATAATTTTCAATATCTTCTTTGGTGATACGACCATTTTTGCCGGTAGCGCTGACTTTGCTTAAATCAACATTTTTTTCGTTAACTAAACGTCTCACGGCAGGTGATAAATCGGCTAGATCCTGCTCGGCGCTGCTTTCTTTTTTAGGTTGTGACTTTTCAGCATGGGCGGGCGCAGATTTTTCTTCTTTAGCCGGTGCTTTTTCAGCCACTTTGCCAGCTTCAATCACAGCAAGAATTTGATTAGCCGTAACTGTAGCACCCTCTTCTTGCATAATTTTTGATAGCACACCATCTTCGGGGGCAGGCACTTCAAGTACCACCTTATCGGTTTCAATATCGACTAAGTTTTCATCACGTGTTACAGCATCGCCTGGTTTTTTGTGCCAAGTAGCAACCACTGCATCAGCCACCGATTCAGGTAAAGTGGGTACTTTCACTTCAATTGTCATTTTTAGGTCCTTAATTTTTAAGTATCGTTAGGTTTAATCTTACTGTTTGCAAATGCCAAGCTCTCCGTCATTGCGAGTCCGTAGGACGAAGCAGGGAAAGGATCTGCGATCTCACAAATTTAATAACACTTGCTAGTCGTACCTCACTGACAGGCATCGCCTTTAACATCTCGCTCAATGCCACTCGCCCCTGGATTGCTTCGTCGCAAGCTCCTCGCAATGACGGAGCGAGGCTCAATGCCACTTGCCCCTGGATTGCTTCGTCGCAAGCTCCTCGCAATGACAGAGCGAAGCTCAATGCCACTCGCCTCTGGATTGCTCAAAGCTAACGCTCCTCGCAATGACGGAGCGAGGCTCAATGCCACTCGCCTCTGGATTGCTTCGTCGCAAGCTCCTCGCAATGACGGAGCGAGGCTCAATGCCACTTGCCCCTGGATTGCTTCGTCGCAAGCTCCTCGCAATGACAGAGCGAAGCTCAATGCCACT
>CAYGTS010000042.1:0-8084 GCA_964352905.1 uncultured Legionellales bacterium | reverse complement strand
AGAGCGAAGCTCAATGCCACTCGCCTCTGGATTGCTTCGTCGCAAGCTCCTCGCAATGACAGAGCGAAGCTCAATGCCACTCGCCTCTGGATTGCTTCGTCGCAAGCTCCTCGCAGCTAATGACGATGGGGAGCCAGCGCCTCTTCAACCAAGCTATCCTGCTGCAATTTATGCAACTTCGGTGAGCCGGTTGCAGGAGCTGCAGAATAATCACGTCCAACGTAGCGGCATTGCTGATTTTTTTCCACGCAATGCAATAAGCGTGGATGCATAAAATACCAGGCACCTTGATTTTGTGGCTCTTCTTGGCACCAAACAACATCAGTGACATGTTTATATTGTTTGGATAATGCGGTTATTTCTTGCTCTGGAAAAGGATATTGCTGCTCAACTCGCACGATTGCTATATCATCTTGGTTATTTTCACGGCGTTTTTCGAGTAATTCGTAATACACCTTGCCACTACAAAGAATTAACCGCTTGGTTTGCTTAATATTGATATCATCAATTTCGGGAATGATAACTTGAAATTCGCCTTGCGTAAAATCTTGTATGGGTGATGCCGATAACTTGTGGCGCAATAAACTTTTTGGCGACATCACAATTAACGGCTTACGATAAGGGCGTAGTGCTTGCCTGCGCAACATATGAAAGACTTGAGCCGCAGTGGTTGGCACACACACTTGCATATTGTTTTGCGCACAAAGCTGCAAATAACGCTCTAATCGTGCTGATGAATGTTCTGGTCCTTGGCCCTCGTAGCCATGTGGCAATAACATCGTAATACCACACAGGCGGCCCCATTTTTGCTCGCCAGAACTAATGAATTGATCAATAACTACTTGCGCACCGTTGGCAAAATCACCAAATTGCGCTTCCCAGATCACCAGCGTTTCCGGTGAGGCTGTCGCATAGCCGTATTCAAAACCCAGCACCGCTTCTTCCGATAAAACAGAGTCAATAATCGTGATATTGGCTTGGTCTTTGCTGATGTGTTGCAAAGGAAAATAAATTTCACCGTTTTTAAAGTCGTGTAGCACCGCTTGGCGATGACTGAAGGTACCGCGTTGCGCATCCTGGCCAGTTAATCGTACTGGCGTTTTTTCATCAACTAAGCTGGCATAGGCTAAGGTTTCTGCCATTCCCCAATTGATCGGATTTTCACCCGCAATCATTTTGTGGCGATTTTCAATTTCTTTTTTCACTTGCGGCTGCAACATAAAATCTGCTGGCACAGCGCAGAGTTTTTCACCTAAGCGTTTTAAGTTTTTTGCATCGAGTGCGGTTTTAACTTCATAGCGCCAATTTTGGTTGCTATAAGGTACCCAATCCACTGCATAGTCATCGTTATTTTCAACGATTTTAACAATGTGTTCACGCGCATCCAGCATGTCACGGTATTGATCCATGAGGCGTTTTTCTTCATCACGATCGATAATTTTTTCCGCAATTAATTGTGCTGCGTAAAGCTGTCTGGTGGTAGGGTGTTTTTTAATTAAGCTATACATTAAGGGTTGAGTAATTGCCGGTTCATCTGCTTCATTATGACCATGGCGGCGATAACAGACTAAATCGATCACGACATCTTTGTTAAACGTCATGCGATAATCAAGCGCTATTTGTGTAACAAAAATAACGGCTTCAACATCATCGGCATTCACATGAAATACCGGCGCTTGCACCATTTTGGCAACATCGGTGCAATATAGCGTTGAACGCGCATCGAGTGGACTGCTGGTGGTGAAACCAATTTGGTTATTGGTGATAATATGCAATGTGCCGCCCGTGCCAAACCCACGTGCTTGCGAAAAATTAAAGGTTTCCATAACCACGCCTTGCCCTGTAAACGCGGCATCACCATGAATTAAAATCGGTAACACTTGATCACGTTCTTGGTCGTGGCGTCTTTCTTGGCGCGCGCGCACTGATCCTTCAACAACGGGATCAACGCTTTCCAAGTGCGATGGATTAAACGCTAAGGCTAAGTGTACTGGCCCCCCTTTAGTCGCAACATTTGACGAAAATCCCATGTGATATTTTACGTCACCAGAAATCGCCGATTCGTGATATTTGCCTTCAAATTCTTGGAATAAATCTTCAGGGGCTTTGCCTAGCACATTCACTAAGACATTTAAACGGCCACGATGCGCCATACCCATCACGATTTCTTTAACGTTTTGATCGCCTGCACGATGAATTAACTCATCTAATAAAGGTATGAAACTTTCACCACCTTCGAGTGAGAAACGTTTCTGGCCCACGTATTTGGTGTGAAGGTATTTTTCTAAGCCTTCCGCGGCAGTGAGTAAGCCTAGTATATTTTTTTTGGCGGTTGCATCGAACTGTGGTGTTGATTGCACCGTTTCGAAACGCTGTTGGATCCAACGCGTTTCTTCGGAATTGGTAATGTGCAAATATTCAATACCAATATGGTGGCAATAGGTTTTTTGCAGGGCTTCAATAATATTTTTTAATTTAGCATTTTCAGGTGCCACTAAGGTACCGGTATTAAATTCACGTTCAAGATCGTTGTCACTTAAGCCATGGTGCTGATAATCGAGTGCCGCAATGTGTGGCCTGGCTTGCTGCTCGAGCGGATCGAGTTTGGCTAGGTGATGTCCTGAGGTACGGTAGGCATTAATTAAATCCATAACATAGGTTTGGCGGCGCACTTGCTCTGCAGAATCACTACTGCTAACTTGTGATCGTGGTTGTTTGGTTAAGGCTTTAAAGTGATCGATAACATTAGCATGTGAGACATCAGCCGCGCCATTTTTGTGTGGTAAATTACTAAAAAATGTGCGCCATTCTGTATCAACCGAGTTGGGATCAGCTAAATAAGATTCATATAACGATTCAAGATAGCTGCTACTGCCATCATTAAAAAAGGACGACTCCCACGATTGGTTCATACTGTTTTCTTTCATTCATTTCACTCTGTTGCTGCTGCGCTTATTGTTATGACGCGTCTTTTAACATCTTTTCCCGAATCATTGCAATAGCTTTGGTTGGGTTTAAGCCTTTTGGACAAACGCTAACGCAATTCATGATACCACGGCAACGGAAAACACTAAAAGGATCCTGTAAGTTGCCTAAACGTTCACGGGTTTTGGTATCACGGCTGTCTTCAATAAAGCGCGCGGCTTGTAGTAGGCCCGCAGGACCAATAAATTTATCAGGATTCCACCAGTAAGATGGGCAAGAACTTGAGCAACACGCACATAAAATACATTCGGTTAAGCCATCGATTTTGGCTAATTCTTCGGGTGATTGTAAGCGCTCTTTGGCAGGCGCAGGATCATCGTTTTGCAAATAAGGTTGCACGCGCTCGTATTGTTGGTAAAAATTAGTCATATCTACCACTAAATCACGAATCACCGGGAAGCCAGGCAATGGGCGCAGTGTGATATGCGAACCTAATGAGGCAATCGGCGTAATACACGCCAACCCATTCTTACCATTGATATTCATACCATCGGATCCACACACCCCTTCACCACACGAACGGCGAAAAGTAATGGTTTGATCAATCGTTTTTAAGGCTTCTAGGGCGTGTAATACCATCACACAGTGATGCTCTTCAACATCGAGTTGATAGTCTTGCATGCTGGGTTTTTGATCCACATCGGGATTAAAACGATAAATTGAAAATGTCACGATTTTTGCCATGGGAAACCTCTTAATGCTCTCTTAGTTTTGGCTGGAAAGGATCAACATCATGTGGCTGCAGGTTAACTGCGCGCGAATTGGTTGTGCCATTAATAAAGTAGAGCGAATGCTTAAACCAATTTTTGTCATCACGATCCGGAAAATCAAAGCGCGAATGCGCACCACGACTTTCTTTACGCTCAATGGCGCAAACCGCGGTGGCAATCGCAATTTCAATTAAATTATCAAGTTCTAAGGCTTCGATACGTGCGGTGTTGAAGGTTTTGCTTTTATCTTTTAGCACAGCATGTTTCAAACGTTCACGAATGTTTAATAATTTTTGTAAGCCTGCTTGCATAGATTTTGCTTCACGGAACACGCCAAAATCATCTTGCATGACTTGTTTCATTTCATTGCGTAATATTTCAGGATCTTCGCCTTGCTCGCGTGTATCCCAACGAGTTAAACGCGTTAATGCGTGTTCAACATCGCTGCTAGTGGCAAAGGTTTGTGGCATGCCTTGGCGCAAGGCTTCTTCTAAGTGCAAGCCAATTGCACGACCAAACACCACGATATCTAACAATGAATTGGCACCAAGGCGATTGGCACCATGCACTGAAACGCAAGCACATTCACCGGCAGCAAATAAGCCAGGAACAATTTTATCACGACCGTTTGCATCAACGGTTAAGACATTACCATTAATATTTGTTGGAATACCGCCCATCATGTAGTGCACGGTGGGTATAACCGGAATCGGATCTTTGATTGGATCAACGCCTGCAAAGGTCATAGCCAATTCACGGATACCGGGTAAACGTTCCATGATCTTATCAGCGCCTAAATGCGTAAGCTTAAGATAAACATGATCGCCCTTGGGACCGCAACCGCGGCCTTCGCGGATTTCAATCATTGAGCTACGCGATACCACATCACGGCAGGATAAATCTTTCAGATGCGGCGCATAACGTTCCATGTAACGCTCACCATCTTTGTTAATTAAAATACCGCCTTCACCTCGTGAACCTTCACTCACCAGCACCCCGGCACCGTAAATACCGGTTGGGTGAATTTGCCAAAATTCGATATCTTGCACCGGTAAGCCCGCTCTTAACACCATGCCTAAACCATCGCCGGTGTTAATTCTGGCATTGGTGGTAGATTTATAAATTCGTCCTGCGCCACCGGTTGCTAAAACCGTTGCTCGCGATTGTAAAAAGACGATATCGCCTGTTTCAATACACAAGGCAATTACGCCCGCAACTGCGCCTTCATGCATGACTAAATCAATGGCGTACCATTCGTTCAAAAAATTGGCTTTGGCTTGCAGGTTTTTCTGATAAAGCGTATGCAGCATAGCATGCCCTGTGCGATCAGCGGCAGCACAGGTGCGTTGCGCTAAATCACCACCATAGTTTAAGGTTTGACCGCCGAAAGAGCGTTGATAAATTTTTCCATCTTCGCGGCGTGAGAAAGGCATGCCCATGTGTTCTAATTCGTAAACGGTATCAGCCGCGTGTTTGCACATGTATTCGATGGCATCTTGATCACCTAAATAATCAGAACCTTCAACCGTATCATACATGTGCCAACGCCAATCATCTTCGGTGGCATTGCCAATCGCAGCATTAATGCCGCCCTGCGCCGAAACTGTATGTGAGCGGGTTGGAAAGACTTTTGAAATCACTGCTACGCGATAACCTGATTGTGCCAGTTTTAAAGAAGCGCGCATGCCCGCTCCACCGGCACCTATGATGATTGCATCGTATGATTGTGTCGTTATTGCCATTAGAATCCCCAAATAATTTTAACGCCCCAAAATAAAAACGCGACTAACGCTAGAAAGATAATAATTTCGAGCGATAAACGCAGCGCGGCGCATTTAATATAATCAGTCAAAACGGTCCAAATGCCAATCCAGGCGTGCAAAACTAAACTAACTAGAAAAAGTAAGGTGAAAATTTGCATCCACATGTTGTGGAATAAGGCTTGCCACATCGTAAAATCAATATGCGGATTAACTAAAAAATAACCTACAAAAAATAAAAAATAACAGCCAATAATAACTGCGGTGACGCGTTGAATCAGCCAATCACGCAAACCATTACCTGTTAAACTTGTAATACTTACAGCCATATCCAGTATCCTGTTAAAAGAATTAAAATAATTGCTACAAAGATAGTAATAAGCGAGCTTACTTTACCGCCACGCAAGCTTTCACCAATCCCGAAATCCATGATGATATGACGGATACCCGCCACTAAATGATAAAATAACCCTGAAAGTATAAACCACAGCAATAGCTTAGCCCAAGTGCTGTTTAAGCAAGAAGCGATGCTAGCAAATTCTTCAGGAGATGCAAGTGAACAGTGGAAAAAATACAGATAAACCGGTATACATAAAAAAAGTAGCACCCCTGAAATACGATGTAAAATCGAAACAATCGCGGTTAAAGGAAATTTGATCTTGGTCAAATCAAGAAAGACTGGTCGCTGTTGATTCATGGTGTTTCTCATACCTCTTAGGCTTGTAACAAATAAATTTGAAATAAATCATTGATTTTTTTTTCAGCGAAATTATAGTCTCAAACTTGCGCATAATACAATCAACTGCAAAGTAATTATGCTATTTAATTTTTAGTCCACTTTGCATGTTTTTACAACATTTGTATCTATTCAGCAAATTTGAAGGTGAATTTGCCAAGAACGTTCAGATTTGGCGATAAAAACAGCGAAAGTATTTTTGAGAAAGCGCAAGTTATGGGTTATAAATGAGCATTTCGATAAAAGATTTTCGCTGTTTTTAGCCCAAACGCCAGTCCTCTTGATAAGCGGGGATCAGGGCGTTCCCATCTACAGGGTGAATAGTTGCCAATATTTTATTTTGCAATGCACCATAAACGTTTTATACTAGTAATATAAGTAAATTGCAATATGCATACAATTATTAGACTAAGGAGTCTCGCTAAATGAGTGATCTAAAAGCAACTTTAACGCTTCCACAATTAGACAAAACGCTCGAGCTTAATGTTCTGCATGGCACCTTAGGCCCTGATGTCATTGAAATTGCTGATCTGGCCAAGTCTGGCCTATTTACCTTCGATCCTGGTTTTTTAGCAACCGCGGCATGTGAATCCAAGATCACGTTTATCGATGGCGGGAAAGGTATTCTACTCTACCGCGGTTACCCTATTGATCAATTGGCTGAGCAGTCTGATTTTCTTGAAGTCTGTTATTTACTTATGCACGGTGAATTGCCCAAACAATCTCAAAAAGACGAATTCTTTAAATTGGTGAATAATCACACCATGATTCATGAACAAATGCGTAGTTTTTTTAATGGCTTTCGCCGTGACGCGCACCCTATGGCAATCATGGTTGGCGTTGTTGGCGCATTATCTGCGTTTTATCATGATCATCTTGATATCCATAATGCAGAAAGTCGCTATATTTCCGCGATTCGCTTGATTGCCAAAATGCCTACGATTGCCGCAATGTGTTACAAATATTCAATTGGGCAACCGTTTATGATGCCGCAAAATCATTTGCCCTATGCCGAAAATTTCTTACAAATGATGTTTGCCACGCCATGTGAAGAGTACAAACCCAATAAAATTTTGGCACGCGCGCTTGATCGTATTTTTATCCTACATGCCGATCATGAACAAAACGCTTCTACTTCAACGGTGCGCTTAGCCGGCTCTACCGGTGCCAATCCGTTTGCCTGTATTTCAGCAGGAATTGCGGCACTTTGGGGGCCCGCTCATGGCGGTGCCAATGAAGCTTGTTTAAGAATGTTAACTGAAATTGGCAAACCAGAGCGCATCCCTGATTACATTAAACGTGCTAAAGATGCTAACGATCCATTCCGGTTAATGGGCTTTGGCCACCGTGTTTATAAAAATTACGACCCACGCGCCAAAGTCATGCAACAAACTTGTCATGAAGTGTTAGAAGAAGTCGGTTTACACGATTCCCCCTTGTTTAAGGTCGCTTTGCAGCTAGAAAAAATTGCTTTGGAAGATGAATACTTTATTGAGCGCAAACTCTATCCTAATGTTGATTTTTATTCTGGTTTAACCTTAAGAGCACTCGGGATCCCCACCAATATGTTTACTGTGATGTTTGCACTCGCTAGAACTGTGGGCTGGATTTCACATTGGAATGAAATGATCAGTAGCCCCGATCACCGTATCAGTCGTCCTCGCCAACTTTACACCGGCCCTACCGAGCGTGATTTTGTGGCAGTGGGTAAGCGTGGTTAGAAATCAATTGATGAGATAGCATGTGCTAGCAAGATTTCATTTTGCAGCGAAGCGTGGTGACGGAGAAACCCCATCCGTCGTTGCGAGCTAGTGCGTTCTTAGCGCACTAGCGCGGCAATTGCTTCACTGCGTTCGCAATGACGGAAATCGCCGTCGTTGCGAGCACGAAGTG
>CAYGTS010000041.1:13203-17885 GCA_964352905.1 uncultured Legionellales bacterium | reverse complement strand
TTCGCCGTTTTGATCACCAAATCTGAACGTTCTCGGTAAATTCACCTTCAAATTTGCTGAATAGATACAAATGAAAGAATACAGAATTTAATCGCTCTTGTTAAGAGGGTAAGAGTAGTACGGTTTATATGCATAAAAAATAAGCCGCTTGGCATCCTGCTGCAGTTTATTTATACTCATCCCATTTTCTTACCATTAAACTTAAGAGTACCCTTATGCTGCAAAATATACGTGAAAGAATGCAAGGTATTATTGCTTGGATTATTGTTCTACTAATTTGTGTTACTTTTGCTTTATGGGGTATTAACTATTATTTGCAGAGTGGTCAGGATAATAGTGTTGCTGCCACCGTTGATGGCGTGAAAATTACTAAGCAGCAAGTTGGTCAGCTTTATCAGCGATTATTGCATCAACAGCAAGTGCAACTGGGTGCAAAATGGGTACCAAGTGTTGCTAATCAAAAAGCCTTAGAAGAGGCTGCGTTAAATCAATTAATCGAATCAGTCGTGTTAACCAAAGGGGCACAAGCCAATGGTTTTCGCATCTCGCAAGCACAAGTTAGCGCTGTGATTGAAAACATGCCGCAATTTCAACAAAATGATCAATTCTCACAAGTGCGCTTTAAGCAATTTTTGTATGCGTTAGGTTATACGGCTCAAAATCTTTATCAAGAATTAATGAATAGTATGATGATTCAGCAAGTGCAATTAACGATTGTGCACAGTGAATTTGCATTGCCTGATGAGGTTGCTAAAAACATTGCCTTAGTCGCTGAAAAACGTGATTTTTCGTATGTAGTCATTCCTGCTGCGAAATATATGAATAAAATTCAAATCAGCGATCAGCAATTGCAAGCTTATTATCAACAACACAAAACTGAATTTAAATCACCCGAAGAAGTGAGTGTTGATTATCTTGAGTTATCAACAAAAACGATGCCGAAAAAATTAACTAAACAAGAATTGCAAAAGCAATTTGCCGATAAAAGCGATCGCCTAGCGGATTTAACCTACACTAACTCTGATAATTTAGGCGTTGCTAGCAAAGCGCTTGGCTTAGCGATCAAAAGCACTGCCTTATTTAGCCGCAAAGGTGGTGATAATCCCTTGACTAAAAATCCTAAAATCATTGCAGCCGCGTTTAGTGATGATGTGTTAAAGCAAGGTTACAATTCCAATAGCATTCAGATCGATGACAATACCATAGTGGTGTTACGTATCAAACAACATAAACCAGCGGGTTTAAGAGCGTTTGCAGAAGTTAAAGATAAGATTAAAACTCGTTTGAGTAGCCAGTTAGCAGCACAAGAAACCGCAAAAGTAGGGAATGCATTAATCGCAAAACTAAGCGCAAATCAAGATCAAAAAGCACTGATGGCACAAGGCTTAAAGTGGCATGTTGAAAAGAACATTGGTCGTATTAGCGATAATTTAAATTCCGATATCTTGCTACATGCATTTCAAATTAGAACAGCCCAAGCACCACTCGATGGCTTTAACTTAGCTAACGGTGATTTTGTGATTGTAAAATTAAACGCCATTCAAGCAGGTGTTTTGGCAAACGATAGCAAAGAGACGCGCCAAGCTTATGCTTTAGAAATTCAACGCTCTTTAGGCCAGCTTGCTTATGGCTTGTACGTTGAAGGCTTAATGAATAACAGCAAGATCAAACGCGAAAAATTAACATTAGATGTGGCATGATTTCGATCCTCATATTAATACTACTCGGGATTATTTGTTGGTTTTGGGCAGATAGTATGCAAGCGCGCAAAATTGCCATCATCACAACCCAACGCGCTTGTGAAATTCGCCAGCTACAATTATTGGATGAAACGGTTGCCCTAAAAAAAATCTCGCTAAAGCGCGGCAAAAATACTCGCTTCGCAATTTGGCGCACCTACCAATTTGATTATTGTACCAACAATGATACTCGCCTACACAGCACTATCACGCTTTGCGGCAAAAGCGTGGTAAAACTCGACTTGGAAACCCGTAATAATATAGTCAAACTAACCCCACGTTTATAAAAGTAACGATCGGCAGGATTCCCGCTGTAATGTCTGATTACTCAAGAACAGTCAGATTTGAGGCAAGGTCACGTTAAAAATTTCAAAAAATAGCGCAGTTTATACATAATAAATGAGCACATTTTTTGAAATTTTTAACGTGAGATTGCCCAAATATGGCTGTTCCCAGTTACAGCGGGATTTACTAACGATCGGCAGCAGGGCTAGTGTTTCAGTTGAAAGGTCGTTTATAATGAAGTATTTGCAAACAAGTGTGGGTTATAATGCGACGAATTTGGATTACGTTTGTTTTATGCTGCTTATTGTTATGCGCCTGTCATGATCGTAATCTTAATAATCCTCATCCTGCCAGTGAGGAAGGTAAAAATATTTTTTATACAACCTTTGTTGAAAGGCCTAAAACACTTGATCCGGCGCGTTCGTATTCTTCGGATGAATCGGTGTTTACAACACAAATTTATGAACCACCACTACAGTATGATTATTTAAAACGCCCTTATGAATTGATTCCGCTTACAGCCGCAGTGATGCCTGTGGCGCGTTATTTTGATCTACAGGATAAGCCCCTACCTAATGATGCACCAACCGATCAAATCGCGTATACGGTGTATGATATTAAAATTCAACCCGGTATTTATTTCCAACAGCATCCGGCTTTTGCTAAAGATAAGCAGGGAAAGTATTATTATCACCACTTATCCGCAAAGCAATTAGCACCGTATTATGAAATCAGTGATTTTGAACACACCGGTACGCGTGAATTAACGGCTGCTGATTATGTGTATCAAATAAAACGCTTAGCTAGCCCACAAACTCGTTCACCTATTTTTGGTTTAATGAGCCACTATATCATTGGCATGCCAGAGTTTGCTAAAAAGTTGCAGCAAGTGATGAAAAATAAAAAGCACTTTATTGATTTACAAAAATATGAATTAGCGGGGGCTAAGGTTTTAGATAAATATACGTATCGTATTACAGTTAAGGGAAAATACCCACAATTTATTTATTGGCTTGCGATGCCATTTTTTGCTGCTGTGCCATGGGAGGCGGAATATTTTTATTCTCAGCCTGGCATGGGTGAAAAAGATTTATCACTGAATTGGTACCCAGTGGGCACAGGGCCTTATACCCTTGCCGAAAACAATCCTAATAGTGAAATGGTTTTGGAAAAAAATTCGAATTACCGCAATGTTTATTTTCCAATCGATGGTAGTACAGAAGATAAAGCACAAGGTTATTTGAATAGTATTGGTAAAACGCTGCCAATTATTGATAAGATTGTTTTTGATTTGGAAAAAGAATCTATTCCGCGTTGGAATAAGTTTTTACAAGGGTATTACGATAACTCTGCGATTGCCTCAGATAGTTTTGATCAAGCGATCCGCATTGATCGTTTTGGTGAGCCGCATTTAACACCAGAAATGCGCCAGCATCACATTCAATTGCAAACTTCCATTGCACTAGCCAGTATGTATTTAGGCTTTAATATGCGTGATGATATCGTGGGTGGTACAAGTGAACGTGCGCGTTTATTGCGACAAGCGATTTCAATCGCACTGGATTATGAAGATTTTATTGCGATTTTTTTAAATGGTCGTGGTATTACAGCACAAAGTCCCTTGCCACCAGGGATTTTTGGGCACATTGAAGGGAAAGAAGGGATCGATCCGTATGTTTATCAATGGAAAAATAATCAAGCACAACGTTTACCGTTAAGCTATGCTAAAAAACTCTTAGCCAAAGCGGGTTATCCTAATGGGCGAAATGTTAAAACCGGTAAACGTTTAACACTGTATTACGATACGGTCGCGAGTAGCGGTCCTGATGATAAAGCACGTTTAGACTGGATGCGTAAACAGTTTAAAAAATTAGGCATTGAATTAAATATTCGTGCGACAACCTATAATCGCTTTCAACAAAAAGTGCGTGATGGTAACACGCAATTATTTTCATGGGGTTGGATTGCTGATTATCCCGATCCTGAAAATTTTCTTTTTTTATTATATGGACCGAATGGGAAATTAAAGCATGGTGGTGAGAATGCAGTTAATTATGCAAATAAAGAATTCGATCGTTTATATCTACAAATGCAAGATTTGCCTAATGGTGAAGAACGTTTAAATGTGATTAAACAAATGTTAGCAATTGTGCAACGCGATGCGCCGTGGGTTTTTGGTTATCATCCCTTAAACTTTGTGTTGCGTCATGCCTGGGTGGCGCCGTATAAATTGTCTTCAATTGGTGATAGTAGTTTAAAATACATGAAAATTAATCCCGCCTTACGTGAAAAAAAGAGGTTAGCATGGAATAAACCCGTTTGGTGGCCAGTCATTTTAATTATGGGGCTATTGTTGTTAATTATTGTACCGTTAATTATTCAGTATTGGATCAGAGAATATAGGGCAAAGGTTAAAAAATCTCATCTGTCATTGCGAGCGAAGCGCGGCAATCCAGGGGCGAGAGCCACTGAATGAGATGTTAAGGTAGTGGTAATTAATGCAGTGAAATCGATAGCAAGTAACATGAAATTTTGCGAAATTGAATATTCTAACCCTGGATTGCTTCACTGCGTTCGCAATGACAGGATTTAGGGTAAAGGTAAAAAAATCTCATCTGTCATTGCGAGCGAAGCGCGGCAATCCAGGGGCGAGAGCCA
>CAYGTS010000041.1:0-13103 GCA_964352905.1 uncultured Legionellales bacterium | reverse complement strand
TTCTAACCCTGGATTGCTTCACTGCGTTCGCAATGACAGGATTTAGGGTAAAGGTTAAAAAATCTCATCTGTCATTGCGAGCGAAGCGCGGTAATCCAGGGGCGAGAGCCACTGAATGAGATGTTAAGGTAGTGGTAATTAATGCAGTGAAATCGATAGCAAGTAACATGAAATTTTGCGAAATTGAATATTCTAACCCTGGATTGCTTCACTGCGTTCGCAATGACAGGATTTAAGGTGAAGGTTAAAAAATGATTAACTACATTATAAGACGACTGCTTTACGCTATTCCTGTTTTAATAGGAGTAAATTTGCTAACGTTTTTATTATTTTTTATGGTGAATACGCCTGATGATATGGCGCGCATGCATTTAGGGCAAAAGCATATTTCGCAAACCAGTATTGATATGTGGAAGGCGCAACATGGTTATGATAAACCCTTATTTTATAATGCGAGTGAACCTGGTATCGAGAAACTAACGCAGACTTTATTCTTTCAAAAATCATTAAAATTATTTAGTTTTGATTTTGGCGCATCGGATTCAGGCCGTGATATTAGTTATGATATTTGTGAACGAATGGGGCCTTCACTCATGATTGCAATTCCTACTTTAATTATTGGCGTATTTGTTAATATTGTGTTTGCCATGTTAATGGCATTTTTCCGTGGCACCTACCTTGATACCTGGGGTGTTATTTTATGTGTAATCCTGATGTCGATTTCAGCTTTGTTTTATATTATTGGTGGGCAGTATTTTGTGGGGCGAGTATTACACTTAGTGCCGATTTCAGGTTTTGATTATGGTTTTAATGGTATTAAATTTGTTATCTTGCCAGTAATAGTTGGTATCTTAGGCGGCATTGGTGCGGGTACGCGCTGGTATCGTACTTTATTTTTAGAAGAAATTAATAAAGATTACGTGCGGACTGGGCGCGCCAAAGGGCTTGCAGAAATAAAAGTATTATTTAAACATGTTTTAAAAAACGCCATGATCCCCATTTTAACTGGGATTGTGGTCATTTTACCGGCGTTATTTTTAGGGAGCTTAATCATGGAGTCCTTTTTTGGCATTCCTGGTTTAGGCAGCTACACCATTGATGCAATTCAACAACAAGATTTTGCAATTGTGCGTGCCATGGTATTTTTAGGTGCGGTTTTATATATTATTGGTTTAATTTTAACCGATATTTCGTATACCTTAGTTGACCCACGAGTACGATTCTCATGAATATAGATTTAACACCTTATTTTTTATGGACCGATATTTTAATTTATCTATTGTTATTAATGGTTATTGTGTTTGCAATTTGGTCGCACTCAAAAGAACATTTGCGAGCACCATGGCGACAGTTGATGCGTAATAAGATTGGTGTTGCTGCAATGACGGTTTTATTATTTTACGCAGCAATTGCATTATTGGACTCGATTCATTTAAGGATAACTAACACGCAGCACTATTCCACGCAAGAGGGCAGTGTGCTTGATTTTATATTATCACCGCTAAATAATTCTTATGAGAATACTTATTCAGCACCGTTTGCACGTCATCTTTATGTTAAGAATACTAAAGTGTTAGCGAATGGCAAACACCAGCAATTTTATCCTAGATTAAATTATGTTAAAGCTAGTAATAGATCTGCGCAATTGCATGATCTGAAAATACGAATAGCTAGAGCAAGTTTAGTCGCAATTCTAATTTGGCTGATCTTTGTCCTGTTAATTTGTATCTCAATTTCACTGAGATATAAGAAAAATACGCTCAATGTGCTAAGCGATATCCTTAGGGGAAAATCTCTGTATGCTTGGCGTACTTTGTGGATCAGCTTATTAATTATGTTTCTCATCATTAGCAATTGCTACTTATTATCGCGTGGCTATCATATTTTTGGTACTGATAAAGTCGGGCAAGATGTTTTTTATCAAACCGTTAAAAGTATTCGCACCGGTTTAATTATTGGTACATTAACCACGCTGGTGATGTTACCCTTTGCGGTTTTCCTGGGTACTGCAGCGGGTTATTTTGGTAAACGGGTTGATGATGTTATTCAATATCTTTATACCACTTTAAACTCAATTCCAGGTGTGTTGTTAATTGCAGCAGCCGTGTTATCCCTGCAAATCTTTATTGCGAATCATCCTGGGTTATTTCCCTCCGTTGCAATGCGTGCTGATGCGCGACTATTAGCCTTGTGTGTGATCTTGGGGATCACTTCCTGGACAACTTTGTGTCGTTTATTACGTGGTGAAACGTTAAAGTTGCGCGAGGTTGATTATATTGCAGCAGCCAAAGCGCAAGGGGTAACTGATAATAAAATTATTTTGCGACATATTTTACCGAATGTCATGCATATCGTTATTATTACGGTTGTCTTAGATTTTAGCGGCTTAGTGTTAGCAGAAGCGGTGTTATCGTATGTTGGCGTGGGTGTTGATCCAACCACGTATTCTTGGGGGAACATGATTAATGCCGCACGTTTAGAGTTATCACGCGAACCGCTTGTATGGTGGCCGATTTTAGCTGCATTTGTATTTATGTTCATATTGGTGTTAAGCGCTAATTTCTTTTCAGATGCGGTGCGCGATGCGTTTGATCCAAGATTGCGGAAAATGTAAAAATTTGGGTAACTATTCAGATAGTTACTAATATATTGATTACTAGTAAAGCTGCTATAACTATACTACAATATATATGTATTGTAGTTAATGTGAGATATTAACATGAGTATAACCAGTGTTCGAATTGAAGATGATTTAGAACAATCATTAGAAAAAACAGCGAATTCAATGAAAAGATCAAAAGCTTGGATTATTAATGAAGCTTTAAGAGCATTTTTAACGAATAGAGAATTAGAGAAGCAGCGATGGCAAGATACGCTTGAAGCACTTGAAGATATTCGTATGGGCAGAGTTGTTGATGGTGATAAAGTACATGCTTGGCTACAAAGCTGGGGCAGCGATGAGGAGCTAAAAGCCCCTTAAAATGAAAATATTATATGCCAGAAATGCGATAAACGATTTAGAGCGATTGTATCATTTTATTGCGAAAGATAATCCTGCTGCTAAGGATATAGCATTAAAATTGCAACAAGCGAGCACCAGACTCATTGACTTTCCTTTATTAGGAAAAAAAGCAAAAAGTGCAAAAAAATCAGATTCAATACGGGATCTTATCACAGGAAATTATGTCATTCGGTATGCTGCAATGAAGAGTGAAATTCATATTTTGAGAGTTTGGCATGGTAAAGAGGAAGAACTTTATTCAATTTAATAGCGAACCAATTCTCACCATCAATAATCTAACCACTGGTTTTCCCAGTAGTCGTGGTTTTCTTACCGCGATTGATGCAATGAGTTTTAGCATCCCCAAAGGTAAAACCTTTGCTTTAGTTGGCGAATCAGGTTGTGGAAAATCGTTAACTGCGTTATCGATTATGCAATTACTGCCGCTGGCAGCAAAAATTCTGCCTAGCAGTGAAATTCTATTGCACGATCAAGATTTATTGTCCTTACCCGAAATAGCGTTGCGTAAGATCCGTGGTGGAAAAATTGGCATGATTTTTCAAGAACCCATGACTTCACTGAATCCAGTATTAACGATCGGTCAGCAAATTGCAGAAGTGTTAAAATGTCATTTTAATATTACGGGCCATAGTGCTACGCAAAAAATGATTAATCTTTTAGATGCAGTCGGTATTCCTGCCGCGGCAACCCGTATACATGAATATCCGCATCAATTATCGGGCGGGATGAAACAACGTGTTATGATTGCGATGGCACTTGCGGGCAGACCGGAATTACTGATTGCTGATGAACCTACGACAGCATTAGATGTGACCACGCAAGCCCAAGTGTTAGCTTTAATGAAAGAAATGCAACAACAAACTAATATGGCGATCTTATTAATTACCCATGATTTAGGTGTGGTTGCAGAAATGGCAGATTATGTTGCAGTGATGTATGCAGGACAAATTGTGGAAGTTGCAACTGCCAGTGATTTTTTTACAAAGCCGCGTCATCCTTATTCACGTAAATTATTTGCGGCCTTGCCAACCATTCAAAAGCGCATGCAAGAACTCGCTGTGATTAAGGGCATGGTGCCTGCAATGGGAGGGGATTTTAAACCGTGTCGCTTTGCGGATCGTTGCGATTATGCTTTTGAAAAGTGTTTTAATACTGTGCCGCAAGAATATCAATTAACGCAACAACACAAAGTTAAATGTCATTTGTATCAAAATCCGGATTTTATTTTTCCTAAAACAAGTACAGTGATTGAAAATCTTAAATTAAATCCCAAAGAACACCCTGAACATGCGTTAAAAGTTCAGCAAATAAAAATTCATTTTCCGATCCGTAAAGGTTTATTCAAAAAAACCATGGCAGTGGTTAAAGCAGTTGATGACGTTGACTTATATGTTAACCGTGGTGAAACCTTAGCCTTAGTTGGTGAATCAGGTTGTGGGAAAACCACGTTAGGTAAAGGCATTTTACAACTCATTAAACCTGATGCAGGACAAGTATTGCTGCATAGCCAAGATTTAGTCAATATGCCTAAGGATAAGTTACGCAAAATTCGTGCGGATTTACAAGTTATTTTTCAAGATCCTTTTTCATCAATGAATCCTCGTATGTTGGTGCGTGATATTATTGCTGAAGGTATTATTGCATTAAAACTAGAAAAAAATTCAAAAAAAATTGATGAGCGAATCAATGAATTATTGCTGCAAGTGGGTTTACCTGAAAGTGTTAAGTTGCGTTATCCGCATGAATTTTCTGGCGGGCAACGCCAACGGATTTGCATTGCGCGTGCGTTAGCGGTTAATCCTAAAGTTATTATTTGTGATGAACCTACTAGCGCACTCGATGTTTCAGTGCAAGCCCAAATTTTAAATTTACTGAAAGAATTGCAGCAGCAGTATCATTTAGCTTATTTATTTATAACGCATAATATTTCGGTTGTGTCCTATCTTGCGCATCGTGTTGCAGTGATGTATTTGGGTAAAATTGTGGAAGAGGGTGAGGTGAATGATATTTTACATAATCCACAGCATCCTTATACCAAAGCATTGCTTTCCGCTGTTCCTGTAATCGATGTTGAACACCAAAAAACCATACTTAAATTAAGTGGTGAAATACCATCACCGATTAATCCACCTTCAGGTTGTTATTTTCATCCACGTTGTCCCAACATGATGCCGATTTGTCAGCAGCAATATCCAGCACAAACGAAGCTGTCTCATAATCATCGTGTGAATTGTCATTTGTTTGAGAAGGGTTGAAACTTTAGTCGTTCCTTGCTACACAGGAAATCGCCGTCATTGCGAGCGGTATCAACCCACCTTAATCTGCTGCCCCACTTTAATCTGGGCATTCGGTTTAAGGTTATTCCATTTGCATAATTGCGCTAACGTGACACGATGCTTTTTTGCAATACTGGATAAATTATCACCGTGTTTAACTTTGTAATAAGCAAGCTTGCTATTAGGAAGCTGATTTCCTGGCCAAATTAATAGTTTTTTGCCGGCGACTAATTGTTTTAAGTTATGCAAATTATTCCAATGTTGAATATCACGCGCACTAATATTATATTTTTTGGCAAGCGTTGCGACCGAATCGCCTTTTTGAATTTGATAAACAAACGGTGCGTGTTCTTGATGATAAAAACCTTTGTTAGCAACAAGTTTTGTTGTACTGGGTTCAATTTTTTTAGGATCTGTTTTTAGCGTGACTAACGGTGGAATTGTTATTTTTTGGCCAACACGGATCACATTTGAATTTAAATGATTAAACTGTTTAATGGTATCAGCGCTACGATGATACAATAGCGCAATTCTGCCGAGCGTATCGCCTTTAGTGACATAATGATCTTGCACACGTGTTTTGTTATACGCATTGAGTGCTAATTTAAAGTGTTCAATTTTGTCGATGGGCAGTAATAAATGGAAAGGGCCTTGCGTGCCAGTGACCCAATGATTAAAGCCGGGGTTTAATTCATAAACATGTTCCATTTTAATGCCTGTTAATTTTGCAATCTGTGCTAATTGCATGGATTGCGCGATGGTTACTTCGCCTAAATACGGGCGTGCCGGAATATACGGTAATGATAAACCGTAGCGTGCAGGGTTTTTAATAATGGCAACCACTGCCAATAAGCTTGGCACATAAGCTTGCGTTTCTTGCGGCAGCGGTAAAGACCAAAAATTTAAACGACGACCGTAACGTGAATTATATTGCAATGCATTTAATACCGTACCTTCACCAGAATCATAAGCGGCGATTGCCAATAACCAATTGTGATTAAAAAAACTACTTAAGTAAGTTAAGTAGCCTAAGGCCATTTTAGTGGAACTAGTAATATCACGCCGGCCATCGTACCAATAATTATGTTTGATTCCAAAATAATTAGCTGTCTTCGGCATGATTTGCCACAAACCGCTGGCGCCGGCATGTGAATATGCAAACGGGTTATACGCACTTTCAATCATGGGCAATGCGACTAACTCGATCGGCAGATGGTTCTTTTTGACTTGCTGGTAAATATAGTAAAGATACGGGCGCGCACGATTAGTGACGCGTTCAAAATAGGCACGATGATATTGATACCAACGAATTTGCGCTCTGACCGCTGGGGCATAACTGTAATCATCCAGTGAGAAGTGTTCGCGCAGCACTTGCCATAAATTGTTAGCAGAATGATCGTTATAAAATTGCGCATGTTGTTTAGATACTTTGATAGGATGCGGTTTTTCAGTTTGGATAATTTCCATATACCCGAAACTTGATATGGGCTGCAATAAAATTAAAAACATGAAAAAATATTGGATCCAGCGATATTGCTTAAATACAATATGGTTGCATGAAGCGCTACTGTGTTGATCAAGCATTGCTGTGATTATTCCTACGCGTAAAATGAACAGTTAAAAATTATCCTTTAGCTGACGAATGTACGCAAAAGTTGATACTGCATCAGCGGCTACTGTATTATTAGTTTCAGCTTGAATTTTGGCAATGATTTTTTTCTCATCACAACGCAAAAAAGGATTAATTTCTTTTTCAATAGCCAAACTAACCGGTAGTGTTGGTGTGTTGTTGGCGCGCAGTTGCTCAACTCTTTTTAAATGGCTTAATAAATTTTGGTTGTTAGGTTCAATGGTTTTAGCAAAGCGTAAATTATTAAGCGTGTATTCGTGAGCACAGTAAACTTGCGTTTGATTAGGTAAAGCTTTTAGCTTCATCAGCGATTGGTACATTTCAGCCGCAGTACCTTCAAACAAACGACCACAACCGGCGCTAAACAAGGTATCACCACAAAAAAGCATGTCATGCCCATAATAGGCAATGTGCCCTTTAGTATGCCCCGGAATATCTAAAATCGAAAAATGCAATTGCAATTCAGGGATATCGATTTCATCATTTTCTTTGAGTTTGATATCACTTAGTTGTGTCGCCTCACCAGCCGGCCCGTAAATGACAGTTGGAAATTTATCCACGATCGCTTTAACACCACCCGTATGATCAGCATGATGGTGGGTGAGTAAAATCGCGACCAATTTCAAACCATGTTGCGATAAATAGCGAATAACAGGTTTGGCATCGCCAGGATCGACAACAATGGCATGCTTGAGATCGTGAATCAGCCAGATATAATTATCGTTAAACGCAGGAATGGGTAAAATATCAAGCATTCTTTCTCTCGATATGGTAAAAATAGTCGTAACTATTCACCCTGTAGATGGGAACGCCAAATCTGAACGTTCTCGGTAAATTCACCTTCAAATTTACTGAATAGTTACAAATAGTCTATTATTCAAGGTAGAACAATACCATGCACAATCATAAAGCGCTACTACAATCATTTCACCAATGGCAGTCTTCGCGCCTAGGAGAAGCCCTGAAAAATGCTGAGCAAAAAGCACTTAATGCGATTTTACCGCATTTTTTTGGCTATTATTTATTGCAAGTGAGCATCCCGGAAGTGCGATACGACTTAAGTGCTAGCCCGATTTTACGGCATTTTCACGTTAATCATGACGATACGTTTAGCCACACCAATAATGTCTTGCATGCTTTGAGTAGTGAATTACCGGTGGCAACCAATAGCATCGATGTGGTGTTATTGCCGCACGTATTAGAGTTTATCGATGATCCGCATGTGATTTTGCGTGAAGCGTGCCGTGTGGTAATCCCCGAAGGGTATATTATTATTCTGTGTTTTAACCCTTATAGTTTATGGGGTTTGCAAAAAACCTTTAAAAGAGCGCGCCAACAGTTACCGTGGTTGGGCGATTTTATTGCGGCCAATACCATTCAAAATTGGCTAACCGCTTATGATTTTGAAATCGTGAAACGGCATGCGGTTTTTTTTCGTTTTGCTAGTAACTCAGAAAGTATTTTGAAAGAACAGAGCATGCTTGATACACTCGGGCAACGTTACTGGCCGCAGCATGGTGCCGTGAGTGTCTTATTTGCCAAGAAGAAACAATTTTCAGTAACGCCATTACGTGTGCGATGGCAAAAAAGAAAAGCTGTCTCCGTTAAAGGTATTAGCTTACAGAGAAGAGAACGTGACTAAACTTATTGAAATTTTTACCGATGGCGCGTGCCGTGGCAACCCAGGCCCAGGTGGTTGGGGTGCTTTATTGCGCTATGGCGATCATCAAAAACACTTAAAGGGTGCAGTAGCGCATACCACCAATAACCGCATGGAATTAACCGCTGCTATCGAAGGTATTCGTGCGGTTAAGAAAACCGCTAGAATTGCTTTAACTACCGATTCACAATACGTTAAAAATGGCATCACCACGTGGATCCACAATTGGCGCAGCAATAACTGGCGTACCAGCAATAAAACAGCGGTTAAAAATGTTGATTTATGGCAGCAACTTGATGCACTATGCCAAAATCATGATATTGAATGGCACTGGATTAAAGGCCATAGCGGTCATCCGGAAAATGAATTAGCCGATGAATTGGCAAATTTAGCGATTGATGAATTATTAAATCAAGGACAATAACATGCGACAAATTGTACTGGATACTGAAACAACGGGCCTCGATCCTTTGTCTGGTCATAAGTTAATTGAAATTGGCTGCATCGAATTAGTCGATCGCCGTTTTACGCGTAATACCTTTCACCAGTATGTTAATCCCGAGCGTGCGATTGATCAGGGCGCGATTAATGTGCATGGTATCACCAATGAATTTGTGCAAGATAAACCCTTGTTTCATGAAATCATGGCGGATTTTTTAGCCTTTATCAACGGTGCGGAGTTAATCATTCACAATGCCAGCTTCGATATTGGGTTTATTAACCATGAATTAAAACTCGCCGATTCTAAAATTAGGCGCCTTGAAAAAATTTGCACTATTACCGATACCTTGAAACTGGCACGCAAACTCCATCCCGGCCAACGTAATAATCTTGATGCCTTATGCAAGCGCTATAAAGTCGATAATTCAAACCGTGAATTGCACGGTGCCTTACTCGATGCACGTTTATTGGCTGGCGTTTATTTGGCAATGACTGGCGGCCAGAGTCAATTATTTAACGAAAAAGCCAGTAACGCTAAACAACAGCTTGAGGCGAAATTGCCGCAACAAAAAGTCACGCGCGCTTTAAAGTTACCCGTGCAGCTAGCAACCGCCGAAGAAACGCAAGCGCATGCTGAATTTTTGGGATTGATTAAAAAGCAATCAGGCAGTAAAGCGTATTGGGAAGCGTTGGAAGTAGAAACCGCTGAGTGAACCCTTAGAACGCTTAGGCCTGCAGTGATATTTATTCAATAAAATCAATAGATTAATTCAAAATTCCCGCATTTACCAGCATTTTGCAAAACCTAACCTCTTATTTTTATTAAAAAATAAACAAATCACAGCAAATAATGATTAACATATGCTTGCCTATGTAATACAATAACATTACAAAAAAAGACTTTATTATATGAAAAATAAACTAATTTTAGATCGAATACTATATAAGAAATAAGCAAATGCGCGGTTTATACCGACAGATCTAAGTTGTAATAAAATAAGTAAGGTAGCTTTATGGCTGCAGATGAGAATAATAATCAAACGTTGCATAGACTCATAGATGCATTAGATTTTGTAACCGATTACGGTTGGAAAGCAAGCCGCTATAATTTTTTTAAGAGATCAGCACTTTCCTTTGTAAACAGTGCACTCGCGCCAAAAGCGGTTGCTCATATCACAAACTCAAGTAACCTCATAACAGCTAACGACACATTAGCAGCAGATTCTAGAGAACCTAGTTGCGTAACGTGTGATTCAACTTCCTCTCTATCTCAATCTCGTGCCGATTCTGATTCCCACGGTGACACTCAAATTATAAACAGTCTTTCTAAGAATTCAAATTCTAGAACGCCATCTACGTTGCAGCTTAGTCGCAGTACGAGCACGCCGCGTATTTCAAAAAAATCTCATCCTTACGTTGCAAAGGATATGGATACTTTCTTTGATTTAATCTATCACCTTGCACAACTGGGCTTAACAGCTTTCTTAAAGACATTACGAGATTTTCTTGATCAGGCTATAGAAAATGAAGCTGAGCAAGAGCAAACGCTACGTGCGTTTATGCAAACTATTTGGGCTGGCGTGATTTATTGTGAGCGAACCCAATTCAGTTTTAACCGCGAGGTTAGTACTTCACTCGATCAATGCCATTTACGACAAGATGTGCAACAGTTTAAACCAGTTGTTTTTTCCCTTAATATTTTAACCCAAGATTTGAAGCTGGATATTAAAAGTAATACCCACCGCCGAATTATAGATGAAATGTATCGCGTTGCGGCCGAAGAATATATCAAACAGCATCTGGCAAAAAATAGCTTAAATAAAAATGAGTATAAAGCTATTTATGAACAACGCACCAAAGCTCTTGATGAGGTAGGAAAAAAAGCAATTGAAACTGCATTAGCTGATCAAGATACAGAGTTATTTAGGCTAGTGCATAGATTAATCCATTCTCACGATTCTGATTTACCCAATAATCCCACACTGGGTTTAATCCAGCATCGCCAAGAGATGCGAAAAATTGTTGATAATTTTAATCAGTTAGCTGAAGAATTTGATTTACCATTGCGGATTAATGCCGATCCTAGTGATAGGGTTAAGCCACAAGCCGCAAAACGTTTTGGGCGTTATTGGCTAAACGAGAATGCAACAGAAAACACAGTTAAAAAAAGTTCGCCAGGTTGGTTCAAAAGAAATCGATCCCAACTCTCTAACTTTTTGCTCTATGCAACGCCGTTAGCAGCAACGGAAAGTATTGTATTTGTTGTTAGTACTCTTAGTGCGGCTTTTTTACCACTGGTGGCACCGTTATTTATTTTTAATGCTTATGTTTTATATAAACTTATCAAAAAAGCACGTGAAAATGTTTTTCAATCTACCCACATTCATAGTCAAGCGGGTTTACCAATTTACAAAGATAAAAAGAATAAATGCTTTTATTATAAAGATGAGGAAGGTGATTATTATCTTTGTGACCGCTTTGGGAATCAGCTAAAAAAACAGGCTGAATATACGCGAAATGCCGATAACGGTTATTATACTGCTAGTAGCGGTGCTACTGTAGCTAATTTGCAACTTCTCTTCAAACCCTACCAACGTTGTAAAGTTTTTACGGATCATCGTGATTGTGAAGTAAATAAAAAAGCTAGAGTGGCGATTTACTCCAGTCCTATTTTGGGATTGGGGCTTGCTGCTGCTATGACAACCGCACTCTACAAGCCTTTGCTCATTTTCTTAGCCGCAGTAAGTTTGAGCTCACCCATTGGTGCTGCGATTTGGGCGGGTGTTATAGGGATTGGTTTAACCGTTTTATTTGGGTGTTACATAAGCCAATTAGCCAAGGTTGGTTTGTACGATAAATTCAAATATAAATTCAACATATGGCCACCTTATTGGTATGAGTTAACGTTTAAAGATAAAGTGAGCTATATTGCCAAGCGTTGTTTTTCCGCCATACATGGCCATTCAGGCTGGTCACAGCTTACACTTAAAGAAAAATATACGCATATGGCATGGCGTGGCTTTAAGGGGTTAGGCTACATAATATTAATTGTAGGAACGGTAGGTTTATTTTTATTTGCTAAATTTGGAGCGATGAATTATCGCAATTTTCAACATTCAGCAGCACAATTTATCACTATTATTAAACAAAAATTTGCAACAAGTGATATAGGTCATAAGCTTATAACTGCTATTGCCGCAATAGGCACTACACTCGAATCATTCTTTGAAACAGTAGGCTTATCTTTGGCTTTTCCTGCGAAATTGTTTAGTCGGTCTTTTTGGAATAAAAAGCATAACATGACAGGAAAAATCAAAGAGTTGCGCAACGGCAATATAACGCAAGTACGTTCAACTTTTAATCGAGTTAATGAGGCAATACTTAGCGCTGCAGTAGTGAGTGCTGTAGCCGTACAAGCAGGCACTGTTTATAGGAGTAGTTTTTTAAGAAATGCAGCAACAATTGCTTTGGCCGAGCAGCGCACAAATTTAGGTGATTCTTCAGATACCAGCAAGCTGACTATCTGGCAGCAGTTATTGCAGGCGATTAATCAGTTTAAAAGAGGTTGCAGAGTTGAATCTATATATGTTTCCAATGTAGAAGGTGACCAGGTTGATCTTATTGAACAGCTTAATGAACTTACTCAGTTAGTTGCAAATAACCTTAACTTATTGGAAAAAATTAACTACAAACCAAAGCAAAGTAGTACCCCTAAATTTACTTCTAGCGATGTAACTGCACTGAGCAAGATAGAAGACAAATTAGATGAAGTTTATACCAATATAAGCGACTGCCAAGATCAGTATGTTACAAAAATGCAAAAATTGATGCAAAAGGCATTAGATAGCATAGAGCCTATTATGGATGCAGGAATGATCCCCTTTTGCACAGACAAGACTACGGTGCCAATAAACATTCCACGAATAAATACACCACGTGTGGGAATGATGGGCCACGACGCCAACCATATGATGATAGAAGAATATTGTAGCCCCAGCCCTAGCTAAATTTGCTGAATAGGTCAGCAATTCCCGGTGTAGCGAGGAACAGCCATATTTGGGCAATCTCACATTA
>CAYGTS010000040.1:0-17966 GCA_964352905.1 uncultured Legionellales bacterium | reverse complement strand
AAATTGAAGTTAGTTAGGAGCGACGCGCGGTGACGGAGAAACCATCCGTCGTTGCTCACGCTCGCAATGACGGAACTCCTATTGACCTAGTTTCTAATCGCTTTGGGTATATTCAGCAAATTTGAAGGTGAATTTACCGAGGAATTGCTGTATTAGCGCCGTTGCTTACGTTTCTTTTTATATGTGCTTTTTTTCTTGGGTCGTTGCGGCAGGGATTCTTGTTCGTTTGTCACTATTTCAAAGTCTATTTGCTTTTTCTCCAAATCAACTCTTGCGACGCGAATTTGCAATGGATCACCAATTTTATAAATGGTGTTGGTACGTTCGCCTTTGAGTTGGTAACGAATAGGATCGAAATGATAATAGTCATTTTTTAATGCGGTAATATGAACTAATCCATCAACAAAAAATTCACGTAATTCAATGAAGATACCAAAGGCCGTGACAGACGAGATATGCCCATCAAATACTTGGCCTAATTTGTCTTGCATGAATTCACATTTTAACCACGCAATTACATCCCAACTAGCATAATCGGCGCGTCTTTCAGTTTGCGAACAATGCTCGCCAAATTCGGTCATTTGTTCAAAGCTATAGGGGTATTGTTTTTTACGACGATCAAGCACGGCACCTATTGCACGGTGCACGATTAAATCAGGATAACGACGGATCGGTGACGTAAAATGCGCATAGGCAGGGTAAGCCAATGCAAAGTGCCCATGATTTTCACCGCTATAAGTTGCTTGCGTCATGGTGCGTAAAATCGTCATTTGTAGCATTGCAAAATCATCGCGATCTTTAATTTTAGCCATGACATTCGCAAAATGTTTCGGCTCGGGATCTTTACCACCGGCAAGCTTTATACCATGTTCTTGTAAAAATTTGCGAACATCATGTATTTTTTCAATGCTGGGTTGATCATGAATGCGAAATAACGCCGGCATTTGATTTTTTTCTAAATATTCTGCTGCACAAACATTTGCAACTAACATACATTCTTCGATTAAGTGATGAGCAATGTTACGCTCACGCGCGACAATCTTTTCAATTTTGTGATTGTCATCAAAAATGATATACGGCTCTGGAAACTCAAAATCTATGGAGCCGCGTTTGGCTCGAACAGTGGCTAATATCGTGGTTAAATTATGCAACGCTTGGATCGTAGGAAAATATTGATTGGGTTTCTCTGTTCCCTCAATCATATTAGAAACTTGTTTGTAGGTCATGCGTGCTTTTGATTTAATCACAGCGCGATAAAAGCGGTAACGCGTGACTTTACCTTTTTGATCAATGTTTGCTTCGCAAACCATGGCTAAACGATCGACTTTCGGCTTTAGGGAACATAATTCATTACTCAAGGCTTCCGGCAACATAGGAATCACACGATTCGGAAAATAAACTGAGTTGCCACGCAGATACGCTTCTTTATCCAGTGCTGAGTTAATGCTAACATAATGACTAACATCGGCAATTGCCACATAAAGCGTAAAGTTATGCTTGCTATTTTGTTTGGCAAAAACCGCATCATCATAATCGCGCGCATCTTCACCATCGATGGTAATAAAATCTAATTCGCGTAAATCAGCACGGTCCTCTTTAGCTGTTGGCGCAACCCGTGTTGGAAAATTTTGCGCTTCCTTAAGCACTGCTTCAGGCCATTGGTGTGGCAAAGCGTGCGCGCGAATAGCCACTTCGATTTCCATACCGGGTGCTAAATGTTCACCTAACACTTCAATAATACGCCCAACAGGCGCACGACGAATATTCGGAACACTGGGAATAACACATTCAACCGCAACAATTTGCCCTGCTTTAGCTCCGTTTAAATCGTTGGGTGGAATTAAAATATCGCGATAAACACCTTTATTTTGAGCGGCTAAAAATATAGCCCCCTCTTCGCTGAATAACTGGCCTACAAATTTTTTAATGCCACGTTGTAAAATTTCGATGATAATGCCAGAAGCTAACTCATGGTAATCACTTTCGATTTTGCGAATTAAAACATGATCGCCATTAAAAACGATGCTCATTTGTTTCGGTGACAAATACACTTTTTCTTGAGTTTCATCAAGAATGACATAGCCATGCCCATCACGATGCGCACTGACTTTACCACGATGCAAATCCATTTTAGTAATTAAACCATACGCACCACGCCGATTTTGCATTAACTGGCCATCACGTAACATTGCTTTTAAACGCCGGGTTAAGGCTTCGATTTGCTCTTCATTGATGTGTAGTGCATCAGCCACTTGATTAAAAGTGAGTGGTTCTGCTGCTTGTTGTAAATGCTGAATAATGTATTCGCGCGAGGGAATGGGGTTTGCGTATTTTTTTGCTTCATTTTCTGCAAATGGATCACGAATTGTCTTTTTTGACTTTGTCACTCAATTTAACCTTTTTGTAGCCTGTTTAGTACGTCCTCTTAGAATCACTGATTTTAGCATAATTATGGCTGCAATGATTGATTTTTCTTGCTATTTAGATAATCATTAGCGGCTACTTTTGATGCGCCGGGGTGGTGAAATTGGTAGACACGCTAGCTTCAGGTGCTAGTGAAGGCAACTTCGTGGAGGTTCAAGTCCTCTCCCCGGCATTTTTTAAAATATCTCCCGCACCATAATCGTTTGCACACGATCAGGGCCGGTTGAAATAATATCAATCGGAATGCCTAGCAGTTCTTCAATACGTTTGATATAACGTTGCGCGTTTTGTGGTAAATCATCAAAGTTGGTGATACCAATGGTGGATGCTTGCCAGCCGGGTAACTCTTCATAAACGGGTTGGCAATCCGCATACATTTCGGCATCCATAACAGATGACAAGGCATTACCCAAGCTATCTTGATAATCCGTGCAAACTTTAATGCTTGCAAAGTCATCTAAGACATCCAATTTTGTTAAGGCTAAACCCGAAAAACTATTGATATGCGTTAAACGACGTAAACTTGCGACATCAAGCCAACCACAACGACGTGGGCGCCCCGTAACGGTGCCAAATTCTTTACCGCGTGCACGTAAGCTTTCGCCAATCTCGTCTTCTAGTTCTGTTGGGAAAGGACCACTACCAACACGTGTGGTATAGGCTTTGGTGATCCCCAATACGTAATCAATATAACGTGGCCCAAAACCAGCGCCACTCGTAACAGATCCCACTGTCGTATTCGACGACGTAACAAACGGATAAGTCCCGTGATCGATATCAAGAAAACTACCTTGTGCGCCTTCGAATAAGATATTATCGCCTTGCTGGTAACGCTGCCATAAGGCTTCTGGAATATCAGTAATTAATGGTTTAATGATTTTGCTGTGTTCCATGAGTTCATCGAATAAGACATCAAGATGAAAGGTATCAAGACGATAATAATGCTGCAGCATAAAATTATGATAATCTAAAATTTCACTTAAGCGTTTACGCAGTTTATCCGGATAAAATAAATCTGCCATGCGTAAACCACGACGACTCACTTTATCTTCATAGGCAGGACCAATGCCTTTGCCGGTTGTGCCTATCGCGCCTTTGCCTAAAGCACTTTCACGTGCTTTATCCAAAGCAACATGATAAGGCATCACAATTGGGCACGATTCGCTGATAAATAAACGCTCTGTAACATTAATATTTTTTTTAGTGAGTTCGGTGATTTCTTGAATTAATGCTTCGGGCGAAACGACTACACCATTACCAATAAAACATTGCGCATGTGGATGTAATATGCCGGATGGAATTAAGCGTAGCGCCGTTTTTTCACCATTCGTTACCAACGTATGCCCCGCATTATGGCCACCTTGAAAACGCACAACAGCTTGTGCTTTTTGCGTCATGAGATCGACAATTTTCCCTTTGCCTTCATCGCCCCATTGGCTACCTAAAACAACGACATTTTTACCCATTTTGTTAACTCTCTATTAAGAAATCTGTGTGTTGAACGATAATCCATAAAAAACAACCTATCAGAAAAATGACAAACGCCACTTTTCTGATCAGTTTATCTTCCATGAAAAGAATTTTGCGTAATGTTTCGCGCCATTTCTGGGGAGCAATCAGTGGGAATAATGATTCAAAGATCAGCATAAGCGCAATCGCACCTAATATATAACGCACGTTATTCTTATTCCTTATTTTTGCCGCCATTAATATGATTAAAATATCTGAAAAAATCACCATCAGGACTTAGTACTAAAATATTTTTCTGGTTATCAAAAACATCTTGATACGCTAATAAACTACGATAAAAGGAATAAAAACCGGGATCTTTTTGATAAGCATTGGTATAAATTTCTGCAGCTTGTGCTCGCCCTTTAGCTAAGGCAAACTGCGCCGTGCGTTTTGCCTCAGCGATAATGCGAATTCGAGCACCATCAGCATCGGCTTTAATACGTTGCGCAACGCGCTCACCGTTCGCACGATTTTGATTGGCAACCGTTTCCCAGCCGGCAATCATGCTGTCGTATAAGGAACTTTTAACTGCCTCGGGTAATTCAATGGCGGTTAAGCGTAAATCAACCACTTTAATGCCTAAGTTGGCAATACTTTTAGTCACTTGCTCACGCAAATTTTGCATCATGCTGCCATTTTGTTCTGAAATAATTTCCGGTAAGGTTCGCCTTGAAAAATCAGCACGCATGGTATTATTAATTTTCTGTTGCATTAATTTTTCTGCTTTAGCAACACTGCCATTGGTGGCGGTATAAAAATTAGCAAGATCGGTTACGCGCCATTTTAAATAATATTGCACAACAAAATACGTATCTTTTTTAATATAAATACGTGATGACGTTGCTGAATCGGTTTGCAAGCGGGTATCAATGCGCGAAACGCTATCGATAAACGGGAATTTTACATGCAAACCCGGTTGCTCAATTAAAGCTTGCCCATTGGATGACTGCAAAATTTTACCAAGACGCATTAGTAAGCCATTGCTACCCTCTTGTATCGTGTAAAAGCTTGAACCTAATAAAATTAACAAAATAATGAGCGCTACAATACTAAATGTTTTTACTGAGTTCATTAATTAATACTCCCGTTTGGTACTGCGTATGGTAGAACGTAGCGTATCATTTGAGTAAGGACTATTGGGTGTTTTAACCGTTAATGGATTTGTGACTTCTTGTACTTTATTAGTAGAAGGTGACAATAACTGCATACCAGCGGCTTTACCATCACTACTTGATTGTTTAACCAATCGATCTAACGGCAAATATAATAAATTACCCGATTTAGCATCGACTAAAATTTTACTGCTGTTGTTTAATACGGATTGTATCGTATCAATATACATTCTTTCACGCGTCACAACCGGCGCTTTTAAATATTCGGGTAACAATGCGCTAAACGACGCGGTATTACCTTCAGCATCAAGTACAATTTTTTGCTGATTTGCTTGTGCTAATAAGACAATACGTGAAGCTTCACCCAAGGCTTTAGGACGCACATCAGCGCTATAAGCTTTGGCCTGATTAATCACACGTTTTTCATCTTCACGTGAGCGGTTGGCATCATCATAGGCTTCCGATACTCGCCCTTGTGGAGGCTTGATATGTTGTAAGGTAACATCCTTGATTTCAATACCGGCGTTATATAAGATCATTGTTGCTTTTAAGCGGCGCGCAATTTCATCACGAATAATATCGTGCGCTTTATTTTTATTGTCGCTATCTTGCTGCGCTTGGTCAATTTTTTTCGCAAGCTTAGTATCGAGTTTATGTGGCTGACCTGCTTTAGTTGCCTGTGCTTGATCTTGTTCATCAACGCCAGGAACTTGCTCTTGTTCGGTAATGTTTTCATCATTACGTTTCACAATCGGTAACACATCCGATAAATAAATTTGACCAACTGCATAACGCACTGCCGATGCAGTTGCTTGTTCTAAACTCGTTTGTGCGTTAGTAATATTGTAAAGATAATCTTTAGGATTACTAATGACATATTGCACAACTAATTGCACGTTAATAATGTTGGTATCACGCGTTAATACTTCAACGCTGTAATCTAAGGTGTTAATACGTTTAACGTTAACAATGGTTTTTTGTGAAATAAAACGCGGTATCCAATGCGGGCCCGGGCCAACAGTTTTAACATATCTACCAAAGCGTAACACCACCGCTTGATCAGCAGGACCTACAATGTATATACCGGATAATGCCCATATCGCAATTGCAATTAAGACTACAACTCCCACGGTTGACCAATTAAAACCACCCGCACGTTTTTCATTGCCAGACTGGGACTTGCCTGATTTACCCGCAAAAGCTTGCTTAAGTTTCATGCGTAATTTGCGCAAAGCTTCATCTATATCGGGTGGCCCTTGATTTTTGTTTCGATTGTCTTTTCGATTCCCCCCCCAAGGATCCTTAGGCGAGGATTTATCGTCTTTATCATCTTTGCCAGGTTCATTCCAGGGCATTTTTGGTTTCTCCAAAGCTGTCTATACCGATAAGCTTATCATTTGTCTCGCCTTTCGCCAAATAAGCGTTTAAAATCTATTTTTGATAGGCGGATCGTTAAATGATGGTTGCCTTCATTGTCCACATTTTCAGCCAAAACACCACCCATTGCATATAATTTAGCGCGTAACTCTGCTTGCGCGGGTATTAAAATAATACGCTTTGAAATAAAATCTGCTGATAAGCGCTCAGCAATAGCTGTGAGCAGAAAATCAATACCCTTATTTTTGATCGCGGATAAACAAACTCGTAGCACTTGACCTTGATCATCACGTTCTAAGCGCGTTTGGCCATGCTCAATTAAATCAATTTTGTTATACACTTCTAAGCGTGGCACTTGATCAGCGCCAATTTGTTTTAACACTGATAATACTTCTACTGCATGTTGATGCCTTTCAGGATCATGCGCATCAATTACGTGGATCAATAATTCTGCATTACGCGTTTCTTCAAGTGTTGCATGGAATGATTCAATGAGTTGATGTGGTATATCCCGAATAAAACCAACGGTATCGGCTAAAATGGCGGAGCCAAATTGCGGCAAGCTTAAACGACGTAAAGTTGGATCAAGCGTGGCAAATAATTGATCAGCCGTGTATTGAGTATCACCAACCAATTGATTAAACAAGGTTGATTTCCCCGCATTGGTATACCCTACTAATGACACGGTTGGGATCGCTTGGCGCGCTCTGGCACTGCTGGCAAGTTGTCGTTGTTGTTGCACTTTTTCTAAACGCTTTTTTATTACCTTGATTCTTTCTCGAAGTAAACGCCTATCCGTTTCTAACTGCGTCTCCCCAGGTCCTCTTAAGCCAATCCCTCCTTTTTGCCGCTCTAAGTGGCTCCAACCACGCACTAAACGCGTAGCAAGATGCTCTAGTTGGGCAAGCTCTACCTGCAATTTACCAGCAAAAGAACGCGCACGCGCTGCAAAGATATCAAGGATTAAACCGGTACGATCGAGTACCCTCGCTTGCAACAAGCGTTCAAGATTGCGTTCTTGGGCAGGCGTTAAACTATGGTTAAAGATAACTAATTGCGAATCTGAAAGTAGCGCGGCTTGTTGAATTTCAATGGCTTTACCAGAGCCCACAAAATATTTTGCATCGGGCCGTTGCCTTTTTCCGGTAATGATTTGTTGGATATTAGCACCCGCAGAGGTTGCAAGTAATTTGAATTCTTCCAGATCATCCTGGGAAGCTTGCTGAGGAAAATCAAGATGAACTAGTATAACGTTATACCCTTCACTTTTCATTCCACGACCATGTTGTGTGCTTAGTTCACTACTCAATTCCGCACACGCCTTATCGCTGAATGAAAAGTTATGGGTATATCAAACAAATTGGCTACCTAGTAAACTAAAGGTTACCAGCTTCTTCAATCATCTCATCAGCATCAATATCGCTGTCTGGGATGTGCATTTTCACATTGCGCGCAGGCACAACTGTGGAAATGGCATGTTTATAAACCATCTGGTTCACGGTATTTTTTAATAACACTACAAATTGATCAAAAGACTCAATGTGGCCTTGAAGCTTAATTCCATTCACTAAGTAAATTGAAACAGGTACTTTCTCTTTCCGTAGTGCATTTAGAAAAGGGTCTTGTAAGGTCTGCCCTCTTATCATTGCTTGTTCTCCTTCCTTTCTTGTAAAAATTTCATACAACACCATACCTAAGTTATAGTTCACTGATTATGCTGTTTAAAAGCGAACTATTTCTTAGGCATCGTAGTCTAGCATGAGTTTTAATATAACAACAATAAATTATCTAACTTTATTGTAACTATTCACCCTGTAGATGGGAACGCCCATATTTGGGCTAAAAACGGCGAAAATCTTTTATCGAAATGCTCATGTATAACTCATACACTGCGCTTTCTCAAAAAGATTTTTGTAGTTGTTCACCAAATCTGAACGTTCTCGGTAAATTCACCTTCAAATTTGCTGAATAGATACACTTTATTCGGAACTACTCAGAGAATGCCCATATTTTCGGGCTAAAGAGGAGTGAGCAGGTACCTTTATTCGTAGCGCCTAAGAATTTCAAATACTTTCGCTTGTTTGGCACCATCAAAACAATTAAGTGCGATTAAATTTTGCCAAGATTTTAACCAGGTTATTTGGCGTTTAGCCAATTGGCGAGTAGCAGTCACTGCTTTTTCCTGCATTTCTGCGTAAGACAATAGCCCATCCAGATACTGCCACGCTTGGCGATAGCCAACTGCGCGCATGGCAGGCAAATCTGCATGCAAATCAGGGCGTTGATATAATCTTGCGACTTCGTCGATAAACCCTAACTGCAGCATATTTTCAAACCGCAGTGAGATTTTTTCATGTAGTAATGCCCGCTCAGTTGGCAACAAGGCAATATTACAAAATTGATAGGGTAATTTTGGGCGCGGCAAGGTTGTGAGCAACTCAGTCATGGTTTTATCTGTCGCGTAATAAATTTCTAACGCACGCTGAATACGCTGGGAATCTTTAGCATGAATTCTGCTGGCGGCTGTTGGATCAATTTTCTGTAACTTTGCATAACATGCTTGCAAACCATGGCTATTTATCTCTTGTTGTAATTTCTCACGAATTTCAGGATCGGCTTGTGGCAGCTCAGTAATACCTTGCTGTAATAAATAAAAGTAGAGCATTGTCCCGCCCACCAACAATGGAAAACGGCCACACGCTAAAATTTGCTCTATTTCTTGTTTAGCATCCAAACAAAAATCCGCACCCGAATAACTCGTTGCCGGATCGCAGATATTAATCAAACGGTGCGGTGCTTGTTGCAACTCAGCAGCAGAGGGCTTGGCCGAGCCAATATCCATGCCACGGTAAACCATTGCGGAATCAACGCTGATAATGTCACAAGGAAAGTGTTGCGCCACCTTAATTGCAAGATCGGTTTTACCACTTGCGGTGGGACCCATGAGGCAAAATATGATTGGTTTCATGGTAACTATTCACCCTGTAGCTGGGAACGTTTAGATTTTGCTGTTTTTAGCCCAAATCTGAACGTTCTTGGTAAATTCACAGTTAAGTTTACTGAATAGTTACGGTTTCTTTATACCTAAAAAAACTTCTCCAACTCATTCAGGGAAAACGGCTTATACAAGGATTTTGCTACGTTAGGCTCTTCTTCTAATAATTTTTCTAACTCACGCACGATGTATAACATTTCTTGCATAGATAATTTTTCAGATGTTTTATCATGCGCTTGGCGCGACATAATTAAAATAAACTCTTCAATCACAAATTCTTTCAGTTGTGACAAATATTCTAACATCGCTTGAAAAAGTTTGCTTAAATGTACCGTACTCAAACAATTGGGTATTTTACGGATAATTAAGCTTTCTTCACTTATCACATTCACATGCATGCCAAGACGTTCAAATAAAAGTTGATTTTCATCAACATACATTATCAAATCAGGATCGAGCTTTACTGACTCTGGCACTAATAATGTTTGCGTTGCCACGTTTTGATCATGGTAACCTTGCAATAATTTTTTGTGAGTCAGATATTGTTGGGTCTTCGCCACATGAATAATATTCATACCCACACTTGTTTCAGTCATCACAAATTTAGCATGGGTTTGACCAATAATACGTCCTAAGGCGCCAACACTATATTCTTTAGGGGTAAAATTATCAGCCGTAAACTGGCTAAAGGCCGTATTTTCTGATGATGCGCTATTATTAAAACCAACCACTTCATCATACACTTGCACTGGTGTCATTTTTTCAAGATATTCTTCTTGGCAAAAAACCGGTCTTACGCTTGCTGTTGCTGCTTCATCAAATTTTAAATTAACCACTTCGTGAGATCGCTCTAGCGCCTCTTTCACGCTATTCACAATAAAGTCATGAACCAAGCGCGCATCTTGAAAACGCACTTCGCTTTTTGTTGGATGAACATTAACATCGATACTACTGGGATCAAGTGTTAGATATAGTACGTAGCAAGGAAAACGCCCTTCAGCAACTTGATCTGCATAGGCTTCACGAATGGCATGTGTAACCACTTTATCTCGTATCATTCGCGCATTGATATAAAAATTCTGCAAATCAGATTGGCTACGTGAATAATTAGGCAAACCAAGCCAGCCTTGTAACTGTAGTCCTTCTCGCTCCATATCGATAGCAACGGCATTTTGCATAAACTCAATACCGTAAATCTTGGCAAGGCGCTGTTCTTTTGCTATCAAATCATGCGCAGGCTTATAATCAAACACAATTCTTTTATTATGCTTAAAGGTAAAACCAATATCATAACGGCACAAGGCCATGCGTTTAATTAATTGTTCAATTTGCTGATATTCGGTTTTTTCCGTGCGTAAAAATTTGCGTCGCACGGGTGTGTTGTAAAATAAATCACGCACCTCTACGGTCGTGCCATCATTATGCGCGCAGGGTACGACGTTGGGATCAAAATGACGGCCTTCAACTTGAATCCGCCATGCAGAACGATGACCTGCCATGCGCGATTGAATAACTAAGCGTGAGACAGAAGCAATACTCGCTAATGCTTCACCACGAAATCCTAAACTCATTATTTGATGTAAATCTTTTAGTGTACTAATTTTACTGGTTGCGTGGCGCGTGACGGCTAACACAAGATCTTCTTTGGCAATACCACAACCATTATCTTTAACCCGAATTAAACGCATACCACCGCGTTCAATTTCAACATCAACATGCCTTGTGCCTGCATCAATTGCATTTTCGATTAATTCTTTAACAGCTGAAGCAGGTCTTTCGACCACTTCTCCTGCAGCGATTTGATTCGCCAACATCTCATCTAATACTTTAATATGCATCGTTACTCATCTTAATTTTTAAAATCCTTACTAGTACTCCCTTTGTTAAAGGAAGCGCCTTTTTTGTACTGTTTAAGATATGATATTAATATACATGTTCATCCCTGTTAAGTTTGTGAGTCTAGCTATTAGGTATTAATAATTTTTGACCTATATGAATATTATTGTTTTTGATATTATTAAGTTTTTTTAGAGCTGGTAATTTTACATGATATTGCTTAGCTAGCAATGCTAAATATTCACCTTTTTTAACAATATGTAAAGATTTTTGTTTTTGCGTAAACAAAGTTGCGCCATGTGGCGGATGTGTTAAGAAATATTGCTTGATACCTGTTGCTAAAGCATCAGCAATTTTACGTTGATAACTTGGGTTTTCTAAACGTCTTGCTTCTTGTGGATTAGAAATAAACCCTGTTTCAACTAAAATCGATGGAATATCCGGTGATTTTAATACGACAAAGCGTGCTTGCTCGACTTTGTTATGGTGTAAACGCGTAATATCATCCAGTTGATTTAAAACATTATGGCCCACCTTCAAACTTTCGTTAATGGTTGCGGTTTGTGATAAATCAATTAATACTGAACGTAAGATATCACTTTTATCACCTAAAGTAACACCGCCTAATTCTGAATAGTTCTCTTTTTCAGCAAGCCAGCGCGCTGCTTCACTACTAGCACCACGTTCAGATAAAGCATAAACTGAGGCACCATTAGAAAGTGGATTACGGTAAGCATCTGCATGCACTGCCACAAACATATCGGCTTTATCACGTCGTGCAACATGTAAGCGTTGGCGCAAACTTAAATAATAATCACTACTGCGAGTCAAGACTGCTTTAAAACCAGGATAGGAATTAATTTTTTGTTGTAACGCACGCGAAATGGCTAGTACAATATTTTTTTCATGAATGTTATTTGGCCCGCTGGCACCGGGATCTTTACCACCATGACCAGGATCAATGACAACGATAATATCGTGTTGCGGTTCATGTTTGTTGACTAAAATAACTGGCGCAACCGGTTGAGGCGCTTGTTTGCCAGCAGGCTTAGGTGTCATTTTTTTAGTATTACCGGTAAGATTAAGATCTAAGACTAGGCGATAACCATAAGGATATTGTGGCGCTAACGTAAAGGTTGCAGGCTTGGCATCTTGTGATAAATCAATTACAACACGTAAATGTGATTGCTTACGACCCGAACGAATATCATCTACAATGGTATTTTTTAACAATGCGCGTGTTGGCAACGCGGCAAAATGGGCATTAGGGATATCAAGCACCACGCGTTCAGGATCATCAAGTGTAAAAACTTTGATAGCGGGTATGGGACCTGTAAAATCAAACACAAGGCGCGTTTGTTTATCGTTATGCGAGGCTCGCACGCGTGTGATGGCAACGGGATCAGCAAAACTTAAGTTTACGTAGCAGATCATGACGAGGAAAGCCACCATGCCCACCACTTTAATAAGCAAACTTTTTTTCAAGCTGAAAATCCCCTAAGACGTGCTTACGAAACTATACCGGATCTTGGGTAAGGTTGCTAGCGTTCTTGAAAATTAAACAGCAATTCCCGCTGTAGCGAGGAACAGCCATATTTGGGCAATCTCACGCCGGGAATTACTGAAAATTAAAATCGTGTAGCAACAGCGCACTGGGGAAGATAACTTGCAGAAACTCATCGCTGAACAGTTCTTGTACCGGCGCAATCAGTAAATCGATTTTCTGATCGCCAATATTTTTTTTTATTTCTGCCAAAATATAATGTTTTTGGCCTTGCAAGGCTTCGCGCTGCTCGTTATTGCCAACGATTAACAATAAATCAATGTCGCCGCCTTTAGCGGCAAGATTAGTGCGGCTGCCATAAAGATAAAGTTTGGCATCTTGATTTTTTACAAAGCCAGCGATACTGCTGATAATGCCATTAATTTGTTCATCTGTTAACCTTACTTTATTTGTCATAAGTTATAAACTCTGTTGCAATTTTTTGCCCTTTTTCACTCTTCGCCACAAGTTGTATGTGACGCTGCTGTGAATCAACGATATCTATTTTACAGCATAAATCGGCTTGCGGTAATACACCAGCACCCTGTTCTGGCCATTCAATAATACAAATCGCTTTTTCATTTAAATACTCACTAATGCCAATATCGAATAATTCATCAGCGGCGTGGATGCGATATAAATCAAAATGGTGAATCGTTTTATGCGGTAGGTAATAGCTTTCAACCAAGGTATAAGTTGGGCTGGGTACGACCTCGTGATAATGATTGGCGCGTAACAAGCTGCGCACTAAGGTGGTTTTACCCGCGCCTAAATCGCCTTGTAAAAAAATTAAGGCATCATCGCCACAGGCTTGGTTTAAACTTGTGGCAAAGCTTTGCATTGCTTTTTCATTTTTTATAATCATTGTGGGTTAACATTTTTTCTTAATACGCTGAATAAATCGCTGGCAATCATACCACGCTCACCTTGTATTGCTACTTCATCGGCGGCCTGCGCATGCAAACACACACCTAACGTTGCAGCATGCGATAAGCTTAAACCTTGCGCGATTAAAGCGCCAATAATACCCGATAACACATCCCCCATGCCGGCCGTGGCCATGCCAGGGTTACCGTGATGACAGAGCTGAGCTAAATTTTCTTGGGATTGAATAATTGTGCCCGCACCCTTTAACACCGCCACAACTTGATAACGTTGCACCAAATTTTTCGCACTTTCAAAACGATCGTGTTGAATTTCAGCAACAGTTTGCGCCAATAAACGCGCCGCTTCTCCTGGGTGCGGTGTGATAACCGCATTATTCTTTAATTTCACTGGCTTTTGCGCTAGTAAATTTAAGCCATCAGCATCGATCACGAGTGGCTTTTTACTTTTAATAACGGCTTTTAATAATGCTTTACTCCAAGTGGATTGCCCTAAACCAGGCCCAACGACAATCACGCTTGCTTTTTTTATTAAGGCCGCTAATGATAGTTGTGCTTTAGCCACTGCATGACACATGATTTCAGGATGATAACCCGTCACAAGTGCCACATGTTCTTTACGCGTTACCACACTCACCAAACCAGCACCGCAACGCAATGCCGCGGTTGCACTTAAGCACACTGCACCCGCCATGCCATGATCGCCACCCACAATTAATACATGCCCAAAGTTACCTTTATTGGCATCACGGCTACGTTTTGGTAATAAATAAGCCAGTTCTCGGTATTGAATTAATTCGGCTGCAGGTGCAACTTGTTGATATAACGATTGCGGTAACTCTAAATTGGCGCAAAAAATTTCACCACACACAGCGGGCGCATTAGCAGTAAATAAACCACGTTTATAACCAATAAAGGTTATGGTGGCATCTGCGATCACACTGCACCCTTGCACCATGCCTGTATCAGCATTTAAACCAGAAGGCACATCTAGCGCTAGAACAGGACAGGGCATTTGGTTAATAACATGAATGACTTTAGCAAAGTTAGCACGTACTGGCCCTTTAATGCCAATACCAAGTAAAGCATCAACTATCACATCAACATCGCGATCGATTTCACCCGCAAAAGGAATGAATTCAACTTCACTTTTCTTGCATGCTGCCAATGCCAAGCGTGCTGCCCCTTGGTAACTGTTTAAATCTGCAACGTGATAAACAGTGGCTTTAATGCCAGCAAGATGAGCCATTTTGGCAACTATAAATCCATCGCCGCCGTTATTACCTTTACCTGCAATCACCGCGATTTTACGTGCCTTGGGCCAGCGCTTTTGTAAAATATTAAATGCTGCACTGCCAGCGCGTTGCATCATGTTTTCTTCATTAATATCGTTTGCAATTGCTAAACGTTCAAATTCACGGATTTGTTGGCATGAGTATAATTTGGTTATATAGTTCATCTTTTAAACCTTAAACATGACTGTTGCAATGTTAGCAAAAACACCATGACTAAACTACCACTGGATTACCACTGGATTACCAGCAATTAGCGCAAGCTGTTGGTTGCGCAATATTACTGTAGCGCTTGGCAATACAGAATACGATCCACTGATTATTCAAGCTAAACTACCCTTCTGCAATCAGTAATTCCCGGCGTGATGTTGAATGACTCAAGAACATGTTAATTAGGCACTTGCACAACAAAATGCGAAAATGGTGTAACTGTTTGTTTTTTTTTTAAAAAACTTTTCACTGTACACGTTTTTAAATACACGCTATACTGTGCGGCAATTAATAAAAATTATATGAGGTAAAAAATGTTTTTAACAGCATCCTATAGCCCCTTGGTTAATACCAGCGTGAACCCACATATTTATGAACCTAGCTTGAACGTTACCATACCCGAAGGTGCTGATGCTGATAACATTAAAAAAGTACGTGATTTCTTAAGCAAGCATAGGGTTGCATGTGTCTCTGGTCATGACCAAGGTGATCATAGATTTTATCAATTTTACTATCAGGCTAGCAAAAAAGGAGAACCAAATCTCCTCGAAAACTCAATGAGCGGGTACGTGTACGCGGAATCTGTAAGTGACAATCAGGAAACATTGTTTAATAATCTCTTAACGTTAGCGAAACAGCATGTACCACTCAAAAAAAACGTAGCTAAATTTACAGTTGCGACAGTTTCTACTGGTTCTTCTCAAGCTCATCGTGCTACCTTTCATACTTCAGTTGCTGGTACTGCATCACCCGATTATGATCCACAACCATTTAATCCAGCGGTAGCAGCCGAAGAGAATTTAAATGTGCAGTTTGAGGAAGCATTTCGTGCCCGTTATAACGCCGGAATAAATAAAGCCGGAATAACCGGAGGACACTGGCGTAAGAAAGCCTGGGGATGTGGCCTTTTCCGAGTAAATAAATTCAGCATGCAGGCAGTAGCAACGTATGCTCATAACAATCCAACCTCTGCATCGTATACAGCATATATTCTTGCTATGAATCAACATGAGGGTAAAGACCTAGGCAAGGCCATGCAAGGGGCGTTGGATAAAGCGAAATCTACGCCGTTGGCTGCACCAGGGCACCGCAAGCGCTAATATTATTTTAATACTACGCCAATTTAATTTTGATCAATAAGCATGCTGTTGCTAAGATTTCGTTCACAGCCTTTAAAATAAAATAGGGCTTACGCAAAACGAGTATTTTTGTGCTGTAGCAAGGCGAAAATCGATTGAGCACCGCAGTTTATGGGCGAATAAATGAAGATGCAAAAGAAATTTGCAACGTATCTATTCAGCAAATTTGAAGGTGAATTTACCAAGAACGTTCAGATCTGGCGATAAAAAAAGCGAAAATATTTTTGAAAAAGCGCAGTTTATGGGTTATAAATGAGCATTTCGATAAAAGATTTTCGCTGTTTTTAGCCCAGATATGGGCGTTCCCATCTACAGGGTGAATAGTTACTTTGCAACAAAGATTAATTCGCCTGTTATGACTGTTGCAATGTTAGCAAAAATACCATGACTAAACCACAACTGGATTACCAGCAATTAGCGCAAACCATTAAACAATGGGGGCAAGAGCTTGGCTTTCAGCAAGTGGGCATTGCCGATCGCAATTTAAAACAAGCATCACAGCAATTACAAGTTTGGTTAGATAAACAGTATCACGGCAATATGGATTACATGGCACGGCATGGCGTTAAACGTACCCAACCTGAATTATTAATTCCTGGCACACAAACGATTATTTGCGCACGCATGAATTATTTGCCACCGCAAAGCGTTTTATTATCCTTGCTTAAAAAAGACAAAAAAGCCTATTTATCACGTTATGCGCTGGGGCGTGATTATCATAAATTAATTCGCAAGCGGCTTAATCAACTTGCTTTACAAATCCAAGCAGTGGTTGGCGAATTTGGTTATCGTGCTTTTGCAGATAGCGCACCGGTTATGGAAAAACCACTTGCGGCCAAAGCAGGATTAGGCTGGATTGGTAAACATACTAACTTGTTAAATCGCCAAGCCGGTTCTTGGTTTTTTTTAGGCACGTTATATACCGATTTACCCCTGCCAGTTGATGAACCGGTTAAAGATCACTGTGGGCGTTGTTCAGCTTGCATGGATATTTGCCCAACACAAGCCATTGTTGCGCCGTATCAATTAGATGCCAGGCGTTGTATCTCTTATTTAACGATCGAATTGCGCGAGAGTATCCCGCTGGAATTGCGCCCACTAATGGGTAATCGTATTTATGGCTGCGATGATTGCCAAGCAATTTGCCCTTGGAATCGTTTTGCGAAACATACCGTTGAAACTGATTTTCTGCCGCGCAATAGTTTAGATAACATTGATTTGCTAACCATATTTAATTGGGATGAACAAACCTTCTTGCAAAAAACAGCAGGTTCTGCGATCCGTCGTATTGGTTATGACTGTTGGTTGCGTAATATTGCTGTAGCACTTGGCAACGCAAAATACGATCCACTGATTATTCAAGCATTACAAGCTAAGCTAAACTACCCTTCGGCAATGGTGCAAGAACATGTTAATTGGGCACTTGTACAACAAAATGCGAAAATGATATAAGTTTATGCTTTTATTTCTATTAATGAATTATAAGCGCCTGCGCCCTGGAGAATGTAATGCATTTGTGTTACAATTAATCTAATCTCGTAACTACTCACTCCGTAGCAGGGAACGCCCATATTTGGGCTAAAAACGCCGAAAATCTTTTATCGAAATGCTCATGTATAACTCATACACTGCGCTTTCTCAA
>CAYGTS010000039.1:0-18203 GCA_964352905.1 uncultured Legionellales bacterium | reverse complement strand
TTTTAATGTGAGATTGCCCAAATATGGCTGTTCCTCGCTACACCGGGAATTGCTGTACTTACACAATCTTTTCGTAAATATTGATCGTACAAGGGCCCCAACTCATTTCTAATAATTCAGAAAATTTTTGTTGGTAGGTGTCATCGGGTAAGCTTTTAGTGGTTAATAAAACACGCGCGCCAATGGGTAATTCAGCTTTTAACTTAGCTTTAGTTTTTTCCCAAATATCACCAATAAAACACGTGGCATTAATATAAATAATATTGCCATCGCTAATATCTTGTTCCAACAAGTCTTTATGTGCAAAATCAATGTTAAAGGTTTTGCCCGCAAACTCACTTTGTAGCGGTAATTGCTTTTCAAATTTTTCAATTTGTGCTGCAGCTAAATCATACAGTGGTTTTAACAACTCAACCCCAAGCGCTTTGCTAAAATCGTATAACATGGCAGCTAAAAACACCGATTTACCTGAACCACAACCTAAATCGTAGAACACATCCCCTGGCATGGGTTTGGCAATATCCAGCATTTTAGCAAAGGTGGGGTAAGCAATTTCGCCATAAACAAAGTGATCATCTTTTAAATCAAGGCGGCGTCTTTCATCAAGCGAAACGCGGCGCGCATCAACATTATTGTAAATTAAATCCATGACTTGCATGGCGGCTAAGAGTTGTTCTTGGCTAGGCTTATGACTCATTTTTTTACCATTTTTATAATATAACAGAAGCCAATATTGTAAGTATCAGTCATTAAGATTGCAACAATTTATAATCCCCCACTTTAGCATTAAGCTAGGGTGGGGGGCTAGGCTAATTCTTTACTGGAGAATGAACTTGTGGTGCTGGTGCTGCAGCTGCAGCATTAGTAGGACTACTACCGCCAAAAAAAGCAGCATAGCTAAGCCTTCTTGGGGCTTTTATCGCGTCTATTAAAGCAGTGTTATCACTTCTTTCTTTCGCCTCTGCAATCTTTCCAGCCTTATTTGCACAGCCAGTGTTGAATAATGATGATACTGCAGCATTATTATATTGATTAATAAAAAAGATTGAAAGACTATCTATGTTATTTTCATTAAAATTAAGCTTATTAGCCAGTTTATCTAAAAACGTTGCAGTGAATTTAAAATCTTTTCCAGCAAGCGATTCAAGCACTGCAACCATATCTGCGCTACTAATTTTTTGATCTGATAACGATTCCAGAATTTTATCTTGTACGGCATCGCGCATTTTTTCGCGCGTTGCGGTCATGTCACGGTGAATTGTATGTCGTTGCTGATCAACTGCGAGTGATAGTGATTTGTCTTTGCTAAACCAGTCGTTTATTAATGCTATAAAGTCATCGGAGTTAGCCACCGGACCCAGCAGTGCGTTAAAACCTGATAAGAGTAACTCTTTAATATCCTTATTAATTTCTTTGCAGTTTTCTACCAAAGCTCGCTGATTTTTTTGCTTTAACTCACTTAAAAACGTAACCAACTTAAATGCAATGGTGCCTTTAGAATGTTCGCCAAGACGTAGGATACGACGTATAAGCTTTAACTTCCCATCTAGATCATCGCTGGGAGAATGATTGTTTCCTGAAATTAATGGCATACGTCACCTTTATTTTTATTTGTACACATTTTCATTGTAACAACATGTGAATAAGCATTACAAGAGTTTTTTAAGCGATAGATTAGGACTATCGAAAAACCCACCACAATCAGTTACATCCTGTTAGTAATTGTACTACCATGGCCCTGAGTGGGTGTTCCTTGCTTAGGGCTACCAAGATGAAACAGCGTAAACCTGCCAGCTAGGCTTGCTGTTCTGGGTTGTTGTATGCGTTCGTGCAAACTGGGTCCCTGGCTCTGTCCTTCTTCAGTTGCTGCTGCTATTGCAGCTGCTTTGTTATTGCAACCAAGACTGAATAAAGAGCTGGCTTTTCTATATTGTTCAGTAAAAAAATCGGCTAATGCTGGTGCTACGTTTTGATTTATCTTTACAGCAAGTTCATCTAAAAACGTTGCTGTGAATTTAAAGTTTGTGGTAGCGAATGAGTTAAGAATTTCATGCACTTCATTGTTAGAAATGTTATTCCCCACTAATAAGGCCAAAATTTTATTTTGTACCTCATCACGCATTTTTTCGCGCGTTGCGGTCATGTCATGCGGAATTATATGCCGTTGCTGATCAACTGCGAGTGATTGTGATTTTTGGTCGTTAAACCAGTGTCTTATTAATGTTGTAAGACCAGCACCATCATTAACATTTTGCAGCTCTGCTTGAAACGCTTCTAAGAGTAATTTTTTAATATTACTATTAATTTTTTTACAGCGTTTCACCAAATCTTGTGCGTTTATTTTATCTAGGCCGTTTAAAATATCAAGCAGTCTGGTTGCATAAGAATCATTATAAAAATAAGTGTGAGAATTATCGGATAAACGATCAAAAATTTCGTTATAATGCAGATTAACATGAGATCGATCCTGAAAATCTAATTGTTGCAAATATTCAGTTGCCGTTAGAAATCCCGGTGTTGGTGTGCTAGAAATACTAGGCGTGGTAAGTGCCGCTAGCACAGTTTTTGCTGTTACAGCTTGCGGTTCACATAATTGTGAAATAGTAGGCAACGCAGGTGCGCTTGGTTCTGCTATGCGTGCAGGCACAGGCTCAACATAAACGAACGGTGATTTTCTAACAACGCTAGCAGCAGGCGCAGCTACTGTATTTATATCATCTTGCAAACTTGGGTATTTATTATTGAAATGCTGAGTCCAGAATTCATGATCCTCCCTTGTGTTGCAAGCTTTTAATCTTGCGTTTATTTCAAGTTTGGCTGCCTCTTGATTATTTTCACTTTCTAAATTATCTTGCCCCTCATACGCTTTTAAAACTGGTGTGACTACACGGTTTAATGCAGTATTACTTTTACAATCTAAAGAGTTACGTATATCCTGTGGCTGTAAACCCATACGGAGCAACTTCGTACAAGCCCATGCGGCTATTTTGTTTAAATTTCTTCCTGTTTTTACGTAGTATTTAATAATTTCTTTCACAATGTTTTCAGATTGCTTATGATTATTTTGATCAGCTAGAAAACTATTAAACGCAGCATGCGTGTAAAAATCCACGTATTTTACCAATTTTTTAGCAATAGATGCAGGTTCATTATCGATAGCGACTCTAAGGAAGCGGCTATTAATATTATGTAAAAGAGAGGTGTACTCTTGCTCGTTAAGTCGGTGAATTTCTGCATTTTGTTCAGTCTGAGAGTAACGATATTGTTCTTTAGCGATTAGCTGTAAGCGAGCCTGATCAACGCTGAAAGCTTGCTTAGCAATATCATTGTCATTAAGATTAATGTTTCTTTCAGCGGCTAATTCTTTTATTCTTTCAATAGTTGCATCATTAGCACTGATTGCATAAGATTGTAACTTTTCTTTTAATATGTTAACTAAGCCAGCGCAATCACCCTCTTCTAGTATAGCGATACTTCTATCGTAGGTGTTTATTATTGTGCCTATATCATTCTTTGCAGTTTGAATAGTCGCGTGAAATAATGTTTCCAATCTTTCTGTTAAGATATCTTTTATTTTAGTTTGCGCAGAATCATCGAACTTTACAATTAACGCACTGATTTTATTATAGCTATCTTCAATGCTATGTAGATCGTTTGTCTCATAAACTACTGCCTTGAAATAGCATTGCAGCATTTGCGTAATAGGCTTTCTTTGGTCTTGTTTTACTTGCAGCGTTGGGTTTGCGCTTAAAACATGATAAAGCAATTCTGCAAAATAAGCGGCTGAACTTGATTTTGGCAGTGGCTCTTGCGATTGTAGAACCCATCCATCTTGATTTGTTTTATAGTCAGTTGTGCTTTCCTTAAAAATTTTAATCAAGCAGTGAATGCTTTCATTGAGCGTTGCAGTATCTAGGCATTTATAATTTATAAGTAAGTGCGGTTTTGTAATCTCTGTAAATAATGAGGTACTTTTCTCCTCATCTCGTTGTGAGTGAAACTTACTACCACGGTAATCAATCGAAGCTAAAAACGCTGTCCAGGGCATGCTCTTTGAGAATAAATCAAAGTAGTCCGTCCAATTGGAATTGCCTTGATGGCTAACTCCTAGCACAATTTCACGGGTAATCTTCTTCTGTGGCATGTTGCACCTCTTTGTTAAATATTAAACATAGCGGTACTGTAATGCCTTACCAGCAATAATTAAAATTGATTGTTTTTATCATTACGATAGATAAATACTATGGTTAGTTTGGTGGATTAACCTGCTAACTCAGCTACAATTTGATACCCACGTGCGGCTTTGGAAATCTCTTGATGGGTGAGAGGTACGTATTCAGCCAAAGTGACTGCTAGTTGCGCCAAATCGGGCTTGTTGCCATTCACTATTTCTAGTTCAACTTCGCAAATGCGTTTTTTAAGGTGCGCAGCTTTGGTGTAACCTAGATCCAGTGATACTAATAATTGCGGTGACTGGCCAAACGCGACAAGCCAATTGGTGCGCATTAAATCCGTAATGAATATGGGCTTAATTTGTTTGCCTATATTGCCCTGTAACAATTCTTGGCGTAAATCATCATCAGGGAACGTGCTAAAATCCGGTTGGTTATTAGCAATCGGTAAGTCCCATTCTATGCGTTCATGAAAACCCTCATCAGCCGCATGGGTGGTTTTAACTGTTTGAATAAACTGCCCGTCTTGATTGCGAATGCGCAAGACGTAACCGCGGTGGCGTAAGTCTTGTTTCGGTGTATCGTAATATTCGGTGACTAAGTGTTGAGTTTCAGCAGTGGCAGCGACAGCCATTAGCAGTGGAATTTGTTTAAATTTTTCAATGTCATTTTCAGCAATGGCTAATTTTATTTCGATTTCAATATGCATTATGCGTTCAACTTCCTCATGTTTTACGCTATTATAGCTTTCCCTACTCAGTATGACAATGCAAGGATTTGACCATGCTTTCGCCAATTTTCAAAATGTTTGGTCGTTCACCGATCCGCCCGTTACAAAAACACATGCAAAAAGCCTATCAATGCGCTAAAACCTTATTAACGTATATCGATGCGGTATACGCAAGTGATTGGGATCATGCGCATGAAATTCGCGATGAAATTGCCGATATGGAACAAGCCGCTGATGATATGAAAAAAGATTTGCGCTTGCATTTACCGAAAGGTTTGTTTATGCCGATCCCGCGCACCGATTTACTGGAAATTTTAACCATGCAAGATCGCATTGCTAATCGTGCCAAAGATATTGCTGGCATCATTTATGGGCGTAAAATGCAATTTCCAGAATCGATTAAACAACCTTACCAAGCATTTTTACAGCGTTGCATTGATGCTGCAGCACAAGCCAACAAAGCGATCCACGAATTAGATGAATTACTTGAAACCGGCTTTCGCGGCAATGAAGTGACCATTGTAGAAGACATGATCCATGAATTAGATTCGATTGAACATGACACAGATAACATGCAAATCGACATCCGCCAAGCACTGTATAAAATTGAAAAAGATATTCCAGCAGTAGATGTCATGTTTTTATATAAAGTCATCGATTGGACCGGTGATCTAGCCGATCGTGCTGAAAATGTGGGGGGCCAATTGTTGTTGTTACTAGCACGATAAGATTTTTTAGGATTATATTGAGGAAAAACTATTGTATATTGTATACATCTTTGCTGCTTGTTTATTAGGCTTATTCATGACGTGGGGCGTTGGCGCCAATGATTTAGCCAACATCATGAGCACCACCATGGGATCTAAAGCCGTGAGTGTTAGGCAAGCGATTTTCATTGCTGTGGTATTTGAATTTGCCGGTGCTTTTTTCGGTGGTGAGCATGTCACGCAAACTATTCGCAGCGGCATTATTAATCTTGATAGCACGATTTTAACAGTGCACCCGCATTATTTTGTTTATGGCATGTTAGCCGTACTCATGGCTGGTACTACCTGGATGTTAACTGCAAGCTATTATGGTTTACCGGTTTCTATCACCAACGCCATTGTGGGATCGTTAGTTGGTTTTGGTTTAATCGTACTGGGCTCACACGCGGTGCATTGGCAAAAAGTCACTTACATTGCCATTAGCTGGGTAAGTTCGCCACTCATTGCGGGGATCGTTGGTTATTTCTTATTTATCAGTATTCAGCGTTTTATCCTGATCAGAAAAGATCCCGATCAAGCGGTATTAAAATACGCGCCGTACTATTTTTTCATGGTTGGTATTGTGCTATCGATCATGATTTTAATTAAAGGCTTAAGACATTTTAATATTGAGTTGGCTTTGCCCAGCAAAATTTTAATTGAAATCGCCAGTGGCTTTTTAATGGTTCTCATCGGGTATTTAATTACCAAAAAAATCAAAATAGGCAAAGATAAAAGCAAAACCCGTTTGCAATTTATTTATGTCGAAAAAATTTTTGCAGTACTTATGGGCTTTACTGCATGCGCGATGGTCTTTGCGCATGGTTCAAATGATGTGGCTATAGCTATGGGGCCAGTGATTGCTGTGGTGACTATGGTCGTGCATGGCCAACAATTATCAGATGTGGGATCATTACAAAATTGGGTGATCTTTTTAGGTTGCACCGGTGTGGTTTTAGGCTTAGTCATGTATGGTAGAAAAGTCATTGAAACCGTTGGCCATGGTATCACCGCGCTCACGCCATCACGCGCATTTGCAGCAACCATTGCGGCTGCTTCTACCGTGATTGTCTCTACCAGTACCGGCATTCCCGTTTCCGCCACGCAAACTTTAGTGGGTGCTGTGTTTGGTGTGGGGTTGGCGCGCGGGATTGGCGCACTTAACTTACGGGTTATTCGCAATATTTTATTATCTTGGGTGGTTACTTTACCCGTGGCATCACTGCTGGCGATTGCTTTCTTTTATTTATTGCAATGGGTATAATAGGTCCTAAAAATCCTGCCAAATCTGATCGTTCGTTTCATTCTCATCTTGATGATCGCGTAATTTATTCAAGCGTTTGAATTTTTTAATTTCAGCTTGTTGTGAGGCAGATTTTTCGGGGTGCTCACGATCGAATGCCTCTAAAAATTTATCGGCATCGCTTACATACTGTTTATCTTGTTTCGGCATGGGATCATCTCATCATGAAATTTAAAGGTTGATTGTAATCAGCTAGCGTAATGGGTGCAATAGTTCTAACGATAATAAGCCTCGAGTTGCTTTAGCAAATCAGCGGTTAAATACACAATAACGGCCCAAAAGTTTTTTTGCTTTAATGTTTGTTGTATGATTTGTAGTGGTAAAAATCGCTGCATTTCATGCTCAAATTCAAGCGCTAGCCGTTGTTCATTGGCCAATAATGCTTGGCGTTGTTGAAATTGGGTTAGAAACTCGTTTAGGCCAATATCACGATCTTGTAGCTTGTTTGCAATAAACACTAAATTGGGTTTAATACCTTGCTGATGTAACCAGAGTATATCCCATAAGTCGCGATGCTTCAGTCGATTAGGACGTAAGGCAAAAGCCAATAATTTATCAGTGTAAATTTCTTCGCGACTTTGAGCTTGAATGATTAAGCCATGAGTACCCATATCAACACCATAGGGGTTAAGTAATAATATAGGTTGTTTTTCGTAGGAGTCTATTCGACAAATATCGATATTGATACGTTGTGCGGGCACATGTTTATGTTCAGGTCGTGTTTCAATCTTGATTTTCCAGGTATCAACATTTTTTATATCTTTCACTGGCTCGCTCACATTAACTTCTAAACCATATTTTTCATACAGATTATTAATTAATAAAGTTTTAAGTTCAGCCAACTGTGTGTGGGAAAAGGCTTTCCCGCCAGTAAAATCTAAATCTTCACTTAAACGAACATTTCCATAACAAGCCCTAAGACATGTACCACCAATAAAGGTGAGTGACTTTAATAAATTATGCTGGCTTAAGATCCTTAAAATATCATGGTGTAATAATTCTTTCTCAACCACAATTCTTAAATTTGCTAAATTTGGATTATTCTGCAATGCAGCTGCAACAAGCTGATCAAATAAATTCATTAACAATATCCCAATTAATTAAATCACAATTGCGATGTGTTGCTTTCATGTCATTTAACGCTAAAGCAACATTAGCGCGCCACAAACCACGTTCATAATCATAGATCAATTGTTTTGCAAGCACGGTGGGTTTTTGGTTAGTATGAATAAATTCAATAGTGCCAAAATCACGTAATACCGAATGATAGCTTCTACCCGAAGACATAATAGAAATCCAATTCATAGGAATTTGTGAAATAATTCCAACATCACTTAACACTGTTTCAAGACTGATGTAATTAAACGCATTAGCACGTAAGCGTGCTGCAGCATGAAATAATAATAAACCATCATGCGGCATGGCCGGTTTATACAGATATAAACCACGACAAAGGCGTTCAATCAGTGATGAGCAAACGGCTCTGCTGAGTAAGGTTTTAAAAGCATTATCTGATAAGTCTTGAAAAAGTGAGCGCAAATCGTTTGTTGTAAACAGATAATGCTCGGCATGCTGGGTTAGCCATTTTCTTAAACGTTGTATCGGTTGCATAAAACGAAAGACTCTACATTAAGTTACATAAAGTGTAACCTATTGTAGAGTCACTGGCAATTTTAAATCCCATCATACGGTTTCACATGCACCAGCGTGCCAATTTTCAAAAAATTCTGGCTTAACCACTTGGCATCTTCATAGTAAGAGCGCACACAGCCATGACTATCGGGTTGGCCTGGTAATTTACCGGCGTGAATAGCATAGCCACCATGAAAGAAAGAACACCATGGCATCGAAGCACCACCGGTTGGGATCGGGAATTTACCGGATTTACAGCCGGCACCAACTTTGCGATATATTGCAAATTTACCGGTCACAGTGTGGCAGCTTGAACGAACATCAGCACACCAACTTTTACCGGGTGCAATCGGGCCCCATTTTTGCAAATTGCCATGTAAGTCGTAGGCCCCCCAAGCCATTTTATCAATATCAATCATTAAAATATTTTCCATAGTACCTGGCATGCGGTTGGGGAATGGTGCTACATCCATGAGGGTAATATTCTTGGTGTTCCGCGGTACGGCAATGGTTCCCGATAACCCAATATTCACGCGATTAATGCGTTTAACGATCTCATAAAGTTCACGATTATTACGAATATCGCTCCAACCGCTACCGCCAACCTTCATACATTTAAAGCGCGGATCTTGGTTACAGATTTTACTGCCGTAAGGTGAGGCGATCGCGCTTGTGGCAACCAGTAGACTTATAGCGGTGATTAAGGGGGTTAAATTACGCATGGCTCTCATCCTTTTTTTGTGCATCCTAACTAAAAATATAGTCGAGATTGGCACAAAAACAATTTAGCGCCTTGATTTTTATGCATAAAATATACACAAAAGGTTAGCTAATATCTTGATTAAAACCACCAAAATACGGATCAAAAAATTTCATGAGCAGATAATAAAACACGCCACTAGCGAGAAGGCTAATCGGCCAAGAAAAGGCAAATAAGTACCCCATACTTAAACGCACATGCGTAAAATAACTTAAATCAATTAAAAAGCCAGGTAAATTAATCAGCACGCCTAAACTAAATGCAATGATGGCGCACCAATTGATCCCTTTGTGATAGCCATAACAACCAGCAGGATCAAATAGCGCACTCAGAAATAATTTTCTCTGGCGAAAAATTAAATAATCAAACAACATAATGCCTAAAATCGGCGTTAATATTGCTGAACTAATATTAAGCCACGAAAATAAAAAATATTGTGGATTACCAATTAATTTCCAAGGTAATAAAATCATAGCTAATAAAGCGGCTACAATCACACCACGCCGAAAACTTAAATGTTTAGGGCTTATATTAGCAAAACTATAACCGGCGGCAATCCCATTAATGGTAATATTGCTAAAGGTTGTGGCAAACATAATAAGCAGCATAATCACACTGATAAATAATTTATCCTGTGTGTGGTAATGAATAATAATGGGATTCCAAATGGATTGTTGCAATACTTGCGTAAATAGCGCAAAACAAAGCAACCCTAAAAAAGCAATGAGGGTAATGGCACAAGGCAAGCCAATCGCTTGACCGATTTTATAACTGTTACTACTGCTAGCAAAGCGACTAAAATCAGCAATATTTAAACACAGCGGTGTGTAATAACCCATGACGGTGCTAATGCTTGCCAAAAATAACCAGCGAAAAGTGTGCGGGCTTTGGTAAAATTGAAAATGCGCTATCAAAAATGTTAAACAATTTTTTTCAACAATTAACCACCACAGTAACGGTAAGCAAATCAGCACTAACAGTAACGCAATTTTGGTAAATATTTTGCGTAATGTTTCCATGCTAATCATTAGCAAACTGATATTAATCAACCAAAATATCACGATGGCAAAAACCAGATCGCGGTGCGCTGAAAAATAGCTTGGCACCCAAGTTTGGCATAATTGCCATAGCGCGTAACCACCCAGCCACACTTGCAAACCAAACCAAATAGCGGCAACCAAGCCGCGACAAAAGCTGGGTAATTTAGCGCCACTCAAACCAAAACTCACGCGCACATACAGTGGAAACGTAAGACCGTAACGAAAACCCGCATCACTATTAAGCAACAAAGGAATGAGTAGCAACAAATTGGCAAGAAAGATAATTAGCAAAGCTTGCCACCAAGTAAAGCCATCTAGCATTAAACTACTGGCAAGCATATAACTGGGCAAGGAGCTGGCAATCACCAGCCATAAACTCATAAAATCTAAAGCGCGCCAATTACGCCAATGTGTGGCGATGGGAGTTAAATCAGTATTTTGATATGATGACATTTTTGTATCTATTCAGCAAATTAAACTATGAATTTACCAAGAACGTTTAGATTTGGCGATAAAAACAGCGAAATATTTTTGAGAAAGCGCAGTTTATACATAATAAATGAGCATTTCGGTAAAAGATTTTCGCTGTTTTTAGCCCAAATATGGGCACTCTTGAGTCATTCTACATCACGCCGGGAATTACTGGCAATGGTAAGATAGGAGTGGTTGTATTAAAGCGTGAGACACCGATGCCGAATTTCCGTAACTTGTTTGGAATCTAAGTCTTGTTGGGGATTGGTAATCGCACTATAAAGATTAAGTGAGCAAGAGAAGAGAGGTATTGTTATTTGAGAATTTTGTTTTTGGATAAAGTCCCTCGTTTTGTCCAGAGAGTTTTCAGTTAAAAGCGGTGAAAGCCGCTTAAGCTCTGATATCGTATGAAGTAGATTAATGACAGTTTTTACCTCAGAGTTGCCAAGCAAGCAATTCAGTTTGGTTTCAATATCGGCACGCATTTTTTCATTTTGCCAAGCATCGAAATAAATTAAAGCTAAAAATTGCGCACTACGTGTAACACCTTGGTGTGTAGGCAAAGGATCATTTTTTAAAATAGATTTTATCTCTCTGATATAATCAGGGGAAAGAATAATAGTAGAGTTTGTCGTTAGTGTGAAAAAATGTGCCTTTTCTAGCAGCAGCAATAAACCATAGGGTAGGCATTTATCCAGGTTCTTATTGTTTAAACGGAGTAAGGTTGATTTCAAAGCAGATACGGCTGAATCAAAAAATGTAGCTTCTGTAAGGAAGTTGCTCAGATCAGTGGTTAAATCTTCGCTTGAATTTGTTAAATACCTCAGAGCATTTTCTTCGATTAAAAGAGTCCAAGAGCAAGCAGAATCGCCATTAGAAAACAGTCCATACCGTTGTTGCTGTGTAGTAGCCTGTCCTTGGGTAGCTTTAGTTAAGTTGAGTTGCAGAGACTGATATAAAAAACTTGCGCAAGGATGCAAGCCTGATTCAACGTACTCAGGATCTTGTCTAGCGATACGTGACATCACATCGATTAAATCAAGAACAATGCCAGCCTGCTGATCACCAACCAATTTGCTAAGTTTACAAGAAATATCATCATGAGTATTTTCATTTTGCCATGCATCAAAGTAAAGTAATGCTAGGAATTGTGCGGTGGGCGGAATGTTATCTTTAAAAGTTAATGCTTGCGCTTCTAAAATATTTTCTACTTTAGCAAGCCAGTTTTGTGTTAGTTGAATCGAAGATTCTGCTTGGAAAACAAAGAAATTTATTTGCTTTAATAATCGATAAAGTGCTAATTGGCTTGCTTGTTCTAGGTACTGATAATTTAACTTGTTTAATATCAGCTGAAAAGCAGGATAAACGAAAGGAAGATTGTTTGGATTTTTCAGAAAATTTACTAAGAGAAAATTGTTATCCTCAGGAACTGCTTGGCTGATTATGATCACTTCAATACCCGCGCTAATCTTATTAATTAAATAAGTACCGGGTGTTAAGCTGTTTGAGTCGATGTTAAAAGGGATCAAATGACACTTGCATAGCTCCAACAGATAATTTATAACAAGCACATCACGGGTTTTCACATAAATAAGATAGGTATAAGAGGATAACGCAAGATTCCATTCCTCAATCGCAGCCTCAAGGCCAAGCGTATTATCGGGGGAGAATGCAGTAAGGCCGAGTTGTTCTGTTAGCAACTCATCGGCTCTTTCTAGTGTACTTAGGTGAAAGTTGATCCGATTAGTAACATCTGGCGGTAAATTTTCTAAGATTAATAAAGAAGCGTAGCATTTCCATAATTTATGATGTAACTGTTCGAGCAAAAAAAGTGTCTGTTCATCAAATGCTGGATAGCAAGGATCAAAATCCGCTGTGCTGGTAGCATCATCATCTGAAATATCACTATCACCTTGATCAATCGAGATGGTATCAACATGTGTTGGTGTTACTGGCGAAGGAGGCGGTGCAGGTGGTCTTGATCCATAAGACATAGTTCATTATCCTTAATTATCCCTTCTAATTGATAATAAGGTGTTTGATAAAAAAAACAAGCCCTAACTCAGCAATTCCCGGCGCCGCTGTGAACGACCTTTCGGCCGTTCTGAGTAATTCAACCTCACGCCGGGAAATCTGCCCTAAGTCTATTTATTGGTGGATCGCATCTAACGCAGGCACAAAAACTTTATCCAAAGCAGTAGCCACTGCTTGATACGTAATCATACCATTATGAACATTCAAACCATTTAACAGATGCGGATCGTCTTCCAAAGCTTTCTTATAACCTTTATTGGCTAAATCAATTACAAATGGTAAGGTTGCATTACTCAGTGCAAACGTTGCAGTGTAAGGTACGTTGCCAGGCATATTAGTTACACAATAGTGGATCACACCATCAACGACATAAGTTGGATTATCATGCGTTGTGGGTTTTGATGTTGCAAAACAACCACCTTGATCAATCGCAACATCAACCACAACGGTACCGTTACGCATCTTTTGAATTAACTCATGCGAGACTAATTTAGGAGCAGCCGCACCGGGAACTAATACTGCACCGACAACTAAATCAGCAGCAGAAACATATTGTTCAATGGCTTCTTTGGTTGCATAAATGGTATTTAATTTTGAACCAAATTGTAAATCGAGCTGTTGCAAGCGATCTAAAGATTTATCAAGCACAGTGACATAGGCTTCCATACCCATTGCCATGCGGATCGCATTGGTACCCACAACACCACCACCAATCACGACAACGCGTGCAGGGGCAACACCGGGTACACCGCCTAATAAAATCCCAAAACCACCGGTAGCTTTTTCTAAGCAGTGTGCGCCTGCTTGAATCGATAAGCGGCCTGCCACCTCACTCATAGGGGATAATAACGGCAAACGGCCATGGCGATCCGTTACCGTTTCATAGGCAATCGCCGTGCAGCCTGATTTAACTAAGGCTTCTGTTTGTTTAGGATCGGGTGCTAAATGTAAATAACAAAACAATACTTGGCCTGCGCTTAGCATATTGCATTCGGATTCTTGCGGTTCTTTGACTTTTACAATCAAGTTTGCTTTTTCGAAAACATCACTGGCTGAATTAACAATGCTGGCACCGGCTTCCACATACAGCTCATTACTAAGGCCAATGCCTTCGCCTGCCCCCGATTCAATCATGACTTTATGGCCATGATGAACTAATTCTCTAACGCTTGCTGGTACCAAGCCAACTCGATATTCGCGATTTTTTATTTCTTTAGGCACACCAACTATCATAGGGGGACTCCAACATATGTATTTTATTAATAAAGGATAAACGGCGCATTATACTAACATCATAAAAAACAGCAAGAGGGCCTTTTTCATACTTATGACATATAATAAAAATTCCTTAAGCATTAAATTTTACTTTATAATAAATCAATATAATCACAGGGAATAAGTCATCTATGTTAATCCTATACCCGGCCATCCGGCCTTATAAAAAGCACACGCTTGCGGTTGATGAAACGCACCAGCTTTATTTAGAAGAATGTGGCGAACCAAACGGTTTACCAATTTTATTCGTGCATGGTGGGCCAGGATTTGGCAGTTCAGAAGATTCGCGTCGTTATTTTGATCCGAATATTTATCGCATTGTTGTCTTTGATCAACGCGGTTGTGGCCGTTCAACACCACACGGTAATGTGGATAACAATAATACTCAAACTTTAATTGATGACATGGAAAAAATTCGTGAATTTTTAAACATTGATCGTTGGGTTTTATTTGGTGGTTCGTGGGGGGCAACGTTAAGTTTGCTCTATGCCGAGCAGCATCCCGAAAACGTATTAGGTTTGATTTTACGAGGTGTTTATTTAAATCGTGAATGCGATCGCCAATGGCTTTTTCAATCCGGCTTAAAACAAATTTTCCCTGATTTTTGGGAAGACTTTGTTGCGGCTATTCCAAAGGCAGAACGTAACAATATGCTAGCGGCATATCATTCGCGTTTATTTGGTTACGATGAATTAACACGCATGGCGTTTGCTAAAGCGTGGGCTTTATGGGAAGGGCGTTGCGCAACGCTTAACCCTAATCCCCATTTACTTGAAGAAATTGCTGATCCCGTACGTGCTTTACCGTGGGCAAGAATCGAATGCCATTATTTAAAAAATCATTGTTTCATTGAAGAAAACCAAATCATTAATCATATTGATAATATTAAAGATATTCCTGGTATCATTATTCATGGCCGTTATGACATGGTGTGCCTGCTTGATAATGCCTGGGTATTACATTTGGCTTGGCCGATTTCACAATTAAACATTATTCGTGATGCTGGCCATTCAGCAGATGAGCCTGCAATTATTGATGCGTTAATTCGTGCCACCAAAGATATGGCACATTTGAACCGAGCAGCTTAAAAAAGTACTTCGATCGTAACTACTCACTCCGTAGCAGGGAACGCCAAATTTGAACGTTCTGGTAAATATAAAGCTAAAGGGGGTGAGCAGATACCTTCGATCTTCATCATATTGTTATAACCTTTTTAAACGACAATGGTTTTACTTTTATCGCCAGCCTTTTCTTTTACTAATTTAGGCACTAAGTAACCAGGTAATTGCTCACGTAACGCATTAATTAACTTAATAGCATTATCTTCAGGCACAAAAAAATGCGCACTGCCTTTTACCTTATCAAGACAATGCAAATAATAAGGTAATACGTTGGCAGCAAATAAACGTTGACTCAGATCGGCTAAGACAGCGGCATCATCATTAATGTTTTTTAATAAGACCGATTGATTTAAAACGGGGATCCCGGCCTTAGATAACATTAATAATTTCTGCGAAACATCATTATTGATTTCTTGTGGGTGATTGCAATGTACCACCATGATCGCTTTTAAGCGTGTAAACGTTATCGTTTGAATAAAATTTTCTGTGATCCGTTCGGGCAAAACGATGGGCAATCGGCTATGCATGCGTACCGTGGTTAAATGATTAATCGTTGCTAACGCAGTAATGAGTTTAGCAAGATAATCATCCTTTGCCACCAAGGGATCGCCACCGCTTAAAATCACTTCTTTAATTGAAGAATCGTGCTTAATGTAATCTACAATCGCCTGCAAGCGTTCTTTAGTTAAACTATTTTCTTGATACGGAAAATGGCGGCGAAAACAATAACGACAATTAATCGCACAAGCGCTTGCCACTGTTAGCAAAACACGACCGTGATATTTATGCAAAAGACCGGGCAGCACATTACTATTTGCTTCCTGTAACGGATCAACACTAAAATCACTGGGATTGTTGAGTTCATCTTCAACGGGCAAAACTTGTTGCAACAGCGGATCAAACAGCTCGCCTGATTGCATACGCGCAACAAAGCTTAAGGGTACGCGCAGTGGGAATTGTTGATCGGCCAATTTTGCGTAAGGTGTGTTGGCAACATCAAGATTCAGCAAGTTAAGTAACTGCTTAACATCACGTACCCCATTGCGCAACTGCTTTTGCCATTCATAGTGCTCAACAAATGGATTTATTTCCGGTATCATAGCGACTTCTTTATTTTTAACAAAGGTAACAATACATGGCATCATATTCTACCAATGAATTCAAGAGCGGTCTTAAAATAATGATCGACAGCGATCCTTGCTCAATCATTGAAAATGAATTTGTAAAACCCGGCAAAGGCCAAGCGTTTAATCGCGTTAGAATTCGCAACTTAAAAACCGGCCGCGTGCTAGAGCGCACCTATAAATCAGGTGAATCGGTTGAAGCAGCGGATGTAACCGATATTGATGTGCAATTTCTTTACTACGATGGTGAATATTGGCATTTTATGAACCCAACCTCATTTGAACAATACGCAGCAAACGCAACCATCATGGCTGAAGCCAAACTGTGGTTAAAAGATCAAGATCAATGCATCATGACCTTATGGAATGGTACGCCGCTTGCGGTCACACCCCCCAACTTTGTGGTCTTAAAAATTGTTGAAACCGATCCCGGCTTAAAAGGGGATACCAGTTCGGGTGGTGGCAAACCCGCAACGTTAGAAACCGGTGCAGTGGTGCGTGTGCCCTTGTTCGTGCAACAAGATGAATTAATCAAAGTTGATACACGCAGCGGCGAATACGTTTCACGCGCCAAAGATGAGTAGTTGGCAGCCAAGTGCTGAAATTTTAGTTTTAAGAAAGCGTGCTGAAATAATCACAACCATGCGTGATTTTTTTTCAGCACGTCATGTCTTGGAAGTTGAAACGCCTTTATTGTCGCGTTCAACTAATCCCGATCCACACATTGAATCGTTTCAATTAAATTATCATCATACAAAATATTATTTACAAACCTCACCTGAATTTCACATGAAGCGTTTGCTGGCTAAAGGCAGTGGTTGCATCTATCAAATGAGTAAAGCGTTTCGTGTTGATGAACAAGGACGGCAACACAATCCGGAATTTAGCATGCTTGAATGGTATCGTATTGGTTTTGATCAGCATGATTTAATGCAAGAAGTGGCGGAACTATTACAGCTGATTTTAAAAATACCGGAAATAAAAAAACTGAGTTATCGTGAATTATTTTTAGAGTATTGTAAATTCGATCCTTTTATTAGTAATACGAATGAGTTAAAAAATTTTGCTAACGCGCAATGTAAAGAGCAATTCCAGAATTTGCAATTAACGACCAAAGATGATTGGTTAAATCTTATTTTAACGCACTGCATTGAACCACAACTTAAAACTATCCCGATTTTATTTATTTATGACTTTCCCGCCTCACAAGCTGCCTTAGCAAAAATTAATGATGAGGTTGCCGCGCGCTTTGAAGTGTATTGTGATGGTTTAGAATTGGGCAATGGTTTCCATGAACTAACCGATTTTAAACAGCAACAGCAACGTTTTATGGCGAATAATCAGTATCGCGCGCAACAGCAACAAAGTATTATTCCGATTGATGACAACTTTTTACAAGCATTACAACATGGATTACCGGATTGCGCCGGTGTTGCACTTGGAATTGATCGCTTAATAATGCTGGCAACAAAACAAAATCAATTAAGTGATGTCATGAGTTTTGGATTTGATAGGGCGTGAGATTGCCCAAATATGGCTGTTCCCAGCTACAGCGGGAATTGCTGCACTGAATTAGAGGTTAAGGTGATATTAGTTAATGCGGTAGAATCGCTAGCTTGCACAGTGGAATATTGCAAAATCGAAGATCCTAACCCTGGATTGCTTCGCACTTTGTGCTCGCAATGACGACGATCCCGGTGACCTAATTTCTAATCGCTTTGGGTATAGATAATAAGAAATAAGGTATCTACTCACCCCGTTAGGCCAGTATTTACCAAGAACGTTCAGATTTGGT
>CAYGTS010000038.1:0-18263 GCA_964352905.1 uncultured Legionellales bacterium | reverse complement strand
TTAATGTGAGATTGCCCAAATATGGCTGTTCCTCGCTACACCGGGAATTGCTGGGCGTTGTTTGTGTTTCTAACTTAACTGTGTGAGGAGTCACCGATGAAGAAATTAGCAATTTTATTAACAGGTATCTTGGCTTTTGCGTTTGCAGCGGCTACAGCTAATGCGGATAGCTTAAAGATAGGCGTGGTTAATGTTCAAGAAATCTTACAAAAATCACCCGTGGTTAAAAAGTATAATACTGAATTAAAAAGCAAGTTTAAAGCTCGCCAAGAAAAGTTGGTCAAGTTAAGCAATGCGCTTAGAAATGACCAAGCTAAACTTAATCGTGATAGTGCAGTATTAAGCGCCACAGATCGTGAAAAATTACAGGCGAAAATCTTAACTCAACAAGTTGAGTTACGCAAAATGGCGCAAGATTATCAAAACGATTTTACCCAAGCGCAAACTAGCGACATGCATGATTTATATAACAAAATTTCTTCTGCCGTAGCAAAAGTTGCGAAGCAACGTAGCTTAGAGCTAGTCTTGGAAAAACAAGCTGCTCCTTATGCAAGTGCACAATACGACGTGACTAATGACGTGTTAAAAGAGATGAAATAATTGCAATGCTGCAACAAAGTATAACACTGGCGGAATTATCAGAAATACTCACGGCAGACTTTCGCGGTGATGGTAACTGTGTAATCAATGGCTTAGCACCGATTCAAAATGCTAAGCCAGGTGATATTACTTTTTTGAGCAACAAGCATTATCGCAAGTATTTGAGCACAACTAAGGCTGCTGCCGTTATTTTAGCGCCAGCTGATGCCGCAGAATGCCAAGCAAACTGCCTCATTCTTGATAATCCCTATGCAGGTTACGCCAGAGTTGCGCAACTTTTTGAATATAAACCTAAAGTTGTTCTCGGTATTCATCCTTCTGCTATTATTGGTGAGCATTGCCAGATTGATCCAAGCGCCAGTATTGCGGCTAATTGTGTTATCAGTGATCAGGTTAAGATTGGCGCAGATGTTATCATCGGCGCCAATACGGTTATTGGCGAAAACAGCACGATTGCTGCAGGCACTCATATTTGGCCACGTGTAACGCTTTATCATGGCGTTACGATTGGTAAACAATGTGTTATCCACAGTGGTGTAGTGATTGGCAGTGATGGTTTTGGCATGGCAAAAGAACAAGGCCAATGGCTAAAAATTCCACAACTGGGCGGTGTTAGCATTGGCGATCGCGTTGAAATTGGTGCTAACACGACCATCGATCGGGGTGCGATTGATGACACAATTATTGAGGAAGGTGTTAAATTAGATAACCAAATTCAGGTTGGGCATAATGTTATTATCGGCAAAAACACAGCCATAGCAGGTTGCACCGCTATCGCAGGGAGTACCAAGATTGGTCGAAATTGTTTGATTGGCGGTGGGTGCTGTATAGCTGGGCACATCACTATTGTGGATGATTGTATCGTGACCGGAATGTCAGGTGTTTACGGATCTGTTGATAAACCCGGTATTTATTCTTCAGGAACGGGGATCCAAGAGTCGCGCACCTGGCTTAAAAATGTGGTTAAGCTGCGCCAATTGAGTGAATTATCACGCAAACTAGTAAAATTAGAAAAGCAAATGAATCAACTGCTAGATGAACCCATCAAATAAGGAAAATCATGAAGCCTTTGGATGTGAATGAAATTATAAAATATTTACCGCAACGGTATCCTTTTTTGTTACTTGATCGTGTTTTAGAATACGAGTTAGAAAAGTACCTCATCGCGATCAAGAATGTCACCATTAACGAGCATTTTTTTGTGGGCCATTTCCCACAGGCCCCGATTATGCCGGGTGTTTTGCTTATAGAAGCGTTAGCACAAGCAAGTGGTGTGCTTGCCTTAAAAACAGCAGAAAAACGTGGGCAAAGCGCGCACGGTATTTATTATTTTGCTGGGATTGATAATGCTAGATTTAAACGACCCGTAGTCCCAGGTGATCAACTTAAGTTACATGTAAAATATGTTAAAGATAAACGTGATATTTGGAAATTTAGCGGGGAAGCAACTGTTGATGGTGAAACTGTTTGCAGTGCTGATTTAACCAGTGCAAGAAGAGACGTATAAAAGTGATTCATCCAACAGCGATTATAGATAAAAACAGTAAACTTGCCGAAAACGTGAGCGTTGGCCCTTGGACCTATATTGGTCCTGATGTTGAAATTGGAGAGGGCACACGTATTCATTCTCATGTCGTCATTAAAGGCCCAACGCGCATTGGTTGTGATAACGAAATTTTTCAATTTGCTTCGATTGGTGAAGTTTGCCAAGATAAAAAATACGAAGGCGAAAATACTCGCCTAGAAATTGGTGATCGCAATATTTTTCGTGAATCGGCAACGGTTCATCGTGGCACCGTGCAAGGTGGTAGCATCACACGGATTGGTGACGATAATTTATTTATGGCTTATGTTCACATTGCACACGATTGCATTGTTGGTAACCACACGATTTTTTCAAATAATGCTTCTTTGGCAGGGCATGTGATCGTTGAAGATTTTGTGGTGATGGGTGGCTTTAGTGGGGTTCACCAATTTTGTCGTGTAGGACAACATAGCTTTGCAGCAATGAGTGCCATGATTGCCAAAGATGTGCCACCGTTTATTAAAGTATCGGGTTACTATGCAAAACCATTTGGCTTAAACTCTGTTGGGTTACAGCGTCGCGGTTATAGTACTGATACCATCGCAGCATTAAAGCGTGCCTATAAAATTATTTATCGCCAAGGTTTAACCGTGAACGACGCTATTATTGAACTTGATAACATGTTGAATGATTGTGAAGAAATAAAATTGTTAATCCAATTTTTGCAAAATTCAGAGCGTGGGATTATTCGTTGAAAATAGGCATCATCGCTGGCGAACATTCTGGCGACAACCTGGCTGCAAGCTTAGTCACCGAATTGCTAAAAATTTATCCGCACGCAACCTTTGAAGGCATTGCTGGCCCCAAAATGATCGAGGCTGGCGTAAACATGTTATATCCCATGTCCAAGCTATCCGTTATGGGAATTTTTGAACCTATCAAACATATTCCTGAATTATTAAAAATTCGTCATCATCTCACTCAACATTTTATTCAACAAAAATTTAATCTTGTGATTGGGGTTGATGCACCCGATTTCAACTTAACCCTAGAAAAAAATTGCCGCAACGCGGGTATTCCCGTCGTGCATTATGTAAGCCCATCAGTGTGGGCGTGGCGGCGTTGGCGCGTGCGCAAAATCGCCAAAGCCGTGGATTTAATGCTAACCCTCTTTCCTTTTGAAGAAGATTTTTACGCGCAATACAATATTAACGCCAAATTTGTAGGACATCCTTTGGCTGATCATATTCCGCTGGAAAATGATAAAGTCGCCGCTAGAAGCCAATTAGGCCTATCAGGAAACCGCCAAACGATTGCTATTTTACCCGGATCACGCTTAGGTGAATTAAAGTATTTAAGCGCCTTATTTATTGAATCTGCCTTAGCCTGTTATCAACAAAACTTAGATTTACAATTTATTGCACCCATGGCAAATCAAAAATGCATGGATTATTTTAAAGCACAACTATTCGATCTTGCCCCCGAATTACCTGTCACCGTTACATTAGGGCAAGCCAATGCCGCGATTAGTGCTGCTGATTTAGTAATACTCGCATCAGGTACTGCAACCCTTGAAGCCGCTTTAATTAAACGCCCAATGGTGGTGGCGTATAAAGTTTCTGCGATTACTGCGTGGATTGCCTTAGCCTTACTTCGTGTTAATTACGCGGCGCTGCCTAATATTTTGCTTAATCAAGAAATTGTGCCCGAATTCATGCAAGACAACGCCACCGTAGCAAAAATCAGCAAAGCGATGCTAGCGCTGTTAAATGATCCTGCACGCCAACACCAAATCAGCCAAACCTTTCATGCGTTACATTTAGCCTTAAAACAAAACGCCAGCGAAAAGGCCGCAACAGCGATTGCAGGGTTAGTGGGGAAAGGTTAGGAGTACTTATGAACCAGTTAGGCCTGCCCTGGTTGGTTCAGGAAAAAATCCAACCCATCTTGATCCTGCATATGCGGTATGCTTTTTGCCAAATCATGCGCTAGTAATCCCACGGTTAAGGCATAAAAGGAGGAATGATTCCAGCCATAAATCACCTTAAAATTATCGCGATAAACCAAATAGGCTTGCCCACGAGCAACCGTTGGATAATAAATAGAAGCTAATTCGTTAGATGATTTCAATTGATAACCGGCTTTGGGTTTTACGCCGAGTTTTAACCAATAACTCACGGGATGATTATAATGGCGCGCCGCCCAAATGGGATCAAAATAGCTTGGTACGGTGATCGGTACGACATAGCCATGCGAGTTATCCCAGCCCAATTGGTGAATAAAATTAGCAGTACTGGCAAAAATATCGGCTTTATCGTGCCAAATATTTTTCTTACCATCACCATCATAATCCACCGCATAATTTAAATAGGTTGATGGCATAAATTGGCATTGTCCCATTGCACCGGCCCAAGAAGCATGCATCTCTTTTAAATCAATGTCTTTTTTATCGAGCATTTCTAGGGCGCTATACAATTCTCGTTCAAACATGCGATGACGACGATTATGATAGGATAAAGCTAACAAAGTTGGAATTTCTTGATACGAACCTTGGATACGGCCATAGTTAGTTTCCATACCCCACAATGCTACAATGATTTGTGGTGGCACTTGGTACTGCTTAGAAATTTTTTGTAATAACGCCCAATTGTCTTTTAATTCTTTTTGGCCAATCAACACACGCTGTGTTTGCAGATTTAAGCCTGAATATTGATCAAACGTTAGCTTCGTGGGTTTTAATTTTTTAGGATGCAAGACTTCTTGGCGTAATTTTTCAGTATCACTCAAGGTTAAATTAAGCGTGGCTTGGCTAATCCCCTTGGTTTTAGCTTCTGCTCTCACACCTTCTAAAAAGCGTAAAAAATAATCCTGGTGTTGCTTATGCTTAGTTACATGGTGTTTTGCATGATGCTGGTGACTATGCGCATGTCTGTGCTGGCCAAAATGATAATGAGTATATGCAAAGCTTTGGGTGGTGAATAAGGCTACGCCTAAAAAAAGCAGTCGAATCTTTCGCATCGTTAGAATTCCTATAATTCAGTACAAAATAAGCACATATAATAATCATTTTGTATGCCATTTGCAATATATTAAGTACTTATTTTGTATGTTTTAAAGCATAAATTTTTAGCTTCCATTTGCAAAAACCGCCCCAATAACTTAAAGTTCCGCTCCATCAAAGGGGAAACAAGATAATGCAAAGCTTAATCGCAGGAGTTGATGAAGTTGGGCGTGGGCCATTGGCAGGATCGGTGATTGCCTGCGCGGTGATCCTTGATCCCAATTATCCAATCGAGGGGATTAAAGATTCCAAAAAATTATCACCTGCTAAACGTGAACAATTAGCGCTGCTCATTCAGCAGCACGCGCTGGCGTGGGCGTTAGGGCGCGCCAATATTGCCGAAATTGATGACATTAATATTTTGCAAGCTAGTTTATTAGCCATGCAGCGCGCAGTGCTGCAATTAACACTCAAACCTAACCAAGTGTTAGTAGATGGCACACACGTTCCTCTGTTACCATACCCCACTACCGCGATTATCAAAGGTGATAGCAGTGTTGAGGCGATTGCTGCAGCTTCCATCGTGGCCAAAGTGGCGCGTGATGCAGAAATGATGAAACTTGATGAGCAATATCCACAATACGGATTTGCAAAGCACAAAGGTTATCCCACTGCTGCGCATTTAGCTGCGTTACAACAACATGGTATTAGTGCCGTACACAGGCGATCGTTTGCGCCGGTAGCTAGGTTAATTAATAAAACAGCGAAAGAGACACAATGAGTAAAAAATTAGTAGATAAACCCAAATTAATTAAAAGCGTTATCAAACGTGATGGTAGTAAAGTTAGCTTCGATCTTGAGCGCATTAAAATGGCAATTTTTAAAGCCATGCAAGCCTGCAACGAAGGTTCGTTACAAGATGCAGAACAGGTTGCGAAAATTGTTTTAACCGAACTTGAAGACATTCGTAAACGTTTTAAATCATTTATTGCTGATGTAGAAGGTATTCAAGATTTAGTTGAAAAAGCCTTAATTTTTGGCAACTATGTGCAAACCGCCAAAGCCTATATTTTATATCGCCAACAACATGCGCAATTACGCGATAAGCAAAGTTTGATTCCAGAACATGTTAAAAAACTTGCAGCAGAATCGAAACAATATTTTCGTAACAGTTTAAGTGAATTTGTTTACTTGCGCACTTACGCGCGCTGGATCGAACACGAAAAACGCCGGGAAACGTGGATTGAAACGGTTGATCGCTACATCAAATTTATGCGTGAAAACTTAGGCGATAAGTTAACCCAGCGTGAATATAATGAAATTCGCCAAGCGATTTTAAAACAAGAAGTCATGCCTTCGATGCGTTTATTGCAATTTGCCGGTAATGCGGCGAATGCTACGCATGTTTGCGCCTATAATTGTTCGTTCATTGCGCCACAAACGCTGCGTGATTTTGCCGAAGTCATGTATATTTCGATGTGTGGCACCGGTGTTGGTTTTGCGGTGGAAAGTCAAAACATTCAAGCCCTACCACAAATTGCCATGCAAAGCGGCAGCAAAATCATGACGCATGTTATCGATGATAGTAAAGAAGGTTGGTGTGATGCTTTAAGCCTAGGCATGCAAACCTGGTACGCCGGCAAAGACATTGAATTTGATTATAGCCAATTACGACCTGCTGGTGCACGCCTAAAAACCATGGGCGGCAAAAGTTCTGGTCCTGAACCATTACGCGATTTATTAAACTTCACGCGCATGACAATTTTAAAACGCCAAGGCCGCCGCCTGCAAAATATCGATGCGCATGATATTTTATGCAAAATCGGTGAGATTGTGGTGGCGGGTGGCGTGCGTCGCAGTGCTATGATTTCATTATCTGATTTAGATGATCCCGTGATGCGCGATGCCAAAAAAGGCCAATTCTTTTATAACGAGCCACAACGCTGCATGGCTAATAATTCAGCGGTGTATTGTGATAAACCCAGCAACGAAACCTTACTCGATGAATGGTTGGCGATTGTTAAAAGTGGTTCGGGGGAGCGCGGTATTTTTAATCGCGGTAGTTTATTAAAAACCTTACCGCAGCGCCGTATTGATTTATTTAAAGACAAAAAGCTCGTGCAAAATGATCGCCTCACTGGCATCATTGGCACTAATCCTTGTGCCGAAATTATTTTACAATCGAAACAATTTTGTAATTTGTCTGAAATTGTGGTGCGCGCAGATGATGATGAAAAATCGTTATTACATAAAGTTAAATTAGCCACGATTTTAGGTACCTATCAAGCAACGCTAACCAAATTTCCGTATCTTTCAAAAGAATGGCAAAAAAATTGCGAACAAGAAAGATTATTAGGTGTTTCCATCACCGGTTTATGGGATTGTAAAGCCGCGCGCGATCCCAACGTGTTGCAGAAATTAAAAAAACAAGCGATTGCTACCAATAAAAAAATCGCACAACGTTTTAATATTTCCCAGTCTACTTGTGTGACCTGCGTTAAGCCTTCAGGTACCGTCTCGCAAGTGGTCGATTGCGCTTCTGGTATGCACCCAAGACACGCGCCGTATTATATACGCCGCATTCGGATTGCCGCGACCGATTCATTGTTTAACATGTTAAAAGACCAAGGTGTGCCGTATGCGCCAGAAGTGGGCCAAGCACAAGACAGTGCAACAACGTTTGTCTTAGAATTCCCCGTTAAAGCACCCAAAGGCGCACTGTATCGCGATGATATTAGCGCGCAAGACATGCTCGATTTTTGGAAAACCGTTAAATTAAACTACACTGAACACAATCCCTCTGTCACTGTTTCAGTCAGTGAAGATGAATGGATCCGCGTGGTTAATTGGCTTGATCACAATTGGGATATCATTGGGGGATTATCATTTTTACCGCGCTCGAATCATGTTTATCAATTAGCGCCGTATGAAGCGATCAGCAAAGAGCGTTATGAGCAAATGCTTGAAAAAGTTAAACACATTGATTTTTCGCAATTGCTAATTTACGAACGCCAAGATGAAACCGAAGTCAAAAAAGAATTAGCGTGCGTGGGTGGGGTGTGTGAGATTTAAAAGTATGACTTAAAGCATACCAGGTAAATTCACAGTGATATTCGCATAAAAAATTGTTATGATTAGCCGGTTTTAATTCAAGAGTACTAGTAACTACTCACTCCGTAGCAGGGAACGCCAAATCTGAACGTTCTGGTCACTATGAAGCTAAAGGGGGTGAGCAGATACGAATACCAATTATAAGCTTTCTGTGAATATCGATCAGAAGAAAGCAATTATAATGTAGCTTGAAAAATAATATTAAAGGAAAGTAAGGGAAATTATTATGTCTGTTTTTATGTCTGTTTTTATGTCTTCGAATCAAACTTTTTTAGACCAGGCAAAAGTATCTGCAAGAAGAAAATACGCGCAAATGCAGTTACAGAAAAATACAAATTCTTATCACGATGATGCTCTTGTAACCTATCAGCAAGCAGCCACTGCGCAAACTGAGGCAGAAGTAGTGGCTTGTTTAAATGCCGCACATTATTATGCGACTGCAGCGGATCTCGATCAAAATGAGGAGCACAATGATTTTGAGGTTAAAAAGACTTATAAAGATATACAATATCTAATATTAGCAGCAAATACGGCTAAAAGAATCGCGCAGCTACAGGCTTTAATAGCAAAATTAACAGATAAAGAATATGCAGCTGGTATCTTTAAACCCGTACTCGAAAGTCAAACAGAACATCTCAATCAATTAACGGCAAAATTAACAAAACGTGCTAAAACTTTATTTTCCCAGCAGCAATCAACACAAATAGGTGATGATGTAATCCTGAATGATGATGACGAATCAGCAGTATCTCCTAAGAACAGTGAAATTCAGGACATTAAAGATTATATAAATGGAAATTCTTATATAAATAAACATCAGTTATCTCCTACGCCTAACAACGCAGCTACTTGGCAAGAAAAGACAACCCGCCATCTTGGTTTGGGTGGTGAGAGAACTAGCATAGATGGAAAAGACTACTATCTTCCAAAACGTGTTGCAGCAGTCATGTCCTATTTTTCCTATCTACTCCTCACGGATGGCTTTGATAACCTTACGCTACAGGATGTGAAAAATCAGGTAGAGGCTTTACTAACTGGTGTTGATCTTGCTACTTCAAATAAGCACAGCTTTTGGCGAAAACCAGAGACGCAAGCTGCTTATAAGCCTAGTGATAGGAGCGATAATTGTTATAAACAACAAGCCAAGTCATTGGGTAAGCAAATTGATCCGGCCGGTAGTAGTATTAGCGTTGTAAAGTATTTGCAGCAAGCGCAACGATACTATAGTTACGCATCAAAATTATATCAACTTGCTAATGATAATGATTTTGCTGCAGTGAAATACTTGCAGGATATACAATATTTAGAAAAAGCCGCGAAGTGTTTTGAAAGATCAGCTAAGCTTGTTGCTGTAATTGAAAAAAGTCATTCCGCAGATCCAAGCCTACGTAAAGTGCTTGCAAGTCAAGCCAAACACGCAGCAAATTTGCTTGCGAACTTATCTTCTAGTGTTAGATTCAGCATTTCAGCGTTACAAGCAGAAGCAAACTTTAGCCAAGATACACAAACAGAACTGCTGAAAACTGATCTACCGAATAAACCACTAGTTATTGATCCCGAGCAGCAATTTATAGACTTGTATGTTAAGAGTAAAACTACGTCGCAAACTGCACATCAAGATATAAGCAAGTACCAAGTAGATGCAGGGAAATTTTGGGCATACCGTAAAACTAAATTTCATGAGGACAATCCCTTGCTTCAGTTTTTAAAGGTGCTAGATGAAAAGAAATTCTACCCAACTGCTATAAATGCTGGCTATTGGCAGAAGAACACAACTCGATTTTTTGGGTGTGGTGGCGAGAAGATTGAGATAGGAAATAAAACTTATTATGTACCAAAACGTATTCAGGCGATCATGTCTTACGTGCAAGCAGTGCTGGCCATTGGTGATTTTAGCCGAGAAAATATTAGCGCTGTATTCAAGCAAATTCATGCCTTGCAATCTGGGACAGACGTGAAAAGTTCAAAATCAAATAGTTTTTGGCGTAACGAAAGCGTTCAATCTGTGTACGATCAGTGCAAGGAGTTACAGCTTCCTGTGCAAGAACAAGCTCGCAACGTTTCGAATCGCCGCTAATTTTTGATTGACAGCTTTAGATCAACGTTCGAGCAGCAAGTGATATTGGCGTGAGCCAATTGCACCATTGATGCGATAATTTAATTGCAACTATTCATCCTGTAGATGGGAACGCCAAATCTGAACGTTCTTGGTAAATTTACAATTAAACTTACTGAATAGTTACCACAGGATTTCATTTTGCGGCGAGGTGTGCGCGCGGTTTTCTAGCTGCGTGTATACGTAATACGAAGAGCCGCAAGACAAGCGCACAACAAGCTCGCCGCATGCAAGCCGAAGCGTATACCCAGGAAATGAGTCAAAAACGTTAGAGTTTAAGTCATAATCACCTACTTTATTAAAATTAGTGGAGAAAGAAATGCCTTTAACGGATCAACTTGATGAGACAAATTTGCACAAAATCTATACGAATTTTGATGAGAGGGTAATTGAACGTGAACTAAAAAAGGCATATGAAGATGATCCTGCTTGCCATTTACGTATTCCTAAAATCATCAGGCATATTGTGCGCAAACAAGGATTAGCGCAGGCGCAATTGCAAAGGCTTTATCAAGATTTACTCAGCGTGGCCATGAGCGAGAATACTACAACGCTGATTTTACTGAGTCAAATACTTAAATATGCCATTCGCCACAGAACTCATTTTGATGTTTTACAATTAATCGATGCCTTTCATCGAGTGGATAATGAGATAGGGGTACTAGCCAGACAGCGACGAAACATCGCAAAATGGCTTTTTTTAGTCAGATGTCTTTGGGGGAATATCCAGCATACATTCAGGTTTTATACGTTTTTTCTTAGCCGATGCATGACGCTCGCGTAACTCTATATCAATATAGCGATCTGTGATTGCACTGGAACTATGCCCAGCGTCATCGCGCACATGTTCACGAGGCCTTATTTTAACATCATCTGAAATCCCTGTATGTCTAAGCCAATGGACGGTGGCAACAGCAAGCTGCTCTGCTTCTTCTGTTTGATTATCCTCCTTAAGTCGTTCTATGGCTTTATCAAAAGCCTCCTGAACTAAAGAACGAATATAACGAACACTTTTAACAGCAGTATCCGTTCTAAATTTTGTGATGAGTGGTGTTTGTTCTCCGGCGAAGGGCAGGGTAGGGAGCTTGAGTGATTTACGATATCGCTTTAATGCTTTGAGCATAGCGTCACTGACAGAGATTTTTCTGGCTTTGTTGCCTTTGCCAATCGTATTAAACCACCAGTTGCCGTCATGATCTCGTTCAAAATCTCCCATGGTTGGTGTCCAGCGTTCTGTGACGGTTAATTCCGAAATTCGTAAATACATGCCATAAAGTACATTTAAAATAAATAATGTGCGTTCGTGTCGGGCTGGATCTTCATCAGCAGCGATTTCTGCTGTTTCTAGTACGTAACCCCATTGCAACTCAGAAAGCCGCCTGATTTTAGGCTTTATTGTAGTTTTCTTTAAATATCGGCTTTTTTGGCGGATCAGTAATGCAGGGTTGATCATAGTATAATTTTCTTGGATCATAAAATTATAAAAGCTGCTGATAATCGCAAATAATGCTTTAAAGCCTTTTTCGGACAAGGTATATTTTTGTTTGTCCGGTTCAATACCAGACTTCGCGTCAACTTTGGATATTGTAACAACAAAAGGTCGCCATTTTTTATTAGGGATCCTCGATCCATTTTCTACAATAAAACGAGGTTCATTTTTAAAAGCAATCCAGGATTTTGGCGGCTTCTGGCAGAATTCAAGGTAAGCTTCAAATTCTTCACGCTTTATTTGTGTTAATGATTTATTTGCTTTTAGTTGGCACCATTGCAAGAAACGCTCGACTTCACGCCTATAAGCATTAAAAGTATCATGACTTCCCTGATAACTTAAGAGAAAAGATTTCGCGACATTGTAATCTTTTAGAAAATCGCCTGTAATGGAAGGGATATAGAAATAGTTCTCAGATAACATCTGATCAAGGCTGTCAAAATATGGCATCAATGTTTGTTTATTATCCTTCATGTTAAAAGTTCTCGATTTTTCCTTTAAATCCAAATGCATCCCTAAATTTTTGATAGAGAAATAGAGTTCCTGAAGTAGTATTACTTAATATAATAATTGTGTATTGATTATTGGGAGATATTAAAAATAATGCACTTGCCCCAGTGGTGCCCCCTGTATGACCAACTAACGTAGGATTTCTCCAAACAGCAACGCCAAACTTATTCCACGCCCCTGCGAAACCATAGGTGCTAAAAGTTTCTGGAACTTCAATATTTCCTATTTTAATTTTTTTGGTGAAAATGTTTTTGCTTGGTTTAACTATAGATGATGACAATATTTCTTTAGTGATTTCCTGATCAAGCAATTTATGAGAATATAACGCCTGGGAAAATTTAAAGAGATCACCTATAGTTGAATAAGCACCTCCGGCAGAAGTGCCAATGAATGGTGCTTGGTAATTATTGTTCTTCCATTCGCATATATTATTTTTACAAGTGTAATAGTATCCAATAGAGCGATTTCTTACAATTCCATCGAGAGGGTAGATACCTGTATTATGCATTTTTGCTGTAGATAAAATATTATGGTCAATATATCTTATGTATGACTCATGCGATAAATTTTCAATTATTTTACCCAAAACTAAATAAGCGCTATTGCTATAGAATTGACTTTCCCCGGGTCTGAATAACAGTTTTTCCGCTTTGATTAACGGTTTATAATCATCGGTGCTATCATATAAGCCAGAATCTGCACCTAATTTCCATCGCCGGTCATCCATAAAATTACCAAGGCCAGAGCTGTGGGTTAATAGTTGCTCAATGGTAATACTTTTTACATTATCCATTGGCAACCAAGAAGGAATTACGCTATTAGCATTCGTATTGAGAGCAAGCTTTTTATTTTCTATAAGCTGTGCGATAGATACAATAGTAAAGAGTTTTCCAACCGAGCCCAAATTAAACTTAGTCTCTATAGTGTTAGGAATTTGAAAATCTCTATTTGCTAACCCACAAGCTTTTTCAAATTTAATTTTCCCATTAATAGCAATAAGTGCTGCACCAGAAAATTTACCTGTTTGGCATAAATGTAAAAAATATGTTTGAGCTAATTTAATAGAACTAGCAGAGGCTACCGCATTTGTTAGTATTATAAGAAGCAGAGCAATTCCTATAATCAATTGTCGGCAAAATTTCATGTTGCAATACCTTTCTAAGGAGCTTATCATATTACGCCGGTAATCAACATTACCGGCAAATAAAGAGAAACTATAGCATAACCTAACACATTTTTAAATAAGGATTTTGCACCATGGCACAAGACCGGCTGAAAATATTAACCAAAGCCGAAATCAACTCTTTATATGGTGCTCCGCGCTTCTCCGATAATGAAAGGCGAGATTATTTTTCACTCAATGACGCGGAACTCTCAGTGATGCAATCGTTAGGGTCCACGACATCGAAAGCCTATTTTATAGCACAGTTGGCTTATTTTAAGGCGACGACGCTATTTTTCCCAACCATATTCCTAAAAAATTCAGAAGATCTTTCTTTCATCATGAAGAACTTTTTCAAAAAAACACCTCGACCAAAAACAATTCCAGCCCCTAACACACGAACAAAAATTCATGTTCACATACTGGAGCTCACGGGATTTACAGCCTCTAAACCGGAAATTTATCGCAGCATTCAAGACTTGTTATCCACTAAAGTCACGATAAATGTCAATCCGATTTATTTATTTTACGAGATTCTTTTGCATTTGCAACGGAAAAAAATGGCTTTATTGGGCTACACCACACTACAAGATCTCGTAAGCGAGGCCGTCACTTATGAACAAAACCGACTACGTGCAATTTTAGAAAAAAATATGACCTCTTCTGCTGAAATGATGATGGATCGCCTTTTAATGAGGAATGATGGATTATCTGAATTGGCCGAGTTAAAAAGGGATCCAAAAAGTTTTCGTACCTCACATATTAAAGCTGAAATAAAAAAATTAGAAAATAATAAAAGTTTATATGAATTAGCATCAACGTGCTTGCCGAAATTAAAGCTCACCAACCAAGCGATTCAATATTACGCCTCTCTTGCTGAGTATTATGACGCTGATCGTCTTCGCGACTTCCCCAAATCACTTGCTCAGCTTTATCTGCTCTGCTACTCGCATCATCGGCACCAACAAATCAACGACAATCTGATCAGCAGCTTTATTTATTTAACCGACAAATATTATAAAGAAGCTAAGCGAACTGCTAAGGACATTATTTTTAATGAGAAAATTCCAGTTAGTAATGACTCAAGACAAGCGGCTAAGGCATTAGCATTTTATATCGACAAAAATATTTCAAATGCTGTTAAATTTGGCGAAGTTCGCGAAAAAGCATTTTCGCTTCTGGAGGAAGAGAAATTTTCTAACGTGATCCAGTTTATTATCGGTGCTTTGTTTGATTTCGAAAAAACGCATTGGGACGAGCTATCCAAACTAAAATCCAAAATAACGGTGAATTTAAGACCTCTTTTTAAAGCGCTCGATTTTAGTTGTTCCAGCAAGCACTCCTCGCTTTTGGCGGGGATCAATTTTCTTCGAGGTTATTTCGCCGATAAAAATAAATCACCGCCACCATTAAATTGTGTGCCCTCTAATAAACGGATCTGCGTGAATGAGTCTGATGGCGATAAAGTTGATATGCATCGCTACGAATTTATGATGTATCTTTTGATTAAAGAGCAGTTAGAGTCTGGGGAAACTTTCGTTGATGACTCCATGAGCTATAAAAATTTCTCGAAATATTTGATTGATGACAAGCGTTGGCTACACAAAGAAAAATTGTTGAGAACTTTAGGCTGCGAACATCTGCTTATACCTGTTGATGAAATACTGGATAAGCATGAAAATGATCTTGAATCGTTGTTCAAAATAATCAATGATCGCATTTCAAGCGGAGAAAATAACGGAATATCAATCAAAAATAAAGGGGACGAAATAACATGGTCCCTCCCCTACTTGAAGCAAGAAGAGCAATCAAATGATCCCCTGTTCTCTGATTTATCCAAAATCAATATTGCTGATTTATTGCGTTTTGTTAACAAAGAATGTGGATTTATGCGAGGATTTTCACACATTAAACCTCATCATTCTAAAGGTGAGCTAGACATCACGGCCATTATTGCTTGCCTAATTGCGAATGGTACGAATCTGGGCGTCTATAAAATGGCGGAAAATTGCAATTTAGATTACGATCGCATGCAAACCCAACTGAAAAATTATATTCGCCTTGAGACATTGCATGAAGCGAATGACTACATTAGCAATGCCATTGCGGATTTGCCTATATTTAAGCACTGGGATATTCATGAAGAGCGAGTGCATGCCAGCGTCGATGGGCAGAAGTTTGGAACGAGACTCCATACATTCATGGCACGATATTCGTCAAAATATTTTGGAATTGGAAAAGGCGTTGTAGCCTACACGTTGTCCGCCAATCACGTGCCAGTAAATGCTAAAATTATTAGTGCTCATCAACATGAAAGCCATTTTCTATTTGATATTTTACGTAACAATTCCAGTGGAATCGATCCTGATTGGATAAGTGGTGATGGGCATAGCATCAATCAAATCAATTTTTTGTTGTTGGATATGATTGGGAAGCAATTTGCGCCCCATTTTAAACGCATACAACTGAAAGCACAGACACTTTATGGTTTTAAATCCATGGACGAATATAAGAATTATTTGGTAAAACCCACCAATAAGGTCGACAAAAAATTAATTAAATCCGAATGGGATAACATGCTGCGTGTGTTGGCATCCTTACTACTCGGCGAAACTTCGCAACATATTACGGTTAACAAGCTGAGTTCATATAAACGAAAAAACAAGACAAAATTAGCACTTTGGGAATTTGATAAAATTCTGATGAGCCAATATCTGTTGCGTTATATTGATGATCCCATGATTAGGCAAAATGTGCGGCGTGCACTAAATCGCGGCGAAAGCTATCATCAGCTTCGGCGCGCCATTGCGAACGTGAATGGGCAGAAATTTCGCGGCGCGAGCCAACAGGAAATCGAAATTTGGAATGAGTCTGCACGCCTGATCGCAAATAGCATTATTTTTTACAACGCCAAAATACTTTCGGCATTTTTAGAAAAGCTTGAAAAAAATGGCGATGCAGCGCTCATTGAACAGTTGGCACATATCTCACCTGCGGCATGGTTTCACATAAATCTGGCGGGTTTTTATGATTTTGGTGAGAAAAAATTTGAAATTGATATGGAAATAATTGCGGGTAGTTTGAGCATGAATTTACACCAAAAGCATGCCCACGATGATGTTGAGCTTAGTGCGAGCACTATCATGGATCGTGACATTGATATTGAGTTAAACAAGCGCCAAGCATTCCCGAAGAAAAGGCGCGTTAAATCCGAGAAAATGATGGATATTTTGGATGAAACGCCCCTCTAAAAAAAGCCATTTTGCGATCTTTCGTCGCTGTCTGGCTGGTACCCCAGATAGCACGCGCGGAATTAGTAGAAGCTATTGTTTACCTTGCACAACACCAAGCAAGTTTAGAGTTAGATGAAGAGGTTAGTGCAAGGCTCCAGGCATTTATTAAAGAGTATCAACACTACGGTAAACAGCATATCGCACATATTACAACAAATGCTTTAGGGGCAGATGACTATGATCGAATAGTCCCCTCACATTATGTGCCAATTAAGACAATGCCAAGAATTGAAGTGGTGGCACAGCAACAAATAGCAAAAGTGGCTCATCAGCAAACACAGGAAAAAGATATTGATCTAAAATCTTTAGCAGAATTACTCCGAAAAAAACATCAAAAAATAAAGCTATACTTGAGCAGTGAAAAATTACCACCAGTTATTGGTTTGAGTGGCGATGATCGCCATTGGTATAATGGTACTTATTATGAAGTTAAGAATCTGTATACAATAGCTGCCAATAAAGGCATATTGCGCGATGAAGATAAAAATCATTATCTGCCTGAAAAATTTCTCAATCACAGCAGCAAATGGCGGGCTTATGGTGATGTAGGGTCGTTTTTCATTGATCGTATGATTTGCAAAACTTTTCACAAGATCTCTGATAAACAAGAATTAACCCAGCAAAGTATCGATAAATTATTATCCTGTGTTACTGATTTAAGCCAATTCAAAAAAGTCATTTTTGGTACCGATCAGGATGACTTGATTGCACCTAAAATGATTAATGAGGATATTTGTAGAGATCAATATAAAAATGAACCTGCATTGATTGCTGATGTCGCAAGAAAAATTCGCCAAGAGGGCTTAACTAATTTGAAAGTTGGCTGGTTCTCTTGTAGCTACCAATACTACCCCAATAAAATAATGGCAATTATTAATGCAGAACTTGAAGCGATGCGAGTTGATGCGATTTCAGCACTTTATAACGTTGCATTCAGAAATAGAAAAAGTTTAAACCAGCAAGCGATTTCCAAAATTGAAAAATGCTTACGCGATAGTAACGCTGCAGTAAAAGCTATGGCACTTAAAATTATTGGTTTATTCAGTGAATCAGTCGCTGTTAACTATCGGGAATTATTTTCAGCTTATTTATCGCAGCTTAGCAAGGTTAAGTCCTCAGAAAGTTCAGCAGAAAAAGAGGCAATAGAGCAGGCGATCAATTATTTTTATCGGCAAAGTCAAAATCAGCAAAAATGTCATGAACTGTTTACTGCCGAAACTATTTCAACCATTATCAGGGCGATTGAGCAACCAGGCTTGGCAAGTCAATATCAATTAGATTGTCTTAACATTATTAATCTTACGTTACAACATGACACGACAGCGGCATTATCAGAGCAACAATTACACGCTTTAATAGCATTATTGCAAAAAAGTCACGACCAGACATTAAACAAACAAATATTGTATCTGCTCACCCCCTTTAGCTTTATATTTACCAGAACGTTCAGATTTGG
>CAYGTS010000037.1:0-18553 GCA_964352905.1 uncultured Legionellales bacterium | reverse complement strand
TGTTAAGCATGCCGCCAGCGTTCAATCTGAGCCAGGATCAAACTCTTCAAATAAATTGTTAACGTTAAGCTACTTTACAGCAACTTACGTAATCTCGGGTTGGCTTGTTTGATACTATATAATAGATTCAAACTCGCCTGTGATACTAATGTCTATCTAGGAAATTACATTAGTGCCCACACAGATTGCTTGGCTTAAATACATTTTTAAAGAACTAGGGTATTTCGAATTTTGAAAGTACCTCTTAAGGACGGGCTATTCTACAGTGAAGTTTTTTGTTGTCAACGCTTTTTTTATTTTTTTTTCAAAAAGCTTTTACTTCACAATATTTTTTTCGTCCCACCTTACCCAGTTGCGTAAGGAGCGGCTATTCTACAGTTACGTTTTTTCTTGTCAACGTTTTTTTAAACTTTTTTTCAAAAACGTTTTCGTTACGATAACTCTATTTTACCTTCCCCTACCTGGTTAGGTAAGGAGCGGCTATTCTACAGTTGCGCATTTTCTTGTCAACGCTTTTTTTAAAAAAAAATTCATTTAAGAATAACCTTAGCGATCCTACGCTTGCCTACTTGAATGACATGATTTGAACCAGTCGATAATAAGAGGTTGATATCCGATATCTTGTGACCATCGATTTTGACAGCACCTTGCTTTAGCATGCGTAACCCTTCTGAGGTACTACTAACAAGGCCTGTTAATCTTAGTACATGCGCAAGCGGAATGCCAGCTTCTGGAAGATTTATTTCTATCTCTTCTATTTCTTCGGGTAATTTACCCTGGCTAAAGCGTGCAACAAAATTATCGCGCGCCGCTATTGCTGCGTTTCTATTATGAAAACGCGTCACAATTTCGATGCCTAATTCAAATTTAATATCACGTGGATTGGCGCCTTCTGCAACGGATTGCCGCATCGCCGTTATTTCAACAAGAGGCCTAAAGCTTAGCAACTCAAAGTAACGCCACATTAAGTCATCTGAAATTGACATGATTTTGCCAAACATGGCATCAGCTGCTTCATCAATGCCTATATAGTTGTTAAGTGATTTTGACATTTTCTTGATGCCATCCAATCCTTCCAATAATGGCATGGTGATTATCACCTGCGGCGTTTGGCTAAAGCTTTTTTGTAATTCACGCCCCATCAGCAAATTAAACTTTTGATCGCTACCACCTAATTCAATATCAGCTTGCATAGCAACAGAGTCATAGCCTTGAATAAGCGGATATAAAAATTCATGGATCGCTATCGGCTGTTGGCCAGTATAGCGTTTATGGAAGTCATCGCGTTCTAGCATTCTCGCCACGGTATACTGAGAAGCTAATTGTATTAAATCCGTGATGGCAAGCTTAGTCATCCAAGTAGAGTTAAACATAATGGTCGTTTTCTCAGGATCGAGTATTTTATGAACTTGCTTTTCGTAAGTTTTGGCATTCACAAGCACTTCTTCTCGGCTCAGCGGTGGGCGAGTTGAATTTTTACCAGTAGGATCGCCTATCATCGCGGTGAAATCGCCAATAAGAAAAACGACTTCATGGCCGAGATCTTGAAAGTGACGCATTTTATTGATTAATACTGTATGCCCCAGGTGAATATCGGGTGCTGTAGGATCAAACCCCGCCTTGATCAGCAATTTTTTGCCAGAAGTTAATTTGTCTTTTAAATCGGCTAGCTGAATGACTTCATCACTGCCACGAGTGATTAATGTTAGCGCATCGTTAACCTTTTGCATGTACAAGACTCTCCACCTGTTAAAATTAATTGACCAATTCTAAATGTCCAGTTAAGGTACATTATTTGTATCTATTCAGCAAATTTAACTGTGAATTTACCAAGAACGTTCAGATTTAGCGATAAAAACAGCGAAAATCTTTTTGAGAAAGCGCAGGTTATGGGTTATAAATGAACAGCGGAGCACAAAAAAGCAGTGAGCTACGCCCAGCATAGTAGAATTGTCAGCAACCCCTAATAGTTAATTTTTAGATGGAAATATAAATGATAGATAAACAGAAGTGGAATTTAAAATTACCACCATCAAAAACCTTATTCATTCTTTTATTCGCCTTAATCATCTTGTTAATCAGCATGATGTTTTACAAACATCAGCGAACAGCTGTAAAAAACTTACCTCACACCCAAAATGCGTTAAGCCAATCAGACAAACCTGAGTTTGGCAAGAATGATTTGACCGTTCCTTATCATGCTATCCCTTTAAAGACACCTGCTGAGAAAGCTGATGATACCCATGAATGGCATGCTGTGAAAGTCAGAAAAGGGCAAACGATTTCGGGTATTTTTGCTGAGTTGGGTTTGCCAAAAAAGCTGTTATGGCAAATCATGCAAGATAAAGCGAGTAAAAAAATCTTAACCCAGCTTTTCCAAAATCAAGAAATTCAATACCTACTTGATGACGAAAATAATTTGCAACAGCTCATTATAACCACGCGCCAGCACCAATTGTTTAATATAACGCGTGATCAAGATCACTTTGTGAGCAAGCTCACTTCTCCGAATTTAAGCGAGCACTTTTTTCATGTCAGAGGCACTATCCATCACTCTATCTTAGCAACCATTCACCGCAATGATATTCCTGAAAAAATCATGTGGCAATTAAGCAATATTTTTTCTTGGGAAATTAATTTTGCTAAAGATATTCGTGAAGGCGATAAATTTAATATTATTTATACCGCTTACTATGATGGAAATCAGTTTATTAGAAGCGGCACAGTGATTGCTGCCTCGATTACGACACGTCACAAAGAGCATGCTGCCCTTTATTATGATAACAACAGAGGCGAGTCAGGTTATTTTAGCCCAGATGGCTATAGTTTGCGCAAGCCCTTTTTACGTTACCCAATTCATTTTAAAAGAATTAGCTCTCCCTTTTCTTTAAGAGGTCGTTATCACCCGATTTTACATTTTGCAAGGCCACATTTAGGTATTGATTTAGCCGCCCAAACCGGTACGCCAATTCATGCTACAGCAGCCGGCCGAATCACATTTCGTGGTAGGCGTCATGGTTATGGTAATGTTGTAGTGGTAACGCATGGTCATGGCTACAGCACACTATACGCGCATATGTCACGTTTTAAAGTAGGCGAACACTTTGGTAGCCGTGTCGTAGAAGGGCAAGTGATTGGTTACGTTGGGCAAACCGGTTTAGCCACAGGACCTCATTGCCATTATGAATTTAGAATTAACGGCATCCATTATGATCCTGCTTCTGTGCATTTGCCTAGCTCTACACAATTAACAGGTAAACTGAAACAAGACTTCCTTGCCGCCAGCAAACCGTGGCTCTTACAACTACAAGATGGCACAGCGATTGCGGATAATGGCCCACAGGTGTTTAAGGTTGTGGCGGGAATCGCTGTGAATAATGCAACTAATGAGGTTGGGTAGGCAGTAATTCCCGGCGTGATGTTGGGTAGGCTACACTGAAAACGAAGAGCCACAACCACAACTGGTTTTGGCATTGGGGTTACGGATCACAAATTGCGCGCCTTCAACATCTTCTTTGTAATCAATTTCAGCACCCATGAGATATTGAATGCTTAATGCATCGATGAGTAACGTGACAGTTTGCGCTGCTTCGGCTTCCTCGGTCGCACTTTTTTGAATCACGGTGTCATCGTCATTAACAGCTTCATCAAAAGTAAAGCCATATTGAAAACCAGAACAGCCGCCACCGGTAACAAACACACGTAATTTTAAGTTCAAATTACCCTCGTCTTCAATTAACTCTAAGACTTTTTTAGCCGCATTCTGCGTAAAAACCAGCGGTTCAGCTTGGTTAGGATGGTATTGTTCTGCAGCGCTCATGTTGATCTCCAGTATAATGCCTTGTGTGCAATTGTGATTACTTTAGGACTTACTTTAAGTATTGTCAACAACCGCCTGCTCGTCAAGCAAGCTTTAAGCGCTGACTTCGTTCATCCAATAAGTTCAAATACTTTTCTTGCATGTCTTGAGATAAAAAACTTTCCTTAATCAACCCAGTAATTCCCTGCGTGATGTTGAATAACTCATCCTTGTAATTTTTTTAGTCAATAAAATGTAGCGACCGTCTGCTACATCGCGTATTGTACGAGAAAAATTTTAGAATAGTTAGGAAAATCAGCGTAAACACTGCGAAAAATTAGTGGCTTTCAACTCGCCGGGAATTGCTGATCTTTACCTGAGAATAAACAGTTTTATAAAATTTCCCACTGACATTCCGCACCGACAAGCGAAAAATATTTAATTAACGATCCCGCTGAAAAAAATTGCAACCTGATGCTAATCAGTGCCAGTCGATTGAGTTATACTCCGTCGCTAAAAAGTAAGATGAACTTTATACCATGGACAAATTGCATTCGGAAGCCTATTCAACAAAACACATTGGTCACTTGGGTTTGGTCGCAGATAAAATTGATGAGCTTGATCTTGTGCGACTTATTGATCAACGAATACCCGTCAGCGAGGCACACGGGGCTCATGTTTCGCATGGAGAACGCGTTGCAGCGATGATCCTAAACGGTCTTGGCTTTATAGACAGCAGATTATATTTATTTCCAGATTTCCTACAAGACAAAGCAGTCGATAGGCTTTTTAACAGGGATGTTAAAGCTGACTACTTCAATGATGACGCGTTGGGTCGTTGTTTGGATGAGATTTCAGGGTACGGCTCTACAAAATTATTTACTGAGATTAGCTTTTTGATTGGTAAAAAGAGAGGCTTACTTGGCAATAGCGTAAACATTGATACAACGACATTAAGTTTATATGGTGCGTATGATCAAAGTGATTGGGAATCAGATAATACTGAAAATCAATCGCCGCCACAGCCAGCACAAGGACACGCAAAGTCCGGACGACATGACTTAAAACAGATGGTATTACTATTAGCCACAACGGGAGCAGCGTCCTTTCCTGTTTGGATGGAAGCACATAGCGGCAATGCATCTGATCAAAAAACAATGCCAGAAGCTGCGGTAAAAATACGCAATAAGGATCATGGGCGCGTTGAACACCGCTTGTGTTACGTCACGGATCATTTAGACTGGCTAAAACAGCGTGCCGAGTGGTGTGATTTAAAAACAGTTGCTTTGGTCGAATCACATGTCACTGTTAATGGAAAAGTGACGACTGAGCGCCGATACTTTATCAGCAGCTTGCCAGCCAATGCTGAAGAGATTGCAAGAGCGATTCGTTCTCATTGGGCTATCGAAAATAGTTTGCACTGGGTGTTGGATGTCACGATGGGTGAAGATCTATCAAGAGTTCGTAAAGATCATGCGCCAGAAAACATGGCGATGATACGTCATATTGTTTTAAACTTGCTGCGAGGGGCTAAATCTCAATTTCGAAAAGATATGAGCTTAAAAGGACTTCAAAAAAAGGCGGGATGGGGAGAAACTACCCTTAGTACCATTTTAATGCAGGAATTTTAATGGGACAGCCCTGGTTGAACCTCGGTTCATTTTTGTTCGTAGTTTTTAAGCGCTTTAGTCAGACAGTGTTCCCTGCCTGAGATTAACGCTTTTACATTAAGCAGTTTGCATGGCACGCGCCCATCTGCGAATATTTTGATCGGAAAAAGGTAATGGATAAAGAAAAATTTGATTTAGAAAATGAGCACCGGTCTGACAAAAGTAGCTCTAACGATAGTATTGAGCGGCGTGTTAATGAGCTTCTCTTGTCGCAAGACTTTGCCGTTTTATGCACTAGAAATGACACTGTACCTTACGGCTCGTTAGTTGCTTTTGTAGTGAATAATAATATGCGTAATATTATTTTTGCGACATTGAGCTATACCAGGAAGTACCAATTACTCAAGCAGTGTGATCAGGTGGCTATGTTAATAGATGATCGTGACAAGCACAGTGATAGAATATCACAAATATCGGCACTGACAGTCAATGGGGTGGCAAAAAAAATACAAGATAGTAACAAGATTGCGGATGCCAAAAGTAAGCTGTTAGCAAAGCATAATTACCTTGATGAGTTAGTTTCCTCGGATAGCTGTGTTTTTTTTCTTGTTGATATTACGCGGTGTTTATATGTGACTCACTTACAGGAAGTTTATGAGTGGACTCCAGATTGAAATATATCAACCCATTAGATAAATCTTACTCTACTGATATTATCGGTCGTAAGTCATATTCCCTAGCACGTGTAAAAGAAGCTGGTTTTTTTGTTCCGGATTCCCTTTGTTTGAACAGCTCAGCATACCATGATTTTTTAAATAAAAATAATTTAATCAGTATTATTGAGGTTGAGTTAGGCAGAAAATCAATGGACGATATGCGTTGGGAGGAATTATGGGATTGTGGTTTAAGAATTCGAAATCAAATTATTCATTCTACACTCTCTGCTGATTTAATTGAGGAGTTAAGAAGTTCGATTCCACTTGATTGGCTTGAAAGTGGAGTAGCTATAAGGTCCTCATCACCTCAAGAAGATATGAAAAACGCATCTTTTGCCGGCTTGTATGATTCTTATATTGGTTGCAAGAATTTTACGGCTATTACAGACTCTATTTTGAAGGTATGGTCATCGTTATGGTCTGACCGATCGCTCCTTTATCGCAAAGAAATTTCCCTTGATGTACAGAAAAGCAGTATGGCGATCCTGATGCAAAAAATGATTCTAGGTGAATACTCAGGAGTTGCGTTTAGTCGCGATCCAAATGAGGCTTCATCAGAGTATTTAATGATTGAGGTTGTGCCAGGACTGTGTTCTGGATTAGTTGATGGGTCAGTTGAGCCAGATCATTATAAAGTTAGTCGAGAAGATTTAAAATTGCACCCTAAAAAACAAAATAAGATGTCAACCGTGCCCAAATCTGGTGTATTAGAAAATTTGCTTCACGATGTGGCAAAGCAGCTGCTGAAGATAGAGACGATTTTAAAATCTCCTGTTGATGTGGAGTGGACTTTTAGTGATGCAAGGATTACTATTTTACAGGTTCGCCCTATTAGCTACGTGTTAGATTCGAATGAAAAACGAGTGTGGTATCTTAGTTTAACGCCTAACTATATTAAGCTAAAAAACCTTGCTTCCGAGGTCAAAAATAAATTAATACCAGAATTGATAGCTGAGGGTGATGATATGGAAGCGGAAGAGGTTTCGGCCCAAAATAATTTTCAGTTGGCGGAAACAATAAATAGCAGAATTGATAGCTTGCATAAATGGAGACATATTTACAAAGAAAAGTTTATTCCTTTTGCACACGGTGTGCGTGAATTTGGTCAGTACTATAATGACACTGTAAAACCAGAAGACCCTTATGAATTTACTCATCTTTTAAAGACTAAAGATAGGATTGCTCGTCGTCGTTTGCAAGCACTGCACAAGTGTCATCAGGTTCTTTTTTCTAGTGCCGAGGCCGTGCAATGTTTACGTTCATGGGTTGAGCAGGGCAAGCATGAATTAGATAGGCAAGATATAGAAAACATAAGATCTATGCTCAATGGTGGTTTAATTGTTCGGTCATATTGTGCTCTAAAAAACAAATACTTTGACATGACTCTTAAGGCTGGGAGTTGGATTAATCGTGACGATTTAATTATTAATCTATTGCTAAATTTCGCGCAAGCAAAAAATCTTCCCCAAAAAAATGATGATAATCCTATTTTTTTCGATAAATATATTGCCGCTGCACATGATAATCAATATGCAAAATCATTGCTTAAAATTGCACGCTTAAGTTGGGCGCTGAGAGATGACGATAATTTATTACTGTCGAGGCTGGAAAGCCAATTTTTAAAAGTGATGAATGAAGGAAAAAAACGCCTAGTTGATTCAGGTAGGTTACAGGAGTCGATAGATGTAGGTGAGCCGGATGCAATACCTATTATTTCAGCGCTAAAGGGAGTCAGCCACGACGCTATAAAGCTTGTTAATCGTGGAAATAAAGCCGTTGATAACGTTCAATCGAAGATTCGTCCTCGACAATTAAAAGGACAGCCTGCAGTGCCAGGAACTGCAAGTGGTTATGCTTGCCGAATTTCTACGCTTGAAGATATCAAGTCATTTAATCCCGGTGATATAATTATTTGTGACGCGGTTGATCCAAACATGACACACTTGGTTCCTCTTGCGAGAGGTATTGTTGAGCGTCGTGGAGGGATGTTAATACATGGGGTAATTATTGCTAGAGAGTTAGGGATACCTTGCGTAAATGGTGTTGGCAGTTTGCTTGAAAGGATTATCAGTGGTGACTATATAACCATTGATGGCACTTTGGGTTTGGTTATTGTGGGTGATCCCGATTTCTCTTTTGGTGAGTTGTAAGCTTTATTGATATTTTTATTTTTGTAAAATATTACTTATTGCATGCTTGATATCTTTATAATTAAATTTAAAACCTGCATTTTCAAGATTTTTTGGAAATATTTTTTGATCTACTAATAGCAGTTCTTTGCCCATCTGGCCAAAAACATTTTCTATGAAAAACTCGGAGAGGTATAGGAAACATGGTTTATGGCAAGCTTTAGCAACTGTTTTAGCAAGTGAAAGTTGTGTGCAGGATGAGGGTGAAGTGAGGTTGTAGGTAGACTCAGGTTTTTTTGTCTGAACAATAAACTGTATGGCGCGGCAAAGATCCTCAATATGTATCCAGCTTAAATGAGCGTTTTTATTTCCCATGACAGTTCCTAGACCTAGTTTAAAAGCAGGAAGTATCTTAGCAAGCATTCCTCCGCCTCTACCCAATACAACGCCAAAGCGTAAGCAGGATACTTGGCAGCCATATTCAGTTGCTTTTTGAGCGCAGCTTTCCCATTCACTGACGAGTTCTCTTGAGAAAGATCTTTCTTTTGAATTCACGGGATTTTCTTCTGTTTGTATTTGATCACTGCTAGGGTAGTAACCAATGGCGCTTGCATTGAGCAGCCTTGGTTTAACGGTTGATGGATCATTTTCAATGTATGAAACAATCGCTTTAGTCGAATCAATGCGGCTCGCTAGAAGCTGACCTTTTCTTTTTTTTGACCACCTTTTTCTAGCAATATTCTTACCACAGAGATTGATGATAATATCGAATCTCTGGTTAGTTCCTAAAGTTTTTCCATTCCACTCAAGTATGTTAGTTTCCTCGCTCATCTTTTTGGGTGACCGTGTCAATACGGTTACGTTATGTCCCTCTTGGATTAAAAATTTAGTGAGGTAGTCGCCGATAAAGCCACTACCTCCAGCAATTAGTATATTCATAATTCTTTTTCAAGGCCTATGCAGTGAGTGACGTTACCATTTTCATCTTTAACAGGGCAAATTGTAAATTCATTCAAAAATTTATCGCCGTTTTTTCGGTAATTAATCATTTTTACCGTCACGGGCTCACGATTCTTAATAGCAATGGCTAGCTTTTTTAGGGCTTCAGGATCTGTTTCTTCACCTTGCATAAAGCGGCAGTTTTTTCCTATAACCTCTTCAAGCTCATATCCGCTCATTTTCAAAAAAAAATGATTTGCATAAATGATCGGATCATCTTCTTGTTGACAGTCCGTGATTAGAATACCTCGAGGTATTGATTCTAAGCTGCGCTTTAACAAATCCAACTGATCTTCGACGGATAGATTATCCATATTTTTCTCCTTTTAATGATTTGGGTAACATTTTGTTGCTGATAGTCCACCATCGATTCGGATGACCTCGCCTGTGATCCAGTTGTTATCTGAATCGAGTAGCCATTTTACCATACTGGCAATATCTTTAGGCTCACCCAGACGGTTTAGACCATGTAGCGAAAGTGATAACGCCTTACCGCGCTCACTGGTAGTGATGGGGGTTGATAAATTCGATTGAATTAATCCTGGTGCAATCACATTGCTGCGAATATTTTGCTTAGCATAGCTTGCAGCAATTGACTTTGATAGGCCTTCAATACCTGCCTTTGCTGCCGCTATGGCTTCATGATTAGGCAAACCTATATGGGCGGCGGCCGTAGAAAAAAAGATCAAGCTACAATCCTTTGTAACGTTTTTTGTTGTGACATGCGCAACATTGAATGCCGTGGTGAGATTAATATCAATGGTTTGCTGCCAATCGGCAAGGGTGAGGGTGGCGGCAGGCTTGAGCATAATGTTGCCACAAAAATTAACTACCGACTGAATACTGTGTTGAGCTAAAATGGACTCGAAGCATTTAGTTAGGTCTTCTTGCTGACAAGGGTTGCAACTGTGACACTCATATTGGCTTTGAATATCATGGGGTAATTTGTTAGCGTCACGAGTGAGTAGTATGACATTTTTAGTGGCGCCTAAGAGTGCAAGTGTAGCTTTTGCAATGTCTGAGTTAGCACCAACGAAAATAATAGAGTCCATAGATTTAATCCGTTACGTGATAAAAAATTCTCTTTCTAGTTGATAGTACATGATATCATATTGCTCACGGTGATTGATATGAAAAAGTCAGGGCCTGGTCTAATTTTAACCATTTTTGGGAGTTGTGAATCACCACCTAAAAGGATCCACTTTATAACCACTTCAAAGGGATCCATTTTGTTCAAAAAATAACCAAGTCTAATGGCTGAACTGCGGCCTAAACTGTAACACTAAGAATCTGACTGCTCCAATATCTTCCTGGTATTTTTTTTATTAACCGAACGATAGCTTTTGCCTTCTAAAATAACGTGATAGGCATTATGGCGTAATCTATCCACCGTAGCGACGCCAAGCAACTGGTTAGTAAAAGCTTGCTGCCATTCATGTAAATTAAGATTACTGGTAAAGATAGTGGCAGCAGTTTCAGAGCGTTCAGCAATAAGCGCATGCAAATCTTCATCTTGTGGATGGCGAAGAGGCTTTAAGCCAAAGTCATCAATGATTAACAAAGCAATTTTAGCCCAAGCTTTTAACTTTTGAGTATAGCGATTAATGGCTCTAGCATTTTGTAGTTCATCAGAAAATTTTTGAGCAGTGGTAAACACAACATCATAACCTTTCTGGATAGCACAATGACCTATAGCTTGAGCAAGATGTGATTTTCCTGTTCCGCATGGCCCCATAATAAGAACAGGTAACTTTTCTTGGATAAAATGACATGTCGCTAAATCACGAATAAGTGTTTGCTTAATATTTGGATTAAAGTTGAAGTCAAAATTCTCGATGGTTTTTTGTCCTTTAAAATTTGCTTTATGGAGCCGACGTTCATAACGGCGTTGGTCTCGTAATAAAACTTCATCATTTAGCAAAAGTTGCAAAAATTCTGAATACGATAATTGATTAGCCAAAGCCTCTTGATTACGTTGTTGATAAGCATTACTCATGCCAGCCAAATTTAATTTTTTAAATAACTGATTAATTTCAGTTGGTATTGTTAACATAAAAATTCCTCGTTAAATTATTGAATAAAATCTTGGGCACACCGCTGAAAACTGGCTTGCCCTGAATAAATTGTACGTGTCACTTCTTCTGGCACGTTGTGATGGGTTAAGTCATCTTCTAATCCCTCCTTTAACATGGTTCGTATCGTTTTGTAATCATACGTGTTAAACGCAATGGCACGCTGACATGCCTGCTCTAATTGGGCCTGCTCATAATCTTCTAGTAGTGATAAAATAGCTTGTGCCTGACGTAATAAATCCTTGGTTTTATGATTCACTAACTCATCAATCAATCACTAACCAACAATGCTCTCCGATAACGCGTGCTTTTTCTAAACACCACTGGCTATCGCGCTTTAAATAAAATTTAGCATTTGAAGGTAAGTGATTTATGTTAGTGCGTTTTGTACCTTTTTCATAGGCTCTAACATGGGACGTGAGATAGTGATGTTCATGATATAACTGCACCATCGTTGGGGTTGCTTTTAACCAGAGAGTCTTTTGATAATATTCAAAAGGGACACTATATTGGCATGATTCAAATCGCACATGACAGTCACGATAAACACACACTTGATGCCACGTTGCAATCTCAGGTAGAGGCGTTGGCAAGGAAATTAATTTTATTTTTTCAGCTTGATTAAAAAGTGTTAAGGGCTTTTTAAATGTGCTACCGTGAATTCGCTGACCGGCAACTTCATTATTCCATTTTTTTAATTCATGATTAGCGTGCTGCAGGCTACGAAATTCGCGTAAGGGTAAAAAATTATTTTTTACATATTTAACCCCTGCTTCGACACGTCCTTTTTTTTGTGGATCATAAGGTGGGCAGGCCGAAATAATAAAGCCATAATCTTGTGCAAAGGCCTCATAACTTCTTTGTACGACAGGTTCATAATAGCATGCTTTCACAATGGCGCATTTTGCATTATCAATGATAATTTTTTTAACAACCCCACCGAAAAAGAGAAATGCATTTTGATGGCAACGTAGCCAAGTTTCACTCGTTTGTCGTGTCACAAGTTCAACATATTGGTGCCGTGACCAGCAAAGCGTCATCACAAAAAAATGGGTTTTCACAACTCTGCCAACACGTTCATCATAAAGCTCTGGACCTTGACCAAAGTCAACTTGTGCTGCTTCTGCAATTGCAAAATCAAGTGGAATTGTCATTTTAGGCAGCTTACTTTTTTTTATTTTTTGAACAAAACGTTGAACACTATTATAAGCGCCTTTGAAGTTATGATATTCCGCTAAACGTTGATAAATTACTTTTGCACTGATACCTTCATTTACTGCTTGCGTAATAAAAGATTTGAATTGATAAACCGATGAGCGGTGTGATTCTTCTACAGGCGTTTGTTGATGTGATAAATGATCAATCACTGCTGCAATTGTTGATTCATCAGGTAACGCTTGCAGTGGGCTGAGCCAACCTTGCTCTGTGGCAATTTGGCTAATTTCATTGATCTTGCGCCTGCCAGCTAAACCTTCTCGAGCAATTTGACGAGCACTATCCCCTTTTTTTAATCGATATAAAATTGTCTTGTAAATGTGCATTGATAGCTTCCTTCTTGCCATGACTACCTCTTCTTATTCATATAAAAAGCAGCAGTCTAGCTGAATTATTTCAATGCAGTTCAGTCACTGACCTGATTAATTAAGTACAAAATAAGTGCCTGCAGGTGGATCCCTTTGAAGTGGTTATAAAGTGGATCCTTTTAGGTGGTGATTCACAAGGATGAGGTATCGCTGGAATGAAAAACTGATAGGGACCATGGTCAATGTGGTCAATTGTTCCTACATTTAATTCTTTTTTTGGTCTTTCAAATGTAGTCTTTTCCATTTTTTTAGCCTGTTTAAAAATTGATTCTATCGCTGTCAACAACTAAAGCCTAATTTTTAAAGATTAAATAATTTGATTGACTTTTTTAGCATGTGGTTCGTGAAGCGCTTACACAAGCTATTCAGCGGCACGGCAGGAGGGTCTATTAAAAAAACATGTTATGCTTCTGGTAAAGCAACATGGACTCTGATAAGCTTACGTGAGTTCGGTTGTTAGATAATAGGAGAAAGTTTATGAAAGGATGTTCAAAAGATAGAAAAGATGGCAAAGAATGTGGCAAAGACGCCAAAGACAGTGACAGAACGGCATTTTTTTGCGATAGGATTACCGATAGAAAACTAATGACAGATTCTTTTTTCGATAAGAAATTCATGCTAAGCGAAAATGAATTTTCTAATACTAAAGAATACGCGAAAGCGTCGGTAATATTCAAGTAACAGGGTTATCAACTTTAGCTTGGGCTCTGCTTAAACGAAAAATCAATCAATTTACTTACACCAATTTGCTATTTACTAAGGCTGATAATTTATCAACTATATTGGATTATGCTCTAAAAAATTGGAACATTTTCTAGATAAGGAAATAACATGGACGAAAAATTAGAAAATAGTCTCTCTGAAAAATTAATTGTAAATAACGCTATTAAAAACTCTCAGAAAAAAGAACGAGAATCCTTTATTACACCTGAATTACGCCCAGATTTGAATATTTACGTTAATATTCAACCTCGGCAGGATTTAGCATGAATAAAAGGATTCTTATATTAGGTGTACCTAATGATAGAGTAATTACAGCTTTTTCATCCTTTCTCAGAAAGGAGGGATATAAATTTCTTTTTATCGATTTAAATTTCTTAGGGGAATATATATTCTTTGAAGAAAACCATTTAATATTTTATGAAGAAAAAATTAACTATTCATCTATATCTGGAATTTATAATAGGATAGTTAGTATCAGCCCAAACTCTGAAGATAATGATATATATTACCAGCAATTAGAAGTACTTAATTTTTTGCTAGATCAAACTCTTACTAATATTATTAATTCTCCCTCGGCTGCTAGTTCTAATAATTCTAAGCCATATCAACTTTTTAAAGCACGCGAAGTTGGTTTTAATATACCAAACTCAACCATTTTGGCAAATACAAAATGCCATTCTTTTAATATACCAACTATCTATAAATCAGTCGGTGGCATCAGATCAATTGTAACAGATGTTACAACAAACGATACTAACAGAGAAGTAACGTGCCCAGTTCTTTTCCAAGAAAAAATTTTTGGTTATAACCTAAGAGTTCATATAATTGATGATAGCATTTTTTCATTAAGAATAGACGCTAAAGATGTTGACTATAGGTATACTGAAAGTCCTAATAAATATACTCCTATTTTCTTACCCGAAAAAATTAATGCAATGTGTAAAGAGCTTATGAAAAATTTAGATTTAAGATTTTCGGGTATCGATTTTATGGTGAATAGAAGTAATGAATATTATTTTTTAGAAGCAAATACTTCCCCTGCCTTCACTCATTTTGAAGAATATATGAAGGAAAAAGAAATATCAAAGTCACTAGCAAAAGCTTTATACAGTGGAGAATGACTCTATGTTTATGGTGATACATCAAAACGACATGGACTCTATGTCCTTTATTAAACACATAAAAAATAAAAATGTAAATTTTATTGATGTATCATTAGATGACTTAATAAAGAATACAGAAATTCAATCTGAACTAAATGATGGTTATTATCAAACAAATTGGTCTATTCATGCAGGAGCTTTACCAAAAAAAATAATCAACTTAAATGATATCATTGGTATATATAATACAACATATTACCCGGAAAGAGATTATTTTCTAGATTTTAAACAAGAAGATATTGAATACGCAAGGTCAGAATGGAATGCATATCTATTATATCAACTTTCTACACACAAAAATTGTCTAAATCCAATTAGTCACAGGCAATTTGTTGGGACATCGTTATCTTTGTTAAATATATATAAAATATGCAAAAAATATGGCTTTTCTGTACCAAAATATTTTTTGATTTCTAACAGAGAAAAAGAATTCAAGCATTTAAATGAAGAAGATTTTATTTTTAAAACGACAACTTATGATTATACAAATTATAAAACACTCAAAGATAGTCAAAAGCCTATTATGGCAATTAAAATTCAACATGGCGCTCAAATTGTATGCTATATCGTAAATAATACAATTATTAGTAAAATAAAATATTCTGATAATGAGTATATTTATAATATGGAAAAGAATATAGAGAATAAATGCTTTTCATTAGTTAACTATCTTAATCTTAAAGTGGCAGAAATATTATTTATTAAAACTAAAAACGGAGAATACTATTTATACCATGTCTCCCCTTATCCAAATTTTAATGTTTTAGGAAAAGATAAAGTGATAGTATGGGATGAATTGATAAATGCTTTGTCAAAAAAATAATTTCTATAAAGGCTTTTTAATTTTTAATGATGATAGTTTGAATTTAGATTTTTCACTTCTAGAAGATTTTTATGCTTTATGGTTAAAGTTTTTCTTATCTGAGGAAAAAGAATTTTATAAAGGCGATCTCACTATCCCCGTAGGATATTTTGGGCTTATAAAAAATAACATTATAACAAAACATGAAGATTTTTATTATTTCCCGAATTCAATCTTATGCCCGAGCAAGCTTAGAAATATGACAGATTACATGTTTACAATGTTAGAGAATTTTTCAAATTTTTTAATTAAAGATCAGTTAAGTGAACATATTCAAAACTCCGTAAGCTTTTTTTATTTAATGAGAATTATTTTTTATAAAAACAATAATGAAAATAAAATAAAAATATTGAATCCAAGTCATGTTGATAAAAGTTACTTTACATTGTTACCACGAGCTAGCTATAATGGACTTCAATATAAGCACGACGGGGGTTGGAATGATTTAAATTACAAAAAAAATGAATTATTACTAATCTTTGGGGAAAAGTTTTCTAATTATGTGCCAGCTTTAGAGCACAGAGTAATTAACAGCCTCAATGATGAGCCCTATAGAATTTCTGTTTCATTTTTTATTAGCTAAAGGTAAAAGCAAAATAAAGAAGGTTGCTTAAAAATGAATTGTAACGAGATTGATTTGAAAGATCATACATCACCTCTTGATTTCCGGTTGGTATACAATGATCTCATATCAAGTGGATTTTCAATAATTAAAGAAATTTATATTAATCCTCGATTAATAGAGGATGTCTATTTTCTGTGGAGAGATTTTTTCAATTCAAAAAAAAATCCAGATGTATATTTGAAAAGTGGACAAAAAAAACCAATAGGGTATTACAATTATTGGTCAGAAGATGGAAATTTTAAAAAAATAGGAATCCCTAAAGAATCCTTTTATTTTAAAAAAGACACAAAATTATTAGACAATGTTTTACTTGAAAATAAAACATTAGAGCTTTTCAATCAACTATCAAATTTAGCTATGTCTTTATTAGAGTCAATTACATCTTCTTTACCTCAACATGCAAGCAAATCCATTTTCTCAATAAATCAATATGATGAAAGCCTGAGAATTATCCATTCCCCTCCAATTTTTGAAAAAGATCAAGATGATATTATATATGAAAATTTAGTCAGGAACAGAGAGCATGAGGACATTGATCTATTAACATTATTACCGTCAGCAACAGTTCCTGGGTTACAATTTTTAAATAATCATTTATCATGGGAAACTGTTAATTATAACTTTGGTGATATCATAATTAATGCTGGAGATACTCTAAATCTTATTTCAAGTGGCATTATAAAATCAGCAACACATAGGGTTGTCTGTTTAAATAAAAATGATGCAAAAATATCTCGTCTTTCTATGGCATATTTTATTGCCATAAAATAGGATACAATTTTAACCACTGAACCACGGGAATAAAAATTGCTTGCTGCTATTTCTGGCTGATCTAATTGTGACATGCAATGGCATAAACAAAATGCCGGTTCACGATTTGTAAAGTAAGCGCCGCACCAACTATACAGCCTATCAATGAATTAAAAAATAGCTCAGGCTATGCTTTTCAAACTAGCAGAGGCAGGCAAATTTTAAAGACTGATAAGCGAGGTTATCGGGCTTAACTGCCAAATCTCGCTGTCTCGCATGAAGTGTAGCTAAGTATTGAAGTAAGTAGTCAAGTATTGCAATTACTCCATTTGTAATGTCTAATTCATGCACTTCTCAAATTGAGACAGTTCATTAATATTAAAATATTTTATTTTATTACAGTAAGATAAAAATTTGGAGAACTATAATGTTAAGCTTAAAAGTAACTCATGCGCATTTAACTGGTCCCTAAAAATCAACGCAGATAATCCAATTTTTCTTCACCAAAAGTTACAAAATCTCGCCAACTTTGCGCACCGCAAATACTGCCACAAAGCACTATCAACAGGATTTCTGGCAATGGATAGGGCTTCTTTCAATCAACTCTAGGATCTTCTAGTTCATCAAAATGATAAAGGAAGGCTGGCTTTTTACTTGTGCTCACTTCTAACTCCTTGTTTTATAAAACAAGAAGATTAAACCCTTATTGAAAATTTTGCAGCTTTTTTAATGGGACAGCCCTGGGGTAAAGCATATTGAATGTGCTTGCTGGGAGTTTTAAGGTAATATTACCTTGTTGTATCTGATGTTGAATAAACAATGTGATTGTTGTGCCTATTTGTAATCCAACTGCAAAATAAAACATACCGAAAAAACTGAGCAGTAAAAGAGCAAACAATTGTTTTCTTTCTTTTCCTGTAACTGCTCGCCCTTTAGCTTGTTGTTTACCAAGAACGTTCAGATTTGGCGATAAAAATGGCGAAAATATTTTTGAGAAAGCGCAGTTTATGCATTATAAATGAGCATTTCGATAAAAGATTTTCGCCGTTTTTAGCACAAAGATGGACGTTCCCCGCTACGGAGTGAGCAGTTACCTTTTCCTTTATATTTAAGGATGGCAAATACCAGATAAAAGATACCGATCAAAAAAACCATAATAATAATGGGATTGATCATGCTAGGAAGATAAAAAGGAATACTCAAAATAAAGCTTGCAAATATAACCATAAAGAAAAAAATGAATTTTTCAAAATAGCTAGAAAGACTACGATGATTTTCATGCACTACTAATGAATTACCATTTAATATAAACCAAAGAGTTCCAACTAATATACCAATAGCGCTACACAGGAAACCAGAATTCCAACCAAATGAATAAATGACAACGCCATAAACTACAGGTCCAAGTGTACCGCCAACATTGATAGCTGCTAGATAGAACCAGGTAAATCCTGCTTCTTTCCTTAAATCATCAGCAATTCCCGGTGTAGCGAGGAACAGCCATATTTGGGCAATCTCACAT
>CAYGTS010000036.1:0-18848 GCA_964352905.1 uncultured Legionellales bacterium | reverse complement strand
AGTTATACATGAGCATTTCGATAAAAAATTTTCGCCGTTTTTAGCCCAAATATGGACGTTCCCATCTACAGGGTGAATAGTTACCTTTGTTTTTATACGTTTAGCACCAAAAATGCAAGTCATTTACAAATGAACCAGCCAGGCCTGCCCCCAACTGGTTCAATTATTGAACCAGCCAGGCCTGGCCCTTTGGCTCGGAAAGTTTTATGATAGGCAGCATTATTTCGAAACTAAACAGTTGGAGATTTTAGGCTATGCATTTTTTGGCTGAATACGGTATGTTTTTGTTAAAAACCGCAACCTTGGTGATTGCGATTTTGATGGTGCTGGCATTTTCGATTACGATTGCGGCTAAAAGCAAGATGCAAAACCAAGGCAAACTGAAGCTGAAAAGACTCAACAAAAAGTACGAGGAAATGGCAGATACCCTTAATCAAGAAATTTTGCCAAAAAGTGACTATAAAAAATTACAGAAACAGCATAAACACGCTGACAAAAAAGCCGCTAAGCAAGGTGACCGTAAAAAAACCATTTTTGTGATTAACTTTCATGGTGATATTAAAGCCCAAGCGGTAAATTCATTGCGCGAAGAAGTTTCTGCGATTCTTAGTGTCGCTAAACCCTTTGATGAAGTCGTGTTATTGCTTGAATCACCGGGGGGTATGGTGCACGGTTATGGACTTGCTGCTTCGCAATTAAGCCGTATTAGGCAAAAAGATATTCAGCTAACCGTGTGCGTTGATAAAGTAGCAGCCAGTGGGGGTTACTTAATGGCCTGTGTGGCTAATAAAATTATTGCAGCGCCGTTTGCTATCATTGGTTCAATTGGTGTCATTGCACAATTACCGAATTTTCATCGCTGGTTGAATGACAAACATATTGATGTTGAATTACTCACGGCTGGTGAGTATAAGCGCACCTTAACCATGTTTGGTAAAAACACTGAACAAGGCCGTGAAAAATTTCAAGTTCAACTAGAAGAAACCCATACGTTATTTAAAGATTTCATTAAACAAAACCGTGAATTTGTTGATCTTAACAAAGTTGCGACTGGTGAATATTGGTATGGCACGCAAGCGCTCGATTTAAAGCTAGTTGATACCTTACAGACCAGTGATGATTATTTGCTTTCAAAAATTGTTCAAAGTAACGTGATTGAAGTTAATTTTAAACCTAAAAAATCACTCACTCAAAGATTAGCTCATGCAAGCTCACTGCTGATTGATGCTGTTAGAAGCAATTGGCATAAAGAAAATGTTTCTGAAGAAATGTTTTTATAAGGATCGACCATGAGTCATTCTCATTCTCATGATCATCAGCATGGTGCTAATACCGCGGCGAAAACCTTGTGGATAGCCGTTATCATAACGCTATTCTTTGCTGGCGTTGAAGCCTTTTTTGGTTGGTTTGCCCACTCATTAGCTTTATTGAGTGACGCAGGGCACATGCTTGCTGACTCGCTAACACTGGTTATGGCAGCCATTGCAGCTATTATCGCTGCGCGTCCTCCATCGCGCAAACATTCGTATGGTTTAGGCAGAGCCGAAGTTATTGCCGCTTTGATCAGCAGTCTTTTCATATTATTAGTAGTGATTGGCATTGCTGTAGAAGCAGTCAATCGTTTGCAACATCCAAAACCCGTCGCTGGCGGTATTGTGATGATTGTGGCATTTATTGGTTTAGTCGTTAACGTCGTGATTGCTTATATTTTAAGCCGTGGTGAAAAAACCTTGAATATGCGTGCAGCTCTATTGCATGTGATTGGTGATTTGTTAGGATCGGTTGCTGCCCTACTATCGGGGGCTATTATTTACTATACGCATTGGGATCCAATCGATCCGATTTTATCTTTCTTTATTTGCGTATTAATTTTAATTTCCAGTTTGCGTATTTTGCGCGATACATTTTCGGTGTTAATGGAAGGTGTACCGTCACATTTAGATTTAGCCAGCATTGGTTATCGCATGGCGAGTGTTAAAAATGTAAAATCCGTGCATGATTTGCACGTATGGACACTCTCTTCAGGCATGATTGTTTTAACCGCCCATGTATTAATTATTAACTTAAAACAATGGCAAACGGTATTAGCTGATTTGCAACAATTGTTACAACAAGAATTTCATATTGAGCATGTAACCTTGCAGCCTGAAGTGATTACTGAAGAAATAATCCAGCTCAAGATACCTAGTCAAGAATAGCAAAAACACCCTGTGGTTTTTAATTGCATGCTTGGCTACACTGGTAAAAAAGAGTGAAGAATTAATATGTTTAGTTTTTTTAAAAGTAATAAGAAGAATCCATTCACGCTAAAAATAAGCCACACACGTTATTGTGTGAATGATGTTCATGAATTGGCACTCTTCATTGCCAATGGCACCAACTCAGAACCAATTGATACTTGGGAAGTCAACACTGATACACTTAACCCTAAGGATAAATTCTACGCTATAAAAAACTGCTTGCAAGACTATTTATTAGCCCTAATCGGTCATGCTGACTTTATAGCAAACAAGCAGGAGCTATTTAACGTCCTAAAACTTGGGGATATACTGCTAACGCGTCTCCAGTGGCTATCAAAATTTAATGAGCCTGAGCTCCTCGCGTTCGAAAAGAAAGCTTCAACGCAATTGCCTAAGATTATCGCTCAGCTTCTTGCAGCCACGCATAAAGAAAACCCAATCAGCTCCCCGCAAGAACAAAACTTAGCTTCTCAAGAACAGCAAAAGATTAATAATCAAATCGCATCACCATGTTATCCGCGCAAATTGGCCGCCGGGTGAATTACACCCAATGACACAATAAATTTCAACGCCTGTTCAACACTCATGTTTAATTCTTTAACTTGATCTTTAGGCACCATAATTAAAAACCCTGAGGTTGGATTAGGTGTGGTGGGGATAAATACCGTTACCATTTCTTGGCCAACAGCATCAGTCACCTCATGATAAGCATCACCTGCTTGAAAGCCCACACTATAACTGCCCACACGTGGAAACTCCACCAACAAAACTTTCTTGAATGATTGGGTGTCTTTGGATAAAAATGTTTGCAAGACTTGCTTAACACTGCTGTAAATCGCACGCACAAACGGAATTTGGTGTAATAATTTTTCCCAATAATGAACCAGTTTAGTGCCAAAATAATTGCTTGCGATAATCCCAGTAACTACAATAATAATAAGCGCGAGAACTACTTCTAAACCTGGGATATTAAAGCCGAGCAAAGCAGCTGGTTGATATTTTGCTGGCAATAACGAGAAACTGCCTTCCATAACTTTAACCAAAAATCGCAACACCAGTAACACAGCCCAAATCGGCAACCACACGAGTAATCCTGCAAATAAATAGCGACGCAGTAAAGCCATCATATTGTATTACTCATCTGATTTAGTCGTGGTTGATTTTTTAGCGTCATCTTTTTTTTCCTTGGCTGTTGTGTCCTTTGTCGTTGGCTTCGATTTATCTTTGTTTTTAAAATCTGTAACATACCAGCCACTGCCTTTAAGCTGGAACCCTGCCGCTGAGACTAATTTTTGTAATTGATTTTTACCACACTCTGGGCATTTTTTTAACGGTACATCGCTAATTTTTTGTAAGGTATCAAATTGATGACCACAAGCGCGGCATTCGTATTCATAAAATGGCATGGATTGTTTGCTCCTCATTTCTAAGCTATGTGAGTATAGTTTACGGGTAGCTACTCACCCCGTAGCGGGGAACGCCCATATTTGGGCTCTTTACGTGCTAAATGGGGATACTTTTTATTTCTTCAATATTCCCGCTTACAAAAAGTTACAATTCATCATTGAAACCGCTACAATACCCCATTGCACATCGTTATGGGAATATAATTCGAAGATGCGTACCAGTCAATTTCTATTAGTTACTCAAAAAGAAGTGCCCGCCGAAGCAGAAATCATTAGCCACCAGTTAATGCTGCGCGCCGGCATGATCCGCAAGCTCGCTGCTGGAATTTATACCTGGCTACCCTTGGGTTTTCGGGTATTGCAAAACATTGCTAACATCATTCGTGAAGAAATGAATGCGATTGGTGGACAAGAAATCTTGATGCCCGCATTGCATCCAGCAGAACTGTGGCAAGAAACAGGTCGTTGGGATCATTTCTCACCACCCTTAGTTAAAGTTAAAGACCGCCATGATCGTGAATTTTGCTACGCACCAACCCATGAGGAGTGTTTTACTGATTTTGTGCGCCAAGACTTTCACAGCTATAAACAATTGCCTGCAATTTTATACCAGCTACAAAATAAATTTCGTGATGAACCACGCCCACGTTCCGGTGTGATGCGAGGCCGTGAATTCATGATGAAAGATGCCTACTCGCTTGATACCGATACAGAGTCATTAGAAAAAACGTATCAAAAAGTCTATCAAGCCTATTGCAATATTTTCGATCGCTTAAGCCTAACCTATCGTGCTGTGGAAGCAGATTCTGGCAGTATTGGTGGTTCAGTGTCGCATGAATTTCAAATTATTGCTGCTTCTGGTGAAGATAAACTCGCAATCAGCGATAGCAGTGACTATGCCGCCAATGTTGAATGCGCAGCGTGTTTGCCCTCACAAACACCACGCCCTGCAGCTACCGCTGCAATGGAATTAATTCACACACCGGGGCAAAAAACCATAGCCGAAGTGGCAAGCGTTTTAAAGCTAGCTGTTAACAAGCACGTTAAAACCTTAATCGTTGAAGGTGAAGAAACAGCGATGGTTGCACTCATCCTACGAGGCGATCACGAACTCAATGAACTCAAGGCTGAGAAATTACCGCAAGTGAAAGCACCGTTAACCTTTGTTGATCCAGCTAAAATCAAACAGATCTTAGGCTGCGGCATTGGTTCATTAGGTCCTGTGAAATTATCTATCCCGATCATTGTTGATCATGCGTGTGCAAATTTAGCTGATTTCGTGTGTGGCGCCAATCAAGAAGATTATCATTTGATCAATGTAAATTGGGATCGTGATGTAAGCTTGCCAGAAACCGTTGATATCCGCATGATTCAAGCGGGCGATCCTTCTCCTGATGGCCGTGGCAAGATCAACATTACTCGCGGCATTGAAGCGGCTCATATTTTTCAACTAGGTGATAAATATTCGCGCGCGATGAATGCCAAAATTTTAAACCAAGCTGGAAAAGAAGTGTTCATTCAAATGGGTTGTTATGGCATTGGTGTGACACGTTTAGTGGCAACCGCTATTGAACAAAACCACGATGAGAAAGGCATTATTTGGCCAGATAGTATTGCGCCCTTCCACATCGTATTAATACCAATTAACATGAAAAAATCACAGCGTTTGCGCGAAGCAACTGAAAAACTCTATCACGATTTACAAGCGCAAGGTTTTAGCGTGCTATTTGATGATCGCAATGAACGCGCCGGCTTTATGTTTGCTGATGCGGATTTGATTGGTATACCACATCGTATTGTGATTAGTGAGAAAAGTTTGGATAATAATTGTATTGAGTATAAATCACGCCGCAGCGAAAATAGTCAGGATATTGCACTTGCCGACTTGAATGTGTTTTTGCAAAAGACGCTTGGTAACTAATGGGAACGCACTGATCCCTTGATAGATGAAATGTATCTATTCAGCAAATTTGAACATGCTTTTACCGAAAACATTCAGATTTAGTGAATAAGTTACGATGAAATATGCTTATCAGTCATTAAATTTTGGACAAGGTGTCTCGCAGATATGCCAAAGCCAACCGCCTGTTTTGGCATTCCCGCGAATGACACTTTTGGGCCACTTTTGGAGTTAGCCCCCCCTTTAGCTGTAACTGCTCACCCCTTTTAACTTTATGTTTGCCAAGAACGTTCAGATTTAGGCTAAAAACAGCCAACAATATAACCCTTCAAGAACTCTAAAAACAATTCCGCATCGGCAGGCATGGCATAATAACCAATGTACTGATCGGGGCGCACGAATACCAGTGTGCGATACTTGGCACAAAAATCATGATGTGCTTGCTTATGCTGATCTAAAAAATAATGATTTACAACTGCTTGCTCTGGTAGTTGTTGTTGTTCATAAAAGATCACCGAAAAATCAATTAATGGCGCATAGGCTTTTAACTGTTGTTGTAAATAATCATAAAATGTTTGATCAAATTTTTCATTGCGCCCAACCAAATAAAATAAATGGTGCTTTGTTTGCCCGGTTAATTGGTACATTGAAACAACTTGGTTCGTTTTTAAATCTTGCAGCATAACATTCGGTAGATTATCACCTGCGGCAATCGCTTTTTCAGTGCTATCTTGTTTAACAATCGCACTGTCACGATAATTAATGGTTAATTCAGCTAAATTAGCAAACATCTTTGCCTTAACAAATTGAAAAGAAGTCATAAAACCAATAAGCCAATTACGTAGTTTAATCACCAGTGGATTGGTTAAGGTAAATAATTTGGTCATATGATCTGTTTCGCGTAATACTTTTTGGCCCACAGGAAAACGTTCTTGGTGATAACTATCGAGTAAATTTTCTGTTGCATAACCTTTTTCTACTAAGCTTAATTTCCAGGCTAAGTTATAAGCATCTTGCATCCCTGTGTTAAGACCTTGACCGCCCATCGGGCTATGAATATGTGCGGCATCTCCACATAAGAAAATTCTGCCAGCACGATATTGTTGCACTTGCCGATGATGCAGCGTAAATCCGGTAAGCCAATGTGGATCAGCAAATTCAAACTGCTCTTGCGTGCGCTCTTTAAAGACGCGAACAATATCATCCAGGGTTGGATCTTTAGGACCATTTTTAGGCGCTTCTAAAACAATCCGATAACGTTTATTCCCCATTGGAAAACACGCTTGTAATCCGGCACGATGTAAAAAAATAATTAAATCATCTTGACTCAAAGACCAATCAATTTGTAAATCGGCAAGCCACCATTGTTGCGGGTAAGCTGCGCCTTTAAATTCAAAGTTTAATTGATGCCGCACCGTACTGTGTGCGCCATCACAGGCAATCAACCAGCTTGCTTTTTCAGTGACTGTTTGACTTTGTTTTTGCAAAACCACTTCAACATGATCGTCTTTCGCTTGTAGTTTAAGTAATTGGGTTTGCCATTCCACTGCAATTTTTTTTTGCTCTAAACCTTGGTACAAAATTTTCTCTGTAAGGGATTGCGGTAACATTGTCACAAATTTTAAAGGACTATTCATTTTTTCAAAATTAATCTGCGTAATAAGCTTGCCATTCGCTTTCAATTGCATGCCCGTTGCTTTATGTGCTTGTTGCAATATCTGATCATAAAATCCTGCATCTCGTAACATTTGCATGGAGCGCACATGAATACCTAACGCTTTTGAATGTGTGCTCAGTTGCGCTTTTTGATCAATAATTTTCACGGATAAACCATGGCGAGCTAGTTCATTTGCCATAAACAAACCCACAGGACCTGCACCAATGATTAAAACATCTGTTTTTTGCATAATATTACTCACTCTGTAATTTCAAATTAACGGGCAGTTACCAGTAATTCCCTGCGAGGTGTTGAATAACTTAAGAACGGTCAGATTTGAGGCAAGGTCACATTAAAAACACTAAAAAATAGCGGAGTTTATACATAAAAAATAAGTACATTTTTTAGTGTTTTTAATGTGAGATTGCCCAAATAGGGCTGTTCCTCGCTACACCGGGAATTGCTGGGTAGTTACTCACTCCGTATTTTTATATAACTCAACTAACGGCACATTTAAATCTTGCTGGGTATGTTCAGCCAAAATTTTTAATTGCTGCTGCAATGCGTGATCCCAGGTATCATGACATTTCGGTAATTTAGTCACTGCCGGTAATTTCCACGGTAACATTTTATATAAATCAGCTAACGTTAAGGCACTTAAATCCCGACTTAAAATATAGCGATCACGATCAACATGATGAATAAGCTTAGCCTGAATTAAGGCGTTTAACTGTTGTTCAGGAGGCACGCGATAATTTGCGCGATCTAATTTTAGTAAATTCCACAATGATAAGGTTTTGCCTTGTGTTTGTGCTTGCCAAAAATAACCTAACCAGCGATAGGCTTGCGTAAAACCATCTAATTCATACTGGGTTTTAAAGTTATAACGCACCGCTAAAGCATTGCTTAGCACTGCACCCAGTAAAATAATTAACCAAGCTACATAAACCCAAATAAAAAATAAAGGGATTGCGGCCAGTGCACCATAAATAATTTTGTAGGTTGGGAAATGTGAAATGTAAAACCCAAAACCACGCTTGGCAGTTTCAAAACACAAGGCAGCTACCATGGCACCCACTATGCTGGTTCTAATCGGCACTCGGCAATTAGGCATAGCAATATAGAGCAAGGTAAACCCAATGGTGGATAAAATAAACGGCGTAATTTTTAATAATGGCGTAGTTAAGCCTAAGTGTTTAGCCGTGCCAGAAATCAACGGTAATGAAAATAAGTACGAACTTAAGCCCATGCTTAAGCCGATTAAAATTGGTACTAACGTTAAGATTGACCAATACAATAAAAAGGCTGAAATACCCTGCCGGCGTTTACGTATTTTCCAAATCGCATTAAAAGCGCCTTCCATGGTTCTAATCATTAGCACTGCCGTAACGACTAAAAATGCTAATCCCTTCACCGACAAACTGCTTGCCTGATGCATGAAATTATTTAAATATTGATGGATCACTTCACCAGAGCCCACGATGAAATGTTTGAAAATCAAATTTTGTAAGGCTACGGTAATATGATTAAACACGGGAAAAGCCGCTAAAATCGTAAAACTCACTGACATCAACGGCACGATCGCAAGTAAGGTTGTGAAGGTTAAGGCCGCCGCGCGATAGGTGCACTCCACTTCTAGCAAGCGATTATAAATATGCTGCCAAAATGTCAGCCATTGCGATAAACGCGTTTGCATACTCGTTCCTATTTACTCATCCTAACTGTATAATGCTACCATTTTAATCCGCATGAGAACACCAACTATGCCGCAAACTTATTATCATTATAATGCAACACATTGATGTCATTATCATTGGTGCCGGTGCTGCCGGTTTAATGTGTGCGATTGAAGCGGCTAAACGTGGTCGCAGGGTATGTGTTTTGGAACACGCCAACAAACCAGGACGCAAAATTTTGATGTCAGGCGGTGGGCGTTGTAATTTTACTAATCTTCATGTCACGGCTGATAATTTTATTTCACATAACCCACATTTTGCCAAATCTGCGTTAAGCCGTTATACACCACAACATTTTATTGCATTGGTTGAAAAATACCAGATTGCATATCATGAAAAAACCTTAGGCCAATTGTTTTGTGATCATAAAGCTAAAGAAATTGTTGATCTGCTATTGGCGGAATGCCAGCAATATGATGTAACCATTAAACTCAATACCAGCATTACTGAAATTATTAAAGCCAGCGATCATCGTTTTAAAATTGCCACTAGCAATGATGTATTGGTTTGCCAATCGCTAGTAATTGCCACGGGTGGCTTATCCATTCCCAGCATGGGTTCCAATCCATTTGGCTATAAAGTGGCTGAGCAATTTAAGCTTAAGGTGTGGCCAACTCGCGCTGGCCTAGTACCGTTCACCTTGCATGAAGCAGAGAAAAACAAGTATAGCGTGCTTTCTGGCAATGCCCTGAATTGTGTTGTGAATTGTAATAATCAACAATTTCGCGAAGCGATGTTATTTACACATCGTGGTTTAAGTGGCCCTGCGATGCTGCAAATTTCTAATTATTGGCAACCCGGGCAAAATTTAACTATCAATTTATTACCCGATATTGATTTAATTAAAAGTTTTAAATTACTGCAACAACAACACCCGAATTCACTATTGAAAAATTTTTTACAACACTATTTCCCCAAAAAAATCACTGAAGTTTGGCTTAATGAAAACATGAAGACTAAAACATTACAAAACTGCTCGATCAAAACCATGCAAAAAATAGTGGATCAATTTCAAGCCTGGCAAATCAAACCCAATAGCACAGAAGGCTACCGCACTGCCGAAGTCACCTTAGGCGGTGTTGATTGTGATAGTTTATCTTCAAAAACATTTGCGGCAAAACAGGTTAATGGTTTATATTTTATTGGCGAAGTGGTGGATGTTACCGGTTGGCTGGGTGGCTATAATTTTCAATGGGCGTGGGCTAGTGGTTTTGCCGCCGGCCAAGCAGTATAGCTATTCACCTTGCAGAACTGCATTTATTTAGGAATATAGTATGTTAAACATTTTAATTGTTTATTACAGTCGTTATCAAAATACTGCCAAAATGGCAGAATGTATTGTGCGTGGTGTTGAAGAAGTAAAAAATTGCAATGCCATTTTGCGCACCGTGCCCAGTGTTTCCACGACATGCGAAGCAACCACCGATACAGTTCCTGAAAACGGCCCACCGTTTGCCACTTATGAAGAACTCGCTGAGTGTGATGGCTTAATCTTAGGCAGCCCCACGCGTTTTGGAAATATGGCAGCCAGCATGAAATATTTTTTAGATGGCACCAGCGCATTATGGTTAAGCGGCAAATTAAAGGATAAACCAGCTGCGGTATTTACCTCAACTGCATCATTGCATGGCGGCCAAGAAGCTACACTGTTAAGCATGATGTTACCATTACTGCATCACGGCATGTTAATAGTCGGTTTACCGTATTCTGAATCGGCTTTATTAACCACGACTACTGGTGGTACGCCATATGGTGCCAGCCATTTGGCCGGCCAAAATAGCGATCAGCCGCTGAGTCATGAGGAGAAAACGCTGTGTCACGCCCTAGGCAAGCGGGTTGCGATGATGAGTAGAATGACCTCCAAAATTTAAACCAACCACCGTAAAAAATTTTAATAATCAGACTGTTATACAATCTAATATGCTTTGCGCTTAATAGCGCTCAAAAAAAGCTTTGGCCTCACTTGCATCACGAAAAATTTGTTCTTTCAGCAATTCAAAATTAGCGTATTTTTTCTCATCGCGTAATTTATGAATAAATTCCACACAAACTTGCGCGCCATAAATTTCTTGATCAAAATCAAATAAATGCACTTCGAGTAAAATACGTGTGCCTGCAAAAGTAGGGCGCGATCCTACATTGGCAACGCCGTTATAGCACTTACCTGCAATGCCATGTAATTTGATGCAATACACGCCTAAGATCGGTGAAACACGACGATGCAAATAAATATTGGCGGTGGGAAAACCAAGTAATCTGCCACGTTTATCACCGTGAGCAACCCGCCCACATAACGTATAAGCATGGCCCAAGAGCCTAGCTGCTTGGCTTAAATTACCGGCTTTTAAATAATCGCGGATTAAGCTACTGCTCACGCGTTCGCCATTAATTTTAACACTGGCCGTTGCACTCACTTGCATGTCATAGTGCGCGCCATGTTTTTGCAATAGTTTAAAATCACCCAGGCGTTTACAACCAAAACGGAAATCATCGCCCACGATCAAATGTTTAACATTTAATTGTTTAACTAAAATCGTTTCAATAAACTGTGGTGCCGGCAGTCTTGCAAAGTCTTCATTAAAATGAATACACAGCACTTCATCAACTTGATATTGACTCAACAATTGAATTTTTTCGCGTAAGCGTGACAAACGTGGCGGTGCTTGTAAGCCCTTAAAAAATTCTTTGGGTGTAGGTTCGAAAATGATAATCACACTGGGTAAATTAAATGTTTTTGCTTGTTGCTGTAATTGTTCAATAATTGCTTGATGCCCAACGTGAACGCCATCAAAGTTACCAATCGTGGCAACACAGGCCAGATGATGCTTGGGAATATTATCTAATCCGCGAATTAATTTCATACTTTTTTCATTTTAAAGAATGGGGTTTAAAGTGCTGTTTGCGCATACCACAGGCAAAGGCGATGCTAAAATAAAGCAAAAAAGCCAAAATAATTAAAAACGCCAACATGATCATACGATGTTGCCACGGCCACGCTAACCAGGTATTAATATTGGCTGATAAATAAAATAGTGCCGCACTCATACCAGTTACGGCCAGCAATAATCGCGCCATAAAGGATAGCCAATGCGCTTTAAAGTGATAAATATCGCGTTTGATTAAACCGAACAAGAGTAAACCGGCATTAACATAAGCAGCAATCGTGGTTGAAAGTGCAAGCCCAGCATGCTGCAAAGGAAAAATTAAAATAAAATTTAAACACGTATTGGTAATTAACGAAATCACCCCAATTTTAACTGGCGTTTTGATATCTTGGCGCGCGTAAAAACCGGCTGCTAAAATTTTAATCAGCATAAAGGCTGGAATACCTAACGAAAAAGCCCATAAACTTTGCTGTGACATAATCACATCATAGTCACCAAAGCGCCCGTAATGAAACAAGGTTGCAAGCGTAGGGCCAGCCAAAATCGTTAATCCCAAGGCCGAAGGCACACCAATGAATAACACACAGCGCATTGCCCAATCAATGGTGTTGGCAAACGTTTTCGGATCTTGATCAGCGTAGCGGCGTGATAGTAACGGTAAAATCACCGTGGCAATCGCCACACCAAATACGCCAAGTGGAAATTGGCTTAAGCGATCAGAAAAATATAACCACGACACGCTACCTACCGGTAAAAATGAGGCAAAAATAGTATCAACTAAAATATTAATTTGCGCCACAGAGACACCAAATAAGGCCGGGATCATTAACCACAATACGCGTTTAACACCCGGATCATGCCATTGCAAACTTGGTCGTGGTAATAAATCCTTATGCCGCAAAAAAGGTAATTGAAATGAAAATTGTAAGATGCCAGCAAAGAAAACACCCCAAGCTAAGGCATAAATCGGGATCGTGAAATAATGCCTAAACCATAAGGCTGCAACAATTAAACTTAAATTTAATAATACTGGCGTAAAAGCCGGTACGCCAAAACTGCCATAACTGTTTAAAATCGCCGCGCACATGGCCGCCAACGAAATAAATAATAAATACGGGAAGGTAACGCGTAGCATGTGCGCGGTTAATAGATAGCGCGGATCACCAACATGAAAACCCGGCGCAAACACATGCACCAGCAGTGGTGAAAATAGCATTGCAAGCAACGTTACGATCAACAAAACTGTGCCTAGTAAGCCCAGCATATGATTTATGAATGCTTTGACTTCGGCATGTGTTTTTTTTTCACGGTATTCGGATAATACCGGCACAAACGCTTGTGAAAACGCACCTTCGGCAAATAACCGCCGCATAAAACTTGGAATTTTAAAAGCAACTAAATAGGCATCAACACCAAACCCCGCACCAAAGATTTGTGCAATCACCATATCGCGCACAAACCCTAAGATGCGTGAGATAAAAGTCATGCTTGCAACTAAGGTAGTTGATCGTAATAAACTTTGTGGACGTACTTTGACTTGACTCGCCATGCTGATCTCAAGTAAGGATAATGCACGCTAGTGTAAAGCAGGATGTGGGTTAGGACAAGGTGGTTAGGTTAGCTTAGTTAAGGAGAAACAGGATCGTTACCATCCCAAGCAGTTGCTTCTGCTTTTTGCAATTCAACATGAAAGTTATCCCTCACAAACTGATCAATAGGCTTGGCAAGTTCAGCAGCTTCTATGGGTTGTGTAATATAGTCATGCAGTGTTTTAATCAGTCTACTAATCCAGGTTGCTACAAAACGCCCACAACTATCAGAATCGGGTTGTAGGTTGTAACATTTATTTTCTAATTTACAACCGCTCTTTGCAGCGTGTGTTCCACTTGCAATATCTTTGAGTTTATTAGGATACAAGCTATCAACAATGGGACTCGATGAGTCATGCTTAGTAATGGCACTAATTTTACCACTTTCACATTGCATTTCTACCAACACAATATGCGCACGCGGTTTCAGCCAGATCGGTAACTTGGCAAAACCACGGCATTCTACCATCGGGAACCAAAGTTTACCTGAGTATGTATTATTTTTGCCTAAAAAAGCATCTAACACTGATCTAATCGAGGCTAAATTACGATTATTAGTTGCCGTATCAGCGTCTTTAACGGTCTCGAAGAAAATTTCATTAGCATTAGATTGAGTGCGTTGAAAATAACCAAGTGATGAAACTTGTTGTCCTTCATCTTGTGTAGCAAGAGTTAAATCTACTTTAGTCAACCCTTGTTCTGCTGCTGCTGCTAAGATTTGATTCATCTCACTCGGTGCTAAGCGCTTTCTTGCTTCTGGGCGGTTGCGGCAACGAAAAAACATTTTTGGTATTCCCAACGTTATTTTGATGACCCTATTGTAGCAAAAATACAATTATGTACAACACTTGATCAAGCGTAACTTTCTTTTACACAGACAATTAACCTATTTTATTGATATAATGTTGATTATTGTTAAGCAAACAAGGATCGTTCATGCAAGCAACCCCAGTTAAGCGCTATACGCTGCTCCCGTGGATTGTGGTTTTAGTCGGTGCGTTTTTTTACTTTTACGAGTATATTTTACGCATTTTACCCAGTGTTATGCTTTATGATCTCATGCATACCTTCAAAATTGGGAGTGCGGGGATTGGCTTGTTATCCGGCTTTTATTTTTATGCCTATACGCCGATGCAATTTCCAGCGGGTGTGCTGTGTGATCGTTATCGCCCGCGCTATGTAATGACGATTGCAATTTCATCGTGCGTATTTGGCTTATTACTGTTTGCTATTACCTCCAATCTGTATGTGGCTTTTTTGAGTCGCTTATTTATCGGCTTTGGCTCTGCATTTGCGTTTGTGGGTGCCCTAAAACTCGCCACGCTATGGTTACCACCACAACGCTTTGGTTTAGTTGCCGGTTTTATTGTGGGTTTTGGCACGTTAGGTGCAATGAGCGCCGATATTATTATTTCGCATTTAAGTGTCTTAATCGGTTGGCGTGAAACTTGTTTGGTTTTAATTGTTTTTGGTGCTTTGTTGGTCGTTATTTTATTACTGTGCGTTAGCAAGAAACCACCCTACCATCACGAAACTCCGGCGTTAGAAAACACCTGGGCATTCGCTTTGCAACGCTTGTGGCACACTCTCAAAAATAAAAATATTTGGACTGTAGGTCTTATCGGCGCACTATTATATATGCCCGTTTCGGTGTTTGCGTCATTGTGGGGTGTGGGATTATTGATTCATGCTTATCACTATACCAAAGTTGAATCAGCCTCATTGATGTCATTAATTTTTTTAGGCACCGGTATTGGCAGCCCGTTTGCGGGATTTATTTCAGATAGATTAAGAAACCGGCGTTGGCCATTGATTGTGGGATCATTGATAACAACGACTGCTTCAGCCTTACTTATTTATAACAACACGATGTCATATGGTTTAGTCACGTTTCTATTATTTATATTAGGCTTTGCCACAGGTGCTCAAGCCTTAGTGTTTGTTTTAGGCAGAGAATTAAGCACGACAGCCACCAGTGCCACAGCTATGGCAATTATTAATTTCATCGTGACTTTATCCGCTGCCATTTTTCAACCCGTGATTGGGGTGATTATCGAATTTTATCAAGAAAAACCTACCGCTCACCATCTTGCTGCTGCTTACAATAATTTAGATTATCACGTTGGCCTTGCGGTGTTACCGATTGCAACGCTGATTTGCGCTATAATTTGCTTTTTAGTCCCGGAAACGCATGCGCATAAATATGATAGCTAAGCGAGTAGCAGCGATTCCCGCCGTAATGTTTGATTACTCAAGAGCAGTCAGATTTGAGGCAAGGTCACGCTAAAAATTTCAAAAAATAGCGGAGTTTATACATAATAAATGAGCACATTTTTTGGGGTTTTTAGCGTGAGATTGCCCAAATATGGCTGTTCCCAGCTACAGCGCATAGGCGTCAACTTAAGAACCGCCTCCCCAACGAAAGTTGGGGTCCAGGGAGAGAATCCACTAAATTCAATTTACATGCGTATTTTCTAGTACAAAAGCTATCTAAATTCATCCTGATTTCATGTTTCCCAGTCTTTTTCCCTGGACCCCAACTTTCGTTGGGGAAACGCTAGCTTGTTCATTTTCTTAAGTTGACGCCCATGAGCTACAGCGGGAATTGCTGAGCGAGTAGAGACTCTCTTTTAGATGCTATATAATTCTTTGAAAGCTGCAGCAATTCCCGCTCTGGAATTGCTGGAAAATTATCCGGAGAAAAGCCCATGCAACCACAACAACAAGCCACCTTACTCAAGGTGTTATTAGTCTTAACGCTGGTTGCTGTGTTGTTAGGCATGGCAGTTTGGTTTAACTATAAAAATAATCAAGCCAGTTATACACCTAATTTACAATTAAAAACGGGTTTTTATTTTCCGCAAGCCATTCCTATCAAAGCATTTCACCTTACCACCACCGATAATACCGCTTTTGGGCTAACCCAGTTACAAGGCAAGTGGACATTAATGTTTTTTGGTTCAACAAGTTGCAAACAAATTTGCACAGACTCTTTAACGGCACTAAGCCAAGTTTATACCGTTTATTTGCAACGCATGATGCACGGGCTAACTCAAGTCGTGTTTGTTTCAATTGATCCGCGCCAGGATAGCTTGCAAAACATTGGCAGCTATGTGCAAAATTTTAATACAAACTTTATTGGTACCACGGCAACACCTGAAAATATCAAACAACTCACACAGCAACTTTATATTAATTACGCGCGGGAGCAAGGTAAGCCCTTAACTGATTCACAACAAAGCAGCTTGCAAAATTTAGCGCATGTTTATATTTTCAACCCGCAAGCACAACTACAAGCTGTCTTATTAGTGCCTGCCGATCCGGGACAAACTGCAGTTGATTTCGGATCGGTTGTTAATCAGTATATGACGCAATGAGTTATTGCCTACCCGTAAACTAATTGCTTCACTTCCGTCATTGCGAGCGTTAGCGAAGCAGGGTTAGGATCTGCGATTTTGCAAATTTAAAAAAACTTGCTAATCGCACCACGGCATTAACTCACATTACCGTTAGCATCTCATTCAATGCCACTCGCCCCTGGATTGCCGCGTCGCTAACGCTCCTCCCAAAGACAGGATTTTTCGTCACCTTAACATCTCATTCATTGGCTCTCGCCAGGTTGCTTCACTTCGTTCGCAATGACGGCCGCTTAGGGAAATTGCATTGATCGGCCAAAATTAAATTAAACAATAATTCAATTTGCAGATCTGAGTGGTTAAGCGCAGGGATATAATCAAACTGCTCACCACCGGATTCAAGAAATAATTCTCTATTTTCAATATTGATTTCTTGTAAAGTTTCAAGGCAATCTACCGCAAAACCAGGGCATACCACTGCAACTTTCTTATAACCTTGTTGCGGCAAGCTTTGTAACGTTTGATCACAATACGGTGTTAACCATTGCGCTTTACCAAAACGTGATTGAAAGACTAATTGCCACTGGCTCTGGCGCAGTTTTAATTGCTCTGCGATTAGCTGTGCACTGATTTGGCATTGTTGATAATAGGGATCACCCAAATCAATGCTGCGCTTAGGGATCCCATGAAAAGAAAACAGAAAATAATCAGCAGGATCCTCTGTTTGTTGATACGCCTTAATGCTGTTAGCAATCGCATTAATATATGCCGGATGATCGGCATAACCTGCAATAAAATGGCATTCTGGAATAGCACGCCAAGTGCGCAAAATTGCTGTGACTTCATCAAAACAGCTGGCAACTGTTGCCGCAGCATATTGCGGATAAAGTGGTAATACAATTAATTTTTCAATGCCATTTTTTTTTAAATCAGCTAGTACTGAAGCAATACTAGGATTGCCGTAGCGCATCGCTAAGCTTACCTGGCAATCAGGAACGTGTTGTTGTTGTAATTTGTTGTGAAGCGCATCAGCAATTTGCTGTGACTCAGCCAATAAGGGTGATCCGTGCGGCGTCCAAATGCTTTGATAAAGTCGCGCCGATTTTTTCGCCCGCAAGGGTAAAATAACACCGTTAAGGATTAACCACCATAGTGGTCGTGGTATTTCCACCACGCGTGGATCAGATAAAAATTGTCGTAAATAACGACGCACTGCGCGCGGATCGCAATGATCGGGGGTGCCAAGGTTTAATAGCAAGATTCCGGTTTTTTTAGCCAAGTGGTACTCCTTGAAAGTTGGTGTAGAGGGTAAACGCCCTGATCCACGCTACACCGCAGCAATTGCCGTTAGTTAGTTTTTAACTTTCGTTGTAACGCGCAACACTCGCTAAAATTTCATCACAAGCATCTTTAGCACTACCCCAGCCATCCACTTTAACCCACTTGTTTGGCTCTAAGTCTTTGTAATGCTCGAAGAAATGCGCAATCGTAGCGAGTTGTGATTGTGGTAAATCGGCAGGTGAATGTATGTCGTTGTATTCTGAGGATAATTTAGCAATTGGCACGGCTAACAATTTAGCATCTTTGCCTGCTTCATCGGCCATATTTAAAATGCCAATGGGGCGAGCGCGGATCACCGAACCTGTCACTAATGGGTGTGGTGTGATCACTAGAACATCAACTGGATCACCATCTTCTGATAGTGTTTTCGGAACATAACCATAATTACAGGGATAACGCATTGCGGTTGATAAAAACCGGTCAACCAACATCGCACCACTTTCTTTATCAATTTCATATTTAACGGGCATGCCGTTGGCTGCAATTTCAATAATAACATTAATTTCTTCGGGAATATTTTTGCCTGGGCCTATTTTTGTTAAATCCATCTGCAACAACCTCTTTCTAAATAAAAGCGGCTATTATATCGATTGGATTTTAAAATGCGAAGTATTTTCCAGGCTTTTTTAAAAAACAGGGGGATCTAATTGCCGCGAACGTGCAGCCCCCGCTTCTGCGAGGGCATGTTTGCTCAGCAATTCCCGGTGTAGCGAGGAACAGCCATATTTGGGCAATCTC
>CAYGTS010000035.1:11366-18906 GCA_964352905.1 uncultured Legionellales bacterium | reverse complement strand
ATCGCAGATCCTAACCCTGGATTGCTTTGTCGCTAACGCTCCTCGCAATGACGGATACCCACACTTCAGGTTACACTCTACGAATTGTTTAATTTCATTTTATTCGCACGCAATGCCTTTTGAAAACGGTACAATGTTACTAAATATAAACTGCCCCAATAAAAACATAATACCGAAATAAAAATGACTAAACCAATCATAACATACTCTTGCAAGCCAAACTCTGGTAACTTATGGAAGTAATAAAAAAAGAAGCCCCAAAATAAAAAGACGGGCAACACTTCAAAAATAAAATGTAAATACGCTGAAGTTTTTCCTGAAATTTTAAAGGGTGTCATTTTATATTGCGCAAACCAATTATTAAACCGCACCAATGCTGATAAAAATGCGGTGGTTGCAATAATAGCAAATAAGTAATAACTATCGATTAAAATTAAATAACCGTTAATAGCCACCATGGTTAAGTGGTGAATCTGCAAAATATGCTGATCTGTACCCAGATCAAACAGTCTCAAAAAATGATATAAAAAATAACCTGTCACAATATAGGTAAACACTTTTTCAGCCAAAATATATTCCATGCCATGACCGTGGAACAAGTTAAAAAGCAATAATAAAACCGCAACGACTGAAAACAGTAGCGCACAAACGCCTTCTTGAAACTTACTCGCAAAAATAAGTTTCTCTTGCGGGCGCATTTTGCGATACACCGCAAAGACTCGGCAAATATTTCTTGTGATAAGTTGTTCACTCACATAAAAACAAAATGCAGCTAAGCTAACATACGCGAGAATATCTAGGAAATACATTGATTTTTTACTCTGGCAAAGGTTGATAAGGGTAGTACATTAAACTAGCCGGTAGCTCAATGCCTAGCTGGCGCAACAAACTCATGCGCTGTATTGTTGCAGCACCTTCCATTAAACTTTTGGCAATCACAGCCGCATAGCGTTGCGAAACATCTTCCAGTGGTGTGTCACGTACCCAATCGTTAAAGGCACCCATGGCTGGGCCACACCAAATTTGGTAATCTATTTTGCGATCATCATCACCATGAATTGCCCAGAAGCTTGATAAGCCTAAATACCAGCGAAAAATTAAGGCCATTTTATATTTTGGTTTTGCCTGTGCTTCGCTAATTTGCTTCGGATCGCGCTCTTCGAAATAGGTTTTAGTCAATTTCCAAATTTCATCAAGACTATTTCTGAAAATGGATTTTTCAAGGGTTTGCTTTTCATTATCAGGTATACTTTCAATTGAAGCATAACGCGTATAAATCTCGTATAGTTTATTCGCTCTGACAGCAAATAAGGTTTCGCGTTTTAATACTTGCAGTTTTACGCCTATCTCAAACATATCAGAAGCAGCGCCCATAGCAACATCCGCTAATTGGGCTTTGGCTAACATTTCTTTACTTAATGGTGAAGTACCGGCTTCAACACAAGCTTGGTTAATCGATCCTGTTAACACATAATCGGCACCCATCGCAAAAGCGGCTGCTAAGGCATGTGGGGTACCGAGACTACCTGCAGCACCAATCCGAATTGGTGTCGTATAATTGTTTTTTTCACCAATGCGTCTTGCTAAATTCATAATCACAGGAAACAGCGATAATAAAGGACGATTATCAGTGTGACCACCAGAATCTGATTCTGCCGTGATATCTTCTGCAATCGGTAAGGTTGCCGCAAGTTGTGCTTCCTGCGCAGTAATTTTACCTTCATTCACTAAGGCTTCTAAAATTGCCGCAGGTGGTGGCAACATAAATTTTTCGGCCACTTCGGGGCGTGAAATTTTGGCAATCACTGAATTTTTACGCGCAACAGAACCATCAGCATTTTGTTGTAACCCACTCGCCATATAGCGCACAATGTGTTTTGATAAATCCATGTAAGCTGAAGCTGAAACACGGCGAACATCATGCTTTAAAAAAACTTCTACCGTTTTTGATTCGATCGCGGGTTCATTAGGACTATAAATTAAGTTTGCCCCCCAATTAATTTGGGAAGAAGCCAATGCATTTTTAATGGTGACAATATTTTTCTCAACTACATCTGGTAACAAACCTGCTGCGCCAAATGACCCTAAAAAACCACTTTTAGCAGCAGCAATCACTAAATCGCTACTTGCGATACCATTAGCCATTTCACCAACAATGTAGGCATAACGACAACCATGACGCTGGCAAAAAGCTTGGTTACCAAGAAACTCAGGATGAAATGCTGGGATAATACTTTTAATGACCAGATTATCGTTTAATAGCGCTTGAAACTGATTTTCATCATAAGGACATAACTGTACCTCACCCGTGTTTTTATCAGCAGCAATCACCAATGGCTGACGAATATTCGCTATTTTTTCAATGAGTGTACGTTGCGCTGCAAGTGACATTTTTTACTCCTGATCGATCGCTATTGCCGTAATTATATCACCCTCTACGCTAACACTATACTGCCTGAGAATTTTAGCATCACTTATATTGATTTCCACTTGATGCTCATTTGCTATGCTCACAAAACTGGGGTGAACACGATAGTAGCGCGAAAATAATTCTTTTACAGCAATTTGCAGGCATTGTTGTGCGAAATCCCCCTTAATATCATAAACATTTGCAAACATACCTGGAATAAATTCACTCTTCTTAACGTTCTTTTGATCTAGCGTGACACGCGGATAATCACCAGCGACAAGATAAATAGTATCGCTGTATACCCTACCTGATAAAAATTCACGAATCGCACGATGATCGAGCGTATGTAACATGGGTAAAGAAATTAAAAAAGTCACATACAACATTTTAAGCCAAGGCTGCTTATTATAAAAAGCCTGTATTTCAAAAGTAGCAGTGCGGGTTGTCGGGTTATATTCTTGCATATTAATCAATACTTCAACCTGACCTAAGGTTGGTGTGGCTTGATAGAATTCGATATGTTCAATTTTATAGGGATAAGAAATTGCTAATTCTGGAATACGATCATCCCATGTGTAGAGCTCACCGTTAGGTAAACCCTGTACTATTGCATCTAACAGAATGGGATTAAACAAACCTTGTTCTGCCCACGGCGTATGCGCTTTTACTATTGCATAAGCCTGTTTTGGTTTACGGTAGAGTTTGCTGATTAACTGAAATGCTTTCCCATGAAATAATTCGGCATAAGGTTGTGGTACGCATTGATAGTCATCGATATTAATCCCATGCTCTGGATACGTGAATGGTGCTTTTTTATAATTTTCTGCTGCGGTTACCTTACCTTGCGCAAAAAGTTTATTCTGTACTTCATCAAATAATTTAACTCGCGTCGTGTTTTCATCAACTGTATCGAGTTGTGCGCGCACATTAAAATCATTTCTGGGTATCGCCCAACCAAATACGAAAACATTATCGAGTGCAACAATTTTTTGTTGTGGCCTTTGTAATTGCGCGGCAATTGCCGTGCGATCAAGAATCACAGTGAGTGGCACAGTAGGTTGTAAATAATTTGGCGCATGATCTTGGTAATGCGGATAACGTGTTAAGGAAAATTGATCACAAAAATGCCCCTGATTATCTTGAAAAGTTTGTAAACTAACATTTTCAGGGATCGTATTTTCAATAATGCTCATCCCTAACGTGGCTGAATAAATTTTCTTGCCATCGATCCAGTAGCTTAATTCAGCAATGATGCTGGCAAGTTCTGCTGTCACTGTTTCTTCAACAATATCGGCTAAAATGACAATTTCATTATCATTTGGAACGACTTGGCCACGGTATTTCCATTCATGCTTATGCCCTATTAACAATGATTGAAAACGTGGATTTTTAAAAGCTTTATGATGTTGTTGCAACAATTGATAACATTGTAACGTTTGTAAAAAGGCTTGGATCCCAAGCGATCCGGGTTGTACCGGATCTTGGTAAAAATGCGCTTTAAACATCCATTGCGCAGGATCGATTTTTTTATTGGTTCTGATAGCCCCTTTATTGTGAACGCCACCTTTTGGCCAAAAACCTGTGATATTATCAATCATTAATAAATTAGCTGAAGCTAAATAAGGCCGTTCTGCCCAATTTTTTAATTCAATAGCTTGATCACTGGTTAAATTAAATAAGTTCTTTTCATGCGCGGCAACACTTAAGCCTGGCTGATCGTTAAATGCTCGTTCGGGGAAAAAACCAAACTTGGTGGTATAATCATAGAAAGGCTCATTGTTATAGGTTGCAACCACTTTAAATTCAAATAAAGTAATTTCACCAGCTACCACTAAACTGGTTAATAATACATCCGTTTCAATCGTGCTATTTTTGGCTGGTAATATTTCACGATGCAGCGTGCCAGCTCCTTCTAGGTTACGGTATTTTAATTTCACACCATCACGATAACAATAGCCGCAGATACCGGATAACCAGCCGCATAATTGCAAGGTAATTTCCATTAAAATCGCATACGGTAAGACTCTTGCATCATTATCAGCAAAGTACCAGGCATCAATGGGAATGTCATATTGCCCAATAATACGACTTTGATTGGCCTTGCCTGCTTTAACATTCTCGGAGTAAAGCAAACGACTAATAAAACAATAAGGATATTGTGGCAAATGTGCCAAAGGATAATCATCAGCTACATTTGCATAAACACCCCCATACATTTCATGCGGCAAACCCTGCCCATTCGCTAAAATTTCTTGCAAGCTCACATCACTTTTGCCTTTTGCAGCAATGCTTTTTTGTAAATATAACAGAGGATCATCTTTTGATAACAACCCATCCGGCACTAACTGTAAAACCAGTCTTGCATATAATGCAGGTTTACCATCGGCTGTTAAAATAATGTGCCCGTGTAATTCTGGAATTGGATCAATTTTTATACCTTCAACTTGTAATTCACACATAACTTGTTTGGTTTGTGGGGTAATTTGCGCACGACAAATAGGATGAAATAATTGATTGCGCGCAACCATAAAACGCCAACCATCATGTAAGATTGTGAGGCCGCTTGCTAACATATAAAAGCGCATTAATTCCAAACCAGTTTCCATCATTAAAGACCCGGGCAAACACGGATCACGCGTAAAATGGCAGCTAAACCACCAATCATTCGGGCTTACGGTTTGCAGTGCCTTAGCATAGCCGCGCTGCCATTGACCAGCATTAAAATCAATTTCAATTTGCTGTAATTGTGGAAAAGCACCACCATAAATATTCGGTGGTCGTGTTTGTGCCATGAGTAAGCGATGTGTTTCGCCAAAGCAATCTACAAACTGTTGTAATTGGCAAGCCAGAATTTTTTCACGATCAAATGATTTTTGTTGAGTGGCGTATTTAGGTAATTGGGCTGGTAAAGTTTCATCACACGTTAATTTTGATAAATCTTGGGTGATGCCTTTTGATTCCGCTAATTGTTTATACGTAAACAAGCCTACTTGCCGTTCAGAAACCACAAACCTTAATTCATCGTTAATGTAACAGCGTTGTTCAAATTTAAAAAAATCGATATCGCCTAGTTTGGTTTTTTCAATCAATTTGGTATGTAAACGTAAGGTATCACCTAGATTTGGCAAAGGGCCTTGCATTTCAAAGGCCATACCTAGCAAACGATAAACGCGTTCACCTTTGGTGAGTTGATCATAGCCTAGCCAAGATAATAAAATTAAATCTGCTTGGCCAATTTCCAAAAACATTGAGGTACAACTTTGCTTGTTGATGAGATACCAAGCATCTTGGGTGATATCTGTTTCGGTCACAATTTCCCCCAACCCCTTACTCATGGGCGCGGGTGTGATTGAAATCACGCGATCAACTAATTGCAAACGACGTTCAGGTAAACAGATCCGAAATTTTAATTGCTTAACATAAGTAAAATCCGCGCCAAAGATTTTTTCGGGATGACCATTTGCAAAGGCTATGAGATCATCTCTGTTATATAGTGGTTTATCAGTTTTATGCGTCATAGAATTATGATCCTTTTGCGTGTGGGTTTAACCAGCAACTATAATTTACCATGATAAACAACTTCGACTTGCCTATCAGGATTAAAAAATTCTTGCACAAACATGTTGGCACCAAAATCAATATCCAACAATACAATGCCGTTATCAATAAAAAATTGTCGCAATGCCCCACTGACCATGCCGCCATCCCAGGCACCCCAATTAATCGATTTAACAATACAATTACCGTTGCGCTTTACTTGCTCTACTTGCGCAATTTTATTCAGAACCTCATTGGCACAAGCATAATCAACTTGCCCGTTATTGCCTTCACGTGCACTAATCGATGAAAAAAAACAAATATGCCGCAAAGGATCATTGGCAAGTATTTCTAAAATATTTAAAGCACCAATCACTTTAGTATCAAAAACCTGTTGGAATTGTTGTAATGGTTTTTCAACAATTTTTTTATCTAAAATAATACCGGCACCATAAACTAAACCGTGGAATTGTGAAAATTGATCACGTCCTTTGGCAATCGCTTCTGCAAGCGCTGCTTTATCAGTAACACTCGCTGATTCATAAATAACATGACAACCCAACTTTTGGTATTTTTCTAAGGATTGCTGTATTTCTTTAACCGATTGGTATTGTTTTAATTGCTGATTAACCATTGCTGGTGTGATGGTTTTCTTTTGATTGCGCGCAAGTTCGATACACTTTAATCGCAGTTGTTGTTCGTCATCGATATCTTTTATTTCTGCAGGAATTTCAACCAGTTTAGTGCGTCCCAAAATTAACGCATTAAACGGTTGAATTTTTGCTAACGCCAATAAACAATCTGCGGTAACACCTTTAACGCCACCAGTTACCACTAAGTTTAATGGTGTGGTTGCCGTTGCCTTGATGGGTGGTAATTGTGTTTTTGTGGTTTTTAATGCTTGTAGCTCACCGGCGCTTGGCAATGCCAACTCAACATTTTGGCATCCTTGAGTTAATATTTCGATAATCGTCTTGGCTAACGCTTCATCATTAACCTGCGTACGATCAACATCTAAAATAAAAGGTGCTTTATTTGGGAATTCATGCTTGATTGTTTTAATGATGCCGCTAATACCTGCAATGATTTGCGCATTTTTGTTCGCATTTTGCAAACCAAAATGCCCGCCGTTATCAACAATAGTTAACCAAAATCCGTTACTCTCTGCCAATTGCTGTTGCAACCATTTCTGCACCGATGCAAAAATAGTTAACACCCCTTGATATTGTTGATCAATGCTGTTTTGTAAAGCAAGCGGTCGCAAATCAATCACGCCAGGACTCTCAGTCACTTCCGATCCAATCGTGACATCGTGGCCTAAGCTTTGTAGTTGCTTTGCAATCGCATCGCTTAATGCCTTTTGTTGCAAAGCGATAATTTGTATCTTCATTTCCCCTACCTATTGCAAATGATCGTTCCCAGAAAAATCAGGTGAGCCTAAGCGTAATTCTAGGCGTTCGTATTTCGCTGGAATGACATTGGGCGGCATCGCAATCGTTGCTACCTCACCTGCTTTGCCATTGCCACCTTTACCATTACCACCCATTTGCTGTTGCAAGTAATCAATGATTTCTTGCAGCGTTGATAAGGTTG
>CAYGTS010000035.1:0-11266 GCA_964352905.1 uncultured Legionellales bacterium | reverse complement strand
CCGGTGGGTAACCGGTTTTTTCTGCAATCACTTTGATCATCGCACCGGCAATATCTACATCAGATTTTGCAGCAGCTGCGGGTGCCGCTGGCGTTGGCGGCGTTGGTGCCACTGGTTGTGGTGCGGCGGCAGCTGGTGCTACAGCCGCTGGTACGCCACCCATTTGCTGTTGCAAGTAATCAATGATTTCTTGCAGCGTTGATAAGGTTGCCATTGCCATAGGATCCAATTCCGGCATTTGTGGGAATTGTTGTTGTGCACTTGATAATATTTCAACACGCTTAATCGAATCGATCCCTAAATCTGCTTCCAATGACATACTAGGTTCAATCATTTCCGGTGGGTAACCGGTTTTTTCTGCAATCACTTTGATCATCGCACCGGCAATATCGGCACCAGCGGCGACTGGTGGTTGTGCTGTTGTGACAGGCTGCGACTGAATTGTTGGTTGCACAGGTGTTGGTTGTGGTGCAACTTCAGGTTGCTTTAATGCCGCCGCTGTTTGATCTAATTTAAGTTCAATCGGTTTATTTTTTTCCGCATGTTCTTTTAACATTTCTGCAACAGCTTCATCCCAGTTGGGATAGGGTTTTTTATACATCGTACCGTTAATTAAAGTTGGGATTTTAGCCGCTTGTTGTGCCTGCCAGTGTTCAGCAACATGATAATGTTGCCACAAACCTGCAAAATGAATATTGATACCTTGCACGAATAAACTCGCTAATCCATTTAGCAAAGCAACATAACCTGGTTGTTTGGCTTGATCTAAGCTTGTAACCGTATGCGGTTTATCCCCCAAGCAATCGCTGATTAATTTTGTTAAAATATTATTCGGCCCAATTTCTACAAAATGCCTCACGCCTTGTTGATAGGCATAATCAATACTCTTGCGAAATTGTACGGTGTGGATCATTTGCTGCTGTAATAAGTGAATAATGTTATTTGCATCATCATGAGCATAAGGTTGCGCTGTTTCATTAGCAATCACGGTTTTTTGCAGTGGCTTTAACGTAATATTTTGCAACTCACTGCTAAATCCTTGTGCTGCTGTTTGCATCAGCGGCGAATGTGCTGCGACCGATACAGCTAACACGGTGTGGCTAACATTATTTTGTTTCAACCAATCCGCAAATTGTTGGATCGCTTGCTGCTCTCCTGAAACTACGGTTTGTTGCGGTGAGTTATCATTAGCAATGCTTAGCGTTAATCGTAATTGCTGTAACCAGCTTTGAGTTTGCTCGCAACTAGCTTTAACCGCAACCATACCGCTGTTGGAAGCAGCTTGAGCCATTAATTCACCACGCCGTGTTGCCAACTTGATTAAATCTGCGGCTGTTAATGCACCCGCATAATGCAATGCCGTTAATTCACCAAAGCTATGGCCTAAACAAATATCGGCATGCAAATTCAAGGTTTGACAAATATTTAGCAACCCCATTTCAGCAACCGCTAAAGCCGGCTGCGTGACTTGAGTTTGATTAAGTGCTTTTATTTGCGCTTGCTTTTCTTCTTCGGTAAAGACCGGAATGGGGAAAACATAATCAGCCAGCGCTTTATCATTAATCTTAGTATCGCTAAATTGTTCCCAAGCCTGAATGGCTGAATCGGTAAACATAATCTGCTCTGCCGTCATATCAACATATTGACTGCCTTGGCCCGAAAAAACAAACGCCACTTTTCCCGAAACAGGATGCGCGGTGTAATAAATTCCAACCGGTAAATTTAAGCTAGTATTCGGATCTTTAGCAATCAATTGCCACGCTTGTGCTATTTTATTGGCTAATATTTGTTTATCCTCAGCCACAATCGCAAGCCGAATCGTACCTTTATGTTCAGCTAATTGTGAATCCCGTGCCATTGCCGCAAAGGTTTTCTTGTCATTAATAGCAGCTAAAAAATCATTTAATTGTTGTTGTAAGTTTTCAAGATCGCTGGCGCTAAATGTAAACAATTCTTTAGGCGCATAATGCACGCGCGGTTTTTTATGTGCATCGTTCGCGTATTCTTCTACCGTCATGTGATAATTACTACCGCCAAAACCGAACGAGCTAATGCCCGCCCTTCTTGGAAAAGCTTTATTTCCGATCCAAGGACGCGTTTTGGTATTTAAATAAAAAGGCGAATTCGGAAAATCAAATTTAGGATTAGGCTTTTCCACATTAATTGTGCGCGGAAATACTTTATTGTGTAACGCCATCACCACTTTTAGCAAACTCGCACCCGCGGCACAGGCCTTGGTATGACCGATTTGTGATTTCACTGAACCCAAAGCGCAAGACTGCTTTTCAGGCACTTCGTTAAAAGCCATTTTTAAACCGGTAAATTCCGCCAAATCGCCGGCAAGCGTTCCCGTGCCATGCGCTTCAACCAATTTAACCGTATCAACAGAATAATCTGCCGATTCATAACAGCGGTTAATCGCAACTGATTGCCCTTGTGATAGCGGCGCATAAATACTTTTCGCGCGACCATCAGAGGAGCTACCCATGCCGCGAATGACGGCGTAAATTTGATCGCCCGCTTGTTCAGCATCACTTAAGCGTTTTAGCAAAAATAACGCGATACCTTCACCAAGCATGGTGCCATCAGCTTTTTCATCAAAGGGGCGACAAACGCCGCTGGGTGAAATCGCCGGTGTTCGCGTGAAACATTCAAACATGAACGGATCACCAGAAGTATCAACCCCGCCACTAACCACCATATCGCAATTGCCCAGTTGTAATTCATTAACGGCTAATTGCAATGCAGCCAAGGTACTGGCACAAGCTGCATCGATAACACAGTTATTACCACCCATATTAAAGCGATTGGAAATACGTCCTGCAATTACGTTGCCTAGCAAACCAGGAAAAGCAGCTTCGCTCCAAGGCAAGTATAAACTCGATAAATCGCTAACGATTTTATTAATTTTATCTTCCTCGATATTGTTATCACGTAATGCCTTTTTCCAAAGAGGGTGTTGCATGCGACTATTCATTACACCCAGCAATTCCTGCGCAGAAGTTGCACCAAGGATAACACTCGTATTGGCGTAATCGACTTTGTTATAGCCTTCGCCGGCGTAATCTAATAACATTTGTTTGGCAATGACTAAGCCCAATAATTGTGAAGCATCGGTTTGCGCGATTAAATTCGGTGGCAAGCCAAACTCCATTGAATCAAATTCGGTTAAATTTAAAAACCCACCACGCTGGCAATAAATCTTATCAGTGATGGTTCGATCACTGTCATAATAGTCATCTAATAACCAATGCGTTTTTGGAATAGTGGTTAACTCATCGCGCCCTTCAACTAACGAGCACCAAAATTCAACAGGGTTAGCCGTACCGGGTAAAAGACTACCCACAGCAACAATCGCAATAGGTTCACATTTTTGTCGTTGCATAGCGCTTCCTCTGTTGTTTGGTTTTAAAAATCAAGTAGCTATTCAGCAAATTTAACTATGAATTTGCCAAAAACTTTCAGATTTGGCGTTCCCAGCTACAGGGTGAATAGTTACCCAAAATCAATTATTTTTCATGTTACTGTTATGTATAGCTCACCTTGTTGCAAGGCACAAGTTTTGATCATACAGAATTATGCTATCTACTATAACCGATTGTTTTTTTACAAAACAGCCTTGGTTTGTTATTTATCTTGTCTATAATGTATGAATTAGTCACAACACGGCACAACCTGATGGCAAAATCCATTGAATTGCATCTTGATCTCCAGTCGCGAGCTATCGTTTTCCAGCACGCTATTGCGGCACAATTGCAACAATGCGCTGCCAACCATCGTAATTTCTTGTGGGATCGCTGCCAATTGAAAACACTATCGACCGGTAAGGTTTCATCCATTTTTGGTAAGCAATTTTCATTCCAAGATAACTTTATTAGGCAAGTGCGTATGCCAGCACCTCCTTTTTTGCTGGCTGATCGCATTATAAAAATTAATGCTGAACCGTTAGTTCTAGGCAAAGGCGAAATTATTACTGAAACCGATGTAAGAGCCAACAGTTGGTATTTGGATAATGACACGATTCCGTATGCAATTGCGATTGAAGCAGGGCAGGCGGATCTATTGCTTTCTTCGTGGATGGGTGTTGATCAATACAACCAAGATAAAGCGGTTTATCGCCTACTGAATTTTACCATGCGCTATTATGGTGGCTTAGCTAAAATTGGTGATACCCTACAATTTCATATTCGTATTTTAGATCACATTCAGCATGGCAGTTATCGTTTTTTTGGCTTTGAATACGATGCCTATATTGATAATGAATTACGCATGAGCATGCGCAACGGCCAAGCAGGCTTTTTTACCGAAGAAGCCTTAGCAAGATCGAGTGGGCTAATGCTCACTGAAAAACAAATGCAAGCTGATTTAAATTTACCTTTTGAACTGCCTAAAAAGCATACCCACAAAACTTATTTTGATCGCAACGCATTGCAAGCCTGTTTTGAGAAAAACTTCACACATTGTTTTGGTGATCATTTTCGTTTACTGCATGCACAACGCCAGCCACCTAACATCATGGGCGGCAGATTTTTAGTCTTTGAAGAAATTTCTGAATTAAATTTCACGGGTGGGCCTTGGTCTCGTGGTTATTTAAAAGCCAAGCAGCTGATTAAGCCTAATGATTGGTTTTTTGAAGGGCACTTCCACAATGATCCCACGATGCCAGGCACCTTTATGGTACAACTCAGCGTGCAATTAATACGTTTTTATATGATTGCCGCTGGCTTAACTCATGGGCACGATGGTTGGCGCTTTGAGCCCCTCGATGGTTTTGAAAGCCCAATGTTATGCCGCGCACCAGTGATGCCTAGCAGTAAAGAAGTGATTTATGAACTCTTCATTGAAGGAATACAGTGTAAACCCACGCCTATTATTTATACCCAAGTGTTAATGACAGTTGATGGGGTTAAATCAGTGCATTGCAAAATTCCAATGCAATTAAAACCGTGCTTTATGGCTGATCGCAACAGCCCCTTATTACGCCAGATCAAAAATAGCAAACCACCTGTTAAAAATCATTTTGTCTTTGATGATTACTCGTTACTGATTGCCTGTGTGAATGGCAAACCACAAACCATGTTTGGCGATATTTATAAAGACGTGCCTGATTATTATCAAGCACCGCATTTACCAAATTTTCCTTATCATTTTGTTAGCCGCATTCTAGATATTGATGTTGAGCCGGGTATTGGTAAAGCTGGCGGCCATGTGGTTGCTGAATTTGATATCCCGATTGATAGTTGGTTTTTCTTAGATAACGGGAATCACACTATGCCATTTGGCGTATTACTCGAATCAGCACTACAGCCTGCTGGTTGGCTATCCAGTTATTGTGGTTTCGGTTATCGCAAAGGTGAAGCATTAAAGTTTCGTAATCTAGGTGGCAAAGGCCGTTTACACCATGAAATCCGGCCGAAAAAAAATAATGTCATGCATGTTAAAGCAAAGTTTACTGATGTATCACCGTTAAACGATATGGTTTTAATGAACTTTGATATTCAATGCTACCAAGATGATATTTGTTATTATGAACTATCATCCACCTTTGGCAGTTTTCCGGAAAAAGCATTTGAAAAGCAAGCCGGTATTGCTGCAACTGAAGAGGAGCAACACTTTTTTGATGCGGATCAAAACATGACACAAATTATTCATGACTGGCCAGAAAAAAAGTTTATTGCGAAAAAACCACTTTTAATGATCGATGAAGTGACTGGCTTTTGGGATAATAAAACACAAGCTGCAATTCGCTGTGTTAAGCATATTGATATTAATGAATGGTTTTTTAAAGTACACTTCTACCAAGATCCGGTACAACCTGGTTCATTAGGATTACAAGGTTGCATGCAAACCTTACAAGCCTATGCCTTATTGAAAGGTTATCATAAAAAATTTCATCACCCGCGCTTTCGCTCGATTTTATTAAATGAAGAACACCAATGGCAGTATCGCGGGCAAGTTACTCCTAACAATGAGTTAATTACCATTATTGCTATTATTGATAAAGAAGAAATCCAGCATGATAAAGTGGCCGTGACTGCCAATTTTAGTTTTTGGCTAGATGGGCAAAAAGTGTACCAAGCACATTTTGGCACCGAACTTGTTGAAGAAAAATTTTCTGAATATCGCGTACTAGATTTTGTTGATGAACACAATCATGTTAGCGATACTTTTTCACTTGCAAAATATCCGCTTTTCGCAGATTGTTGTTATAACCATGCTGATGCGCTGATACCACTTTCATTCATGCTTGATCGCATGAGTATTGCGGCATTAACACAAAAACCATTAGCGCAAGTCACTCAGGTTGAAGATTTGCATTTAAGGGGACTTGTTGTTCCCAGCGCAACTAAGATTAACTCAACCGTTAAAGCGCTGGGGCGTGATCAATTTACGGTTGCGTTATTACAAGCACAACAACGCATTGCAGTGGGTAACATTACACTGGCTGATCATTATCCTGAATCGCCGAATATTGAATTACCCAAACAAAGCGATTATCCGCATTACATTGAACAACCCTACGCTGAGCTATTTTATGGTAAAGGCTTACAGCTATTGGATCGCTTGTATTATGCAAAGCGTGCAAGCTTTGCGATGATTAATAGCTACCAACCGTGGTTACCAATCAGCACGGTTCATCCCTTTTTGCTCGAAGCATTATTGCAACTTATTCCGCTGAATAACATGAATCTTTGGCTGGATACTATTGCTGAAAAAATCATTGCCTTTCCACATACCATAAAAACCTTACAATTTTATAGTGAACCACCAACTTTGCAGCAAACCCTTGCCACAGCAAGGTTGATTGATTCAAATTGGGACAAGCTACTACAAAAAGGTTATGTAACCGTTGAAATTAATGCGTTTTCACAACAACAATTGTGGGTAAGCCTGCGTGTTATATTACGCCTCTATGCGATACCACAAACAATGCAGTGTACGACATTAGAGCGAAAACAATTTTGTTGCGATAATGTTTTTAATGAAAAACTTTCTGTAGCAACGGTCACGTGGCCAAACGCTGAATTAACCTTTAAAGCGCTTTTAGCAGCACAACCTGTTTTGGGAGATCTCAAGAAAATTTATAACGTTGCAGGCGATCTTAAACAACAAACCAAACTGATTGCTACTAAAGATCTTTTTGCGCAACACTATCGTATTCACCCAAGTTTAGTAACCGTGCTGAGTGAAAATCAAGTGATGATCCCAGTTGGTAATGGGGTCACGCAATCTTATGGTTATACGATGACAAGCCAAGGAATTACTGTGAATGCAAAATCAATTTGAACCGATTGCGATTGTTGGCTATGAAGGCATTTTCCCCAATGCAGTTAATAGCGAAGAATTGTGGCAAAAGACCAGCAACAATGAAATACTCTTAAGTAATCAAGCCGCTACACATTGGCAAGTTGATCCCAAACGCATTGATAAACAAACCCAGTTAACTAGCGATCCACTCTGGGGCGGGCGTGGTGGCTATTTGCCGCAATTAACGTTAAAAAACCTACCACATGAAATTTCACAGCATCCTAGTTATGATTTATTTAAACAATTTCCTGAAAACTACCACATCCTATTTGAAGTTATCTTAAAAGTATTAGAACAAGCTAAAATTGATATTACAAAAAAATCACATGCTGGTATTGTTTTGGGAACGTTGCAATATACCACGCATGCTTTAAATGACTTTGCAGCTGATCTATGGCTTAAACAAAATCAATTGGCCATGCCCGCTTTTATTAGCAAACAAAGTGCAATTAATCGCTTTATGTCAGGGCTACCAATTCATTTAATTAGCCAAATGCTAAATTTTAGTCACGCCGGTTTTAGTTTAGATGCGGCATGCGCTTCCTCATTGTATGCGTTAAACTATGCCTGCCAACAATTACAATTAAAAAAAACAGATTTTATGCTAGCCGGTGGCGTGCAGTTTAGCGATAACTTATATATTCATACCGGCTTTGCAGCCTTACAAGCATTAAGTAAAAAACAACAAGTCATGGCATTGCGCGCCGATGCGGATGGCTTATTGCCAAGTGAAGCTTGTGGTGTTTTAGGTTTAATGCGTTATACCGATGCTAAAGCGCAAGGCAAGAAAATTCATGGCATCATTCGTGCCATTGGATTAAGTAACGATGGCAAGGGTAAAGGTTTTTTAGTGCCTTGCAATGGTGGCCAGCAACGTGCTATTACAGCAGCCTATCAGCAAACAGATTTAACCCCTCAGCATATTAGTTTTATTGATTGTCATGCTACAGGCACTGTCGTGGGTGATGCGACAGAAATTAATAGTCTTGCTGCGTTTTTTAATCAACCGTTATATTTAGGCTCGTTAAAAACCAATGTGGGACATAGTTTAACCGCATCCGCTATCGTGAGTGTCATTCGTACCCTAAAAGCGTTTGAACATAACACGTTGCCGCCAGCAACCGCGGTAAATGATCATCCTAACCCTGTCTTGCAAAAAAGTCCCTTTAAAACGTTAGCCAATAAAATGGAGTGGGCAACGCATGCTAAGCAACCACGTTATGCGGCAATTAGTGCCTTTGGCTTTGGCGGCAATAATGCGCATTTGGTCTTGCAAGATACAATGGAAATTAATCCAAAAATTTATGTTAATAAAAACCAAGTTGATCCAATTGTAATCGTTGATAAAGAAATTCTCCTGGGTGAAAAAAATAATGATGACTTTTCTATGCTTATTGAACAATTAGCAAAAAACGAGCCATTGCAATTTGCTAAGCATTTTACCCAGATCGATCTCACACTAAATAATATGTTAGTCACACCGAATGATTTAAAACAAGCGCTACCTAATCAAGTGCTAGCCGTTGCGATGTTAAATAATCTCTTAAAACGCCTTGGCGCGTTACCGCAAAAAACTGCCGTGTTTATGTGCGCCTCACCTGATCCAGAAGCAACACCACGCCAAATGCTGCGCACACGTTTACTTTATAATCTGGCTCAAGATATTGATATAAGCAATTATGATAGTATTAGCCCGCCTTTAAACAGCCCGCGCGTGATGGGCCAAATGGCAAATATTCACAGTAATATTCTTAATCGCATTCATGATTTTCAAGCGCAAAGTGCTACGATTGTAGCTGAAGAATTATCGGCTTTTTATGCGCTGCAAATTGCAGCTGATTTACTAAACAACGATGCGATAGATGTAGCAATCGTGGGAGCTGTGGAAACAAGCAATTTAGTTCATCAACAAGCCCTGTCTGAAATCATGCAGCAAGCTGAATGTCTTGATGCAGCAGCTATGTTGGTTTTAACCAAGCAAACAAAATCTGCAACGCTATTTCCTAATTCAACCTTAACCATGCTGGATTATAATCTTGCCAACACGGCAGCAATGAATATGCCAAAGGATGAACTTTATCAAAAGTTTATTGCAACTTACGGTAGTGCGCATTGTGTTAATGGCTTGCTGAAACTTTTCATGTCATTGTGAAACGTTTCAACATGGTAATTCCAAAGTAATGTGTTGTGCGTTGTAAGAAACTTCAGCTAAGCAAGGATGTTTAATCCATTCTTTTAGCGTCGCGATATTTTCATCAATCAACAAGGTTTCTTCGCTCACACGATTGGCAATCCAACCTAAAATCGGCACATTCCTGGCTAAAATATTTTGATACGTGAGAATGGCATGATTTAAACAACCTAATTTAATGCCAACCACTAAAATCACTGGGATATTTAAATCTTGAATGACATCTGCTAATAATTCACTCTCATTCAAAGGCACAGCCCAACCACCCACGCCTTCAATTAAATTAATATCTGCTTGTGGTTGTAGCGAATCTAAAATAGTTTGCTTAACCATTTTATGTTCTAACCGTAATCCTGCCTTTTGCGCAGCCAGATGCGGTGCTATCGGTTCTTTGAATGCAATCGGATTAACTATTTCATAGTTTTTTTTAATCGAAGCCGCTGCCTGCAATTGCAACGCATCTTGATTTCTTAAACGGCCCTGGTGATCTTCATCACAACCTGAAGCAATCGGTTTAATCGCAAAGGTTTTGTAACCTTGTTGATTCAGTGCCTTAAGCACCAAACAGCTCACATAGGTCTTGCCGATATCAGTATCGGTGCCTGTAATGAAAATGCTTTTACTCATTGATTTTCCTATATAATTTTTGTTTTAGTTGCAATTAGTTTAAAAATATCGTATCTATTCAGCAAGTTTGAAGGTGAATTGCACCGAGAACGTTCAGATTTGGCGATAAAAACGGCGAAAATATTTTTGAGAAAGCGCAGTGTATGAGTTATACATGAGCATTTCGAGAAAAGATTTTCGCCGTTTTTAGCCCAAATATGGGCGTTCCCAGCTACATGGTGAATAGTTACAAAATATCTAATTAGACATTGTTAGTATAATATCATCTAAAATTAAACACCTTCATCATGAACAACGATATTTGGCATTATCCTCGAACAACATTAGCGGAACAAGTTCTTAACATGTTTAGCAGCGGTTTATCCAGTGCATTAGTTTTTTTTGCACCAAGGAGAATGGGTAAAACTGAATTTTTACTAAAAGACATACAGCCTTTAGCAAAGAAAAACCATTGGCATGTTTTCTATTTTAGTTTTCTTGATGCGATTACCAACCCAGAAGAAGCTTTCACACTCGCTTTAATCGATTTTGTTGCAGCCACAGGATCTTCACAATGGAAAAAAATCGAAAAAATATCGTAACTACTCACTCCGTAGCAGGGATTACGCCAGTTATTTTCGAGATCAGATGCACCTTTTTTTCATTTTGGGCAAAACAGCTCTGTATTAGAACGTTTAATTTTACAAGCCATTTTGATCGGCGCGATCAGTTTGTTTAGTGAAGCCAGCCGAGGAAAATTAGCCAACCAAATGGGGATCAAATTACTGACTGTTTCAACTATGCAATCCGCTATCAGAACACTGCAGCGCAAACACATTATTGGTAGCGCCCCTGAGCGCGGGCGTTATTATATTGATGATCCTAATTTTAAACGCTGGCTTGAAAGTATTATAGTAGATGAAAATAAGTCGTTTAGCATCTATACCCAAAGCGATTAGAAATTATGTCACCGGGATCGTCGTCATTGCGAGCACGAAGTGCGAAGCAATCCAGAGGTAAAGAACCACGATCTTGCAAAGTTTCAATGGCTTTTCAAGATCGAAAATCCTTCCCCTGGATTGCTTCACTGCGTTCGCAATGACGACGATCCCGTCATTGCGAGGAGCGCAGCGACGAAGCAATCTAGGAGTTTGTGGTATT
>CAYGTS010000034.1:0-19126 GCA_964352905.1 uncultured Legionellales bacterium | reverse complement strand
TTGCCTCAAATCTGACCGTTCTTGAGTTATTCAACATCTCGCCGGGAATTACTGGTCGTGATTGTAATCATTATCTCATGGTCCGCTGATACTGAGATTGCAAGTCTTCATCATCTGAGCTCTCATCTTGGTTACTTTCCTGGTTACCTTCTTCTAACCTCAATGAAAATCCAAGAGGGGGGTTCCCTATCGGTTTAGCGCGGTAGCAAATAAACTCTTTTTGCAGTTGTTCATATTCGCGACTAAGCATTTCAAAATTCGCACTTATCAACATTATGCTACCAGCTGGCTGACCTATATCTCGAGAGCGTTGCATTTCTTCACCGGGCTTTACGAACCAAAACATTTGATATTGGCTTGTTAAGCCTTTAGGTTCAAAGCCTTCTAAAAAAGTGCCCTTAATTCTAGGAAAAAATAACCATGCAGTAAAAATATCAGCCCGACTAAATTTAGCTTGAACAGGCACTCCTGCTTGTAGTTGGTATTGCAACTTGTGATAATTGATACCAGGCGCAATTTTGTAAGCTTCAGAAATCATACCGCCTGGAGAGCGCGCAGCACACTCTAAGAATATCAAGCGACCATCATTTGTTTTGAAAAATTCTAAATGAGTTGTGCCATCTGGCGGATTTAATTCAGCAAGTACACGATTGTTAAATTCAACTGCTGCGAGATAATCCGGATCAGTGTCAGGCAATCTTATACTGCCAACAAGTTTGCCCTGTCTAAATGTTGCCACTGGATTAGAATAACGGGAAGCTTCTTGATGAATAATACGGCCATCTTGAATAATTGAATCACAGTGATATAGCGTGCCATCAATAAACTCTTCCAGCTCCATATTTCCTTTGGCTTGATTTTTTTCACACCATTTTCTTAGCTCTTCTCGAGAATTAATGATTCCTGTCCCCACGCTTCCTACAAGATTGGTCGGTTTTGCAAAAATAGGTAATCCAAGTAATTTAATAGTGTGATCAAGATAGCTCTCTTTATCAGCTAGATAATCTGCAGGTATAAATAATTTATATTGTGGAAGATACTCTTTGCATTTCTCTGATAAAAGTTCTTTTGCTCGCGCCTTATCTCGAAAAGGTAATACTTGTTGCGATGTAGCACCTTCAGTTTGAAGATCAACCCGTAATTTCGCAGCTTTTTCCATCCATAATTCATCATTATTAACAATTCGAATATCCGCGCGTTGAATACCGCGCTCTTCGAGAGATTTAATAATAGCTTCAGCTTCACGCTTAATTAATTCATAACTCTCCATGGCATTTACTTTCACCGCTTTTTTCATATAACGTAACTGATCTTTTTCAGCTAATTCAGCATAAGTTTCGTTATCAGTGATGAGATATAATTCATATTCTTGAGGATTCGAAAATTCACTCCAATCCACCTTAGTTGTGCGTGTATCACAGATAATTATATATTTAGGCATTGATATTTTACTCCATGCATTTAGTCGATGGCGCTTATCCTATCATGTTCGTGAATAAATGCCAGCATTGCTAACTTACAAAAAGGACCTCCATTTAAAACATAAGGGGTAACTACTCACTCCGTAGCAGGGAACGCCCATATTTGGGCTAAAAACAGCGAAAATCTTTTATCGAAATGCTCATGTATAACTCATACACTGCGCTTTCTCAAAAATATTTTCGCTGTTTTTATCGCCAAATCTGAACGTTCTGGTAAATATAAAGCTAAAGGGGGTGAGCAGATACCATAAGGGTTTGTAAATTTTTTGTCCAAAATTTACAAAAATAAAAAGACTATGCGGTAAAAAAAAGTTATGTTATCATTTTGAAATTAGAAAGTTAAAGTTTAAAGAACAAGGAAAATAATGGATAGCTTAGAATATAAAAAATCAAAAAGTCACAACTTACTCAACCGATTTTCTCAACGCTGGCATTGTCGTGCTGGCATTCGTAAAGATGCCTATTATGATCAAAATTTGTATCACTATGATTTAGAAAAACCTGATTATCCTCTTGAGATTATTCCATTTAGCGAACACCCATTATTTATTAAGATAAATGAACAGCAAAAACAACAAATATTAACCTGGGCTTGGTTAACCTATAATGAGCGAGTCCTTGAGATTGAAGATTTAGTTACAGCTCCCGCTATTAATAATTTATTACACCATCAAACTCCTGGTGCAGAAGATTTATGTTCGCGCCGCGTATTACAGCAGACATTAATTGATGAGCAATTCCACTTAATGATGCATGAAGTTGCAATCCTTGAAACGAAAAAAGCGAGGGAAATCACTCTTGGAATTGATTTCCCTCACTCAATCATTTATACATCACTACGGCAATTACAAGATCAACATTCTCAGCAATGGGAAAAAAATTTATTACAGTTTATATGGGCGGTAGTATCAGAAATGACTATCAATGCCTATTTAGATTTACTAGCAAAATCTGACGAAATTCAAACATCTCATCAAAAATTGAATGAGTTACATAATAAAGATGAATTAGCACACAATAAAATTTTTATCGAATTGACAAAACTAGCTTTTTGGGAATTCAATAAAACACAAAAAAACTTCTTTATCAGCAATTTATCAAAAGCACTTCTTGCCTTTACGCAGCATGACTTTTCAACATGGTCTGCAATTTTATCCTCTCTGAAAGTCCCTAACTGGCGCAACATCATTGAGGATAGCATGCGCAATACTAAAAAAACTCATTCAAAGTTAATCAGCAAAATTTCTGGCATAAAAACCTTAGCCGAAGAAATAGAAATACATGACGAGTTGCACTATGAGTTTACTTAACCTAAATATTAACTTATACAAACTGTCTCAGCTATCAAATTTTTGTTTTGATAAGCAAAATAACAGCAAAGATGCTTTTTGTCTATTGCTAGATAATCCAGAGAAAAAAATTGAAATTAAAACAAATTCATCTAAAACTGTTTATTCATCATCGTATTTAAAAAAACGTGACTTAATCTGGGATGAATATATTCAGAAGTTTAACCATAGGATTTGGAATGGAAGCATTTTAACTTTAGAAAAATTAACTTACCAGAATGATCTTTTAACACTTTATACTAGCGAATGCGAATACAAAGATATCATTTACAAACTTAAAATGGGATTTGCTAGAAATCTACCGATACATGCTTTTACATCGATTATTCCTATTTCACACCAAGGTGAGTATGCATTTGCTGTAAACAGTGGCAATACGTTATACGATTCCAATATTATCGATCTATTTGGCGGTTCGTTAAACTTAGATGAGTCACCTATAAGCTCTTATGATTCAATTGTAGCTTTTTCTATCAGGGAGTTAACAGAGGAAACAGGATTTGTTTTAAATAATAGCAGATTAAAAATACTCTCCTTAAATTACTATCAAGGTGTTTTCTTTTTCATTTTCACAATAAAAATTGATAAAGATTTATTCAATAAATGTTTTAAAGAAAATAAAGAAATTAAAAGTGTTATTTGGCATTCACATAATAATCCCATTAACCTCAAGCAAGCCAGCAATGACCTTAAATTTTTCTTGCAGTATGCTGCATTAATAGACGAGAAGGATAATGTATAAAATACCCAGTTTCAAATCTAGCTATCATCAAGATAGCCTCGATACAGTTGAAAATATAATCAAACGAGCTATGCATTGGGCAGATGGGCCAGAAATAAAAACGGTTGAGCATGAAATCCAGAAATATTTAAACATTCAGCATGCTTTAACGTTTAACTCAGGAACTTCAGCACTTTATACATTACTACTTGCAGTTGATGTTAAAGGGTATGAAGTTATTTGCCCAACCTTTACCTTTATTGCGACTGTAAACGCCATCCTATTAGCGGGTGGTATACCCGTATTTGCAGATAGTGAGATTAATACGTTTGGCCTAGATGTTAACGATGTTGAAAAAAAAATATCCAAAAATACGAAAGCCATTATTACGATAGACTATGCGGGTTGTATTGGTAAAGATACAGCCAAAATATATGAACTTGCTAAAAAAAATGGCATTTTCTTTATTGAAGATGCAGCGCAATCATTTGGTGCAAAAGAAAATGACAACCCTGTTGGCACTCAAAGTGATGCCGCAATATTTAGCTTTTGCCAAAACAAAATTATTACAGCTTTGGGTGAAGGTGGCGCAATAGTCACTAATCACTCAGACATATATGAAAAATCACAGTATTTACGTTCTCACGGTCGTATAGATAAGCAAAATCATTTTTATTCTTCAGACGATAATGACTACCTTTTTCCTGGCTTTAACTTCAGAATGTCTACTATCTCAGCCGCATTCCTGAGCTCACAGCTAAAACATATTGATAGCTTTTTAAAAAAACGTAATCATGTAGCACATCAATACCATAAGGCATTATCAAAATATCATTGCATCACGTTACCTTATGCGCCCGACGGCTTTACACATTGTTATCAAATGTATACGATAAAATTACTTAATCGTGAGCTTAGAGAGGGTTTAAAGCAGCATCTTTTAGAAAATAAAATTTTGGTTCGCTGTTATTTTGAATTAATACACATAAAACCCTATTTCTTCAAGAAATATGGTAATTTAGAATTCCCTGTTGCATCTGAGCTGGCAAATACAGTATTAACCTTGCCTATGTATCCAACCATGACAGATGATGAAATTAACTATGTTAATAACCATATAAGACAATTTTTAGACCATTTTTTAATTTAGTTATGGAAAATCGATGAAAAAAAAAGTAATTGTTCTCGGTGGTGCTGGCTATTTAGGCTGTACTCTTTGTAATCATTTATTAGAAAATTCCTATGAAGTAATTTGCATAGATGCTTTTTGGTTCGGTGAAGAAACCATTTTACCGCTAAAGAGTTACCTTGGATTTACGTCTATAAAATATGACTTACAGAGAATAAATGAACTAGAACATTATTTTGATGAAGCCTATGCTGTCATAAATTTAGCTGGCATTGTTGGCGATCCAGCATGCAACATTGATGCAGGATTTACTAAAAGCTGTAATTACGAAATAGTTAAAAAATCAGCCTCATTAGCCAAACGAAAAGGGATCTCGCGCTATGTATTTGCTTCAAGCTGTAGTGTTTACGGAAAAACAACGCATTTAAAATCAACTGAAACTTCTCAGGCTTGTCCTTTATCTCTTTATGCTCAAGATAAACTTGACAGTGAATTTTTGCTAAGATCACTCGCCTCTAAAAATTTCCACCCTACAATTTTACGATTAAGCACCTTATTTGGCTGGTCTTCCAGAATGCGTTTTGATTTAGTTGTTAATTTACTTGTTGCACAAGCATCACTTGGTCAAGTACTTAACGTGTTTGGAGGAAGTCAATGGCGACCATTTTTACATGTAAAAGATGCCAGCCGTGCTTTTGAGCAAATCTTATCTGCTAATTTAGACTTAGTTAGCAATCAGATATATAACTTAGGAAGCGATCAAAACAATTATCGTATCATCGATATTACTCATTTAATTGTACAATTGATACCAGCAAAAGTTGTTATATCTGAAAAAAACATTGACCATCGCGACTATAAGGTTGACTTTTCAAAAATTCAATCACATCTTAATTTTAATACACTCGTTTCACTTGACAGGGCTATTCAAGAAATAGACATGAATATAAAAAAATCATCTTTAGCCGAGTTAAACTTATCCAAGTTTCACAATGTTTCTATTATAAAAGATTTACTTTTAAAAACGACCTTAATTAATAGCCAGATTAGTCTATGAACATAATGATCAGCAATCTGTTTAACATTAATGTTGACAGCAAAGCTTTTAATCCAAGTCATATTGTATCTATTTTAGATCCGAAAATTAAAAAAGAATACATCCCGCGTTTTTCAGACAAAATAACCTTGTTGCAGTTATTTTTTTATGACGAAGATGACCTCGTTTTTCAGCAAGAACCAATAGAAGTTTATATAAAAGAAATTATCAATTTTCTCTCAGATTTCATTAACTTTGACTCAGAAGATAAGCGATTACTCGTTCATTGTCACGCTGGTGCAAGTAGAAGCACAGCGATAGTCTATATACTACACTATATGATATTAAGAAATGCTCAAGCGGCTTTTGAGCATTTCTTAACCATCACGAATAAACCATGGCCTAATCGTTATCTAATTGAAGTTGCCGATAAACTATTAAACTCCCAGGGGGAATTATTATACCCACTCGATCAGTACAGGAAAAATTTTTCTAAAAGATATGATGCTTATAGGAAATTAAATATAAAACGAAATCTTAACCAATTTGTTTTGCTGGATAAAGATTATGAACGATAATGTTGTCAGTCTAACTAAAAAACTTATTTCATACGCTACGGTGAGTAAAGATAGCAATCTTAAATTAATTTACTATATTCAAGACTTATTTCAATCTTATCAAATTGAAACATCTCTGCAGTATGACTTACTTAAGAATAAAGCAAATCTTATTGCAACAGTTGGACCACAAGATATTCCGGGGATCGTACTTTCAGGACATAGCGATGTTGTACCGGTCGCAGATCAACATTGGAACAGTAACCCATTTGACGCAGTTGTTCGAAATGATAAATTATATGGGAGAGGCGCATGCGATATGAAAGGTTTTCTAGCTTCCATACTAGCCTGTCTACCCAAAATCAAACATGCTAAAAATTTATTGCAACGGCCTTTACATTTTATATTTACCTATGATGAAGAGGTGGGCTGTCATGGTGCTAAAAATTTAGTACCAATCCTTCAAGAGAAATTTAATATTACGCCATGGTTGTGTATTGTAGGTGAACCTAGCCAAATGAAACTGGTTAGTGCTCATAAAGGAATGTATCTGCTGAATACTATAATTAAAGGTATCCCTGCACATTCAAGTGAGCCAACTACAGCAATCAGCGCCATTCAAATTGCCGCTAGATTAATTTGTTTTCTTGAAGATTTTTTACTTGAAAACCAAAAAAAAACTGATAACAATAAAGATTGTTACCAGCATCTTGGTACTACCATGAATATAGGTAAAATTTCCGGTGGTTCAGCAATTAATATTGTTCCTGAGCTTGCGAGGCTTGATTGGGAAATTAGATTTTTTTCTAATTCAGAAGCAAATGAACTATTAGATACGTTTAAAAAATATAGTTTAAAATTAATCAAAAACGCAACCAAAAACCTTGATGGCCGTGAACTTGAAATTATAACAAACCTATCATCAACCTTACCTAGTTTAAATTCATACCATACTGAAGAGCTACTTAAGCGGATGTCTCCCCTTATTGATGATCTCAATTTAAATCATGTTAATTATTGTACTGAGGCAGGTATTTTCCAACAAACCTGGAAATGCCCAACCGTTATTTGTGGACCAGGATCTATATTACAAGCACATAAAGCAGATGAATTTGTTACATTACAACAATTAACTCAATCTGTTCAATTTATTGAACGTATTATAGAATACTGCACTGTTAAAGGGTAGATTTATGATTACCGCAAACGAATATAAAGAACGTCGAAAAAAATTGATGATATCAATGGAGCCAAATAGTGTTGCCATTATTAAAACATCGCCACATTTTGAACGTACTTTTGATACGAATTATAAATTTCGACCTAGAAGTGGGTTTTATTATTTAACTGGTATCACCGAACCCCATGCATGTGCTGTTTTTATTCCCGGTAGAGAATCGGGTGAATATATCATTTTTTGTAAAGAATCTGATCCAGAAAGAACTGCCTGGCTGGGTGAATACACTGGTCCTAAAAAAGCTACTTCAACTTTTGATGCTGATGAAGCTTATAACATTGAAGAAATAGATAATGTACTTCCAACACTACTTTTTAATAAAATTAAAATATATTACAGTTTTGATGATGAATATATTCATTCTAAAATAACATATTGGATCCATCCTGCTAGAATGAAGATACGCAAAGGGATTATTTCTGTTATGCAGCTTCAGCATATTGAGTCACTGCTGCAAGATCTAAGGCTTTATAAATCAGAGCACGAATTGCAGCTGTTACAAACAGCGATAAATATTACGACGCAAGGTATTATAAGGGCAATGCAAACAACCTCGCCTCATAAATATGAATATGAATTAGAGGCAGAATTAGTCCATGAGTTTATCACACAAGGCGCAGAACCCGCATTCCAATGCATGATCAGTGCTGGGGTAAATCGGTGTTTATCACACTATAAAGAAAATAACATGCATAAAATCTGTGACGGAGATATTATTATTATTGATGTTGGTGCTGAGTTTCAATACTATACTGCGGACTTATCAAGAACTTTTCCAGCAAATGGAAAATTTTCAACAAATCAAAAAAAAGTATATAACCTTGTCTTAGCAATACAAACTGAATTAATTAATATGATAAAACCGGGCGTTTCGCTTGGCGATCTCCAAGACATTATTCCACTCCAAATAACTCAAGGATTGCTTAATATTGGCGTGCTAAAAGGAAATTTGTCAGATTTATTGGAAAAACAAATCTATAAAAAATTTTTCATGCATAATATTGGTCATTGGCTGGGTCTAGATATTCATGATGAAGCATCCTATGCTTTGCCAGATAAAACATGGCGCAAGCTTCTGCCAGGGATGGTGTTGACCATTGAACCTGGGATCTATATCAGAAATGACACGCCAGAAGTTCATCACAGCTGGTGGAATATTGGAGCTCGTATTGAAGATAATATTCTTGTAACAAGACAGGGTTGTGAGGTTCTATCGAAAGCTTTACCAAAAAAGGTTGAAGAAATTGAAGCGATTATGGCAGATAATAGGGTAATCAATGAAAAAAAAGCTAAAGTTATATAGTAGTCAGTTAAATGAATTAATTGAAGTTAGTCCCATAGTAGAAAATAAATTAAAAATATATGCATGTGGACCAACTGTTTATTCCTTTCCTCACATTGGAAACTTTCGTTCTTTTCTTACTGCTGATTTGCTAGTTCGCACAGCAAAAGCGTTAGGATATCAAGTCGAATATGTCTGTAATATAACTGATGTTGGCCACTTAACTGAAGATGATTTAGCCGATGCCGTCGGCGAAGATAAAATGGTAAAAGCACTAAAGAAATCAGCCGGAAAATTTTCATCCATATGGGATCTTGCTAGATTTTATACCCATGCCCTTGTGGAAGATTGGAAGCGGTTAAATTTAATAGAGCCTGATCTAAGACCTCGCGCAAGCGAGCATGTCACTGAGCAGATTGAGATGATTACAAAGCTGGTTGAGAAAGATATTGCTTATGAGACTGATAAAGGTGTCTATTTTAATGTAGCTAAATTCCCGAAATATGGTCAGTTATCAGGTAATTTATTAGACAAATTACTAAATGAAGTTCGTGATGTTGTCACTGATTTAGAGAAAAGAAACCCACAAGATTTTGCACTTTGGAAAAAAGATACGAAACATTTAATGCGTTGGTATAGTCCTTTTGGCTGGGGCTACCCAGGTTGGCATATTGAGTGTAGTGCGATGGCAATGAAATATCTAGGTGACAGCATCGATATTCATACTGGCGGCGTAGACAATAAATTTCCACATCATGAATGTGAAATTGCCCAATCTGAAACTTGCACGGGTAAAACCTTTGTTAATTACTGGTTACACACGGCTCATTTAATCGTCAATGGCAAACGAATGTCTAAACGTGATGGTACGTTTTTTACTGTTCAAGATATTTTCAATAAAAATGTACATCCTCTTGCTTTAAGACATGCGCTGACTTGTGCAATCTACCGAGAACCCTTAAATTTCAGCATCAATTCGTTAAAGGCAAGCATTAAGTTTTATAATAAATTAAAAGAGCTTTATAATAAATTATCTCAACTTTCGGGACACGATAATAATGATCTGTTACAAGCACCTGAAGAAATACAGCAGAATTATCATAATATTTTATCTGCTATGGCTGCTGGATTAAACACCCCTATCGCCTATTCAGAAATGTTGACAGGTATCAAGTTAATTAATCATAATTTTGAAAAATTTACCTCCAAACAATTAAATGGCTGCATGGCTTGGTTGAAAAGGTGCGATGACCTTTTAGGGATTCTTGGGATAAATGAGGCTAATAATAACAATAGCAATCAGGAAATTGATTTATTACTTGAGCAAAGAAACATTGCAAGAAAAAATGGTGATTATGATAAAGCCGATCAAATACGTCAAACCTTACTAGAGCAAGGCATTGCAATCAAAGATAATACTGAAAGTTCTGAATGGTACTACTTAATTTAATACACAGCAAAAGGAATATCCCATGACAAGAAAACAAGTCGGACTATGGTTTTATACAAATGAGCATGGTTTTACAATACGCAATCAAATAATCGAAAAGCTACAGAAACAAAATATTAATGTCGTCTATGATTTTGATATGCGAGAATGTTACTGCTTCAATGGGCGAGTATACACAAAAGAAGGTATCGACTTATCAGCGATGGATGCCTTCTTTTTCATGAATGCTGAAGAGCGTAACCAACATCAACATGATATGTTAAAGGCTTTAGATAAATCAGGCGTTATCATCTCTAACCAAATTGAACCCTATTCCTATGCAAATGATAAATTTATAGCGAATATAATTTTAAGACAACATGGAATTAACGTTGCTGAATCAATGTTAATACCTTTTAACTTTACCCAAGAAAAAATTTATGAATTATTTTCTCGTTGGAAATCTGTAATAGTAAAGCCAAGAGATCGAATTTGTGCTATTGGTATAATGAAATTTGATGATCCTGAAAAATTTTATGACTTCTATCTCTTTGCAAAAGAACACGTTCCTAACCTATACATTGAGCAATATATTCCCTTTGAAAAGCGGGATAGTCGTGTTGAAGTATTTGATGGGAAGGTAGTTGGAGATGGATTTTCAAGAGTGATGAATCATTCATTTAAAACGAATGTAAGAGCAGGAGGTGTCGCAACATTTATACCGGCTGAAGATGACACGAAATTAATGGCTGTAAAAGCGGCACAAGCACTTGGGATTAATGCAACTATTGTTGATTTAGTACGCCATTCAATAACTCAAGAACCTTATGTGCTAGAAGTTAATCCTTTTCTAGGTGTCTTCTATGGCGCACATTTTGAATCTTTAAACCAAAAATCACCACAACATTTTACTGAAATTGATCAGATAAAAATTGAATTAATTGTTAACCATATTATTAAGTTAGTTTCAAATACTAAAAAAATTATCTCTGAGACTGTCAATGGCTAAGCGTATTATCATTGTTACAGGTGCTGGTGGATGCATTGGCAAAGCAATATCTAAATCCTTTTTAGCGCAAGCTGACATTGTTGTTGGTATAGATATTAATGAAATCTCGCTTAACCGTATAGTAAATGAATTTGAAACTTATAAAAGTACTTTTATTCCAGTCTGTAGTGATATCACCAATGAAGCTGATGTCATAAAGCAGGTTAATGTCATTGAAAAAAATATAGGCCAAATTAACACATTAGTGAATAATGCAGGTGGTAATATGACAACTTTATTATCTGAAACGACCAGTAAAGAATGGCTTGCCGATATTGAATTAAATCTTAATGCGGCTTTTTATACTACAAAGGCAGTATTACCTTTCATGGAATCACGGTCGCATGGCAACATTATAAACATTGCATCGGTTAATGGATTATCTATTTTTGGTGATCCTGGCTATAGTGCAGCTAAGGCTGGATTAATTAACTTTACAAAATTTGTTGCAACAGAATATGGGCCAAAAGGTATTCGGGCTAATGTGATCTGTCCAGGTTCAGTTGCAACACATGCTTGGCAAGAGATGCATAAAAAAGATCCTGAATTATTCAAGAAATTTCAATCATTATGCTCACTTGAACAAATTGCTACACCGAGTGATATTGCAGAGCTAGTTACATTCACTGCCTCCAAGGCAGCGAGAGCAATGAATGGCAGCACGCTTGTTATTGATGCTGGTTTAACAGCGGGCATACCATCAGTCATGTCAACTTTCACAAATTAAGGAATCATTATGAATCAGTCACCCATTATAGAAAAATTGCACTTTGATGAAGTTGTTGTCCCCTGTCATCCAAATGCAATTAATTCAACTGGCTTAGATAAACCGCTGCATAGACAATCCGTTAATGGGAAAGAAGCTTGGAGCGTACAATTCGACAAGCTTTCTAAATTAATACTGACTATCACTCTGAGTGATGGCACCCAAGGTATTGGCGAATTTTATCGCGATCATAACTGGGAAATCATCAAAGGCATGGCCAATATTTTAATTGGCTTACCAATTGCCTCACTTTCGCTTCAGTCATTACCTATTGGTAAAGTTCGTGAGTATTATGGATTTGAGTGTGCACTTTATGATACTTACGCTAAGTATCGATCTATGCGCGTCGTTGATTTAATTGGTGGCCCTGTGCGCGATAAAGTTAAAATCAGTGCTTGGTCAAGTCATAGAACCGTTGATGAAATGGGATTAATTGCTAAAAGTTATCAAGAAATGGGATATGACACCATTAAAATGAAGGCTGATTTAGACGATCCCGTTGTTGAATGGTGTGAAATGATTCAAGAGCAAGCACCAGGCATGCGTGTTATTTTTGATCCAAATATGCGTTGGAAAAACTCGAGTTATGTTCGAGAAAGATTAAGAGGGTTAGAAAAAATTGGTAATGTATTATTACTTGAAGATCCCTTGCCCCACTGGATGTATCATGAATTTGCAGAATTACGAAGATTTTCTTCAATTCCTATCGTACTACATGTTTCTCCACCTTATACTGCCGAAGGACAAACCATTCATGATGCCATTAACGCTATAAAACATGGTTCGGTTGATGGTTTTAATTTCAATGCTGGAATACACAGTTTCCAGCAACTAGATGCTATTGCAACTGCAGCAGGTATGAATTGTTGGCATGGTTCTGAGATTGATTTAGGCTTATTAGAAGCAATGTTCATTCATAATGCTAGTGCAGCATCAAGTTGTATCTGGCCCAGTGATATCTTTGGCAGATTGCTGCGCAGTCACGATTTGTTAAAAGAACCTTTGCGAATAGAGCCACCCTACGCCTATTTACCTTCTGGATCAGGCTTAGGCATACAACTTGATTATGATGCGGTTGAACGTCATAAAATAGGAGAATGGTTTATTACCAATAAGGAAAAGCAAGCTTGAGTTACATTGATTGCCCTTTCACCGCCAAAGAGTCAGATCATCTGGCTCTTTGGGAAATGTTAATATATCGTGACATTAATGCATTTATAGCCGCTAATTGGGATCATGTTAAAAATGATTTTATTGCTGCAGAATTTCAAGCTATACATGCCAACTTTTCATTTGACCCTAGCCAGTGGGATCTTGCATTTCCGCATCTTGAAAGTTACCGCGATGAATGGTTAAAACAAGCTGCAGAAGCTGAAAAATGCCACTATCTAAAAAGTTTAGATGAATCTTTATTCAAATTATCTTACCTTGATAAAATAGATATCAACGGTAATCGTGCTTCTGTCAGAAAATGTTTTAATGGCATTATTGAAACAACATTAGGCCAACAAATCTTAAAATGGCAAACCATTTATCTTTGTAAAAAGCTAGATAAATGGAAAATTTCAGGGTTCATTGGATATTTACCTTTTAATGAATAAAATTTATCGGTGACTCCTAAATTTACTTTCATCAATAAAACGTTCATAAAGTTTCGCAAAACCAGGTAAGTTGGCGCATGCTCGCTCTACATCCCCTTGTGTTCCTACTACAAATAAATCTTCATTACCGTGTTCAATAAACTCTACAACACCATCGGGTGCATGTCCACTTGCAATTAAATTGGCCCCCACATTGTCGATAGCTTGATGGTGAGTAGATGGACCAAAATAGCATTCTGTTTCAAATATTTCAAAAAACAAACTATTCGGCTTAATCATGATTTCATGATGGTGAGAATAACCACTATGATCTATTTCATGAATTAAAGAAGAGACATCGGCAATCTCCTGATGCAAAGTACCTCCTTCAGCAACGTTAATCAACTGCATGCCACGACATATGCCAAAAATAGGTTTACTCTGTTTAATAGATTCACGATAAAGAGCTAACTCAAACTCATCTTTTTTAAGGTTTGGTGATATAAATTGAGGTCGTTTATAAGGAATACCCGTCGATTTAACATCATGACAATAGGTTACTTTAAGATCTTGCCCATAATATTGGGGATGAATATCTTGTCCACCAGGTATCAATAAACCATCAACAGCAGAAACAATTTCAGAAATATCTTCATAAGACATTTGATCAGTCAATAATATTGGAATACCACCTGCATCTGTAATAGCCTTAATATTTGCATTAGTCATCATTGTCACATATCGAGACGCAAGTACATTTGAGGCATTTACCCACGCAGAGTTAGCTGTTATACCAATAATAGGCCTTTGCATACTAAGATTCTCCTTTAATTAATTCACCTGTTTCCTGATCACGATAACTTGTCGGTTGAGATATTGGCTCAGTATGTAAATATTTTTTTTCAAAAAATTGAATTTTATCTAATTCTAAGTAATCAAATATAAGATGCACTCTATTCAATGCAGATCGGTTTTTAACATGATGAAACTGCTGATTTGAAAACTCATACAAACAACCTTCTTTCAAATTAAAGACATCTTGCTCAACAATAAAATCAACATTTATATTTGTTATAATGGGTAAATGTATACGATGCGTATGCAACAATATTTCTTCAGTATCGTCTTTGTGCTCTAACACAGTACCGAAGGGAAGTAAATTGCATAAGCACATGCGAATTATTTCACCTTCACCATAATATGGATTGAGTATATTAGATAATAAAGGTAGAAACTTTTTTTCCCATGTATTATTCCAATGCTCAGTATACGTTTTTTTATTGATATTTCTCCCATAAATAAGTGGAATAGCCTGTGTATCTCTGTGACAACGAAAAGAATCTTGCCTTGAAGTATCTTCATCCCAAGTTTCCGGTGAAATGTTTTTAACTTGATCTTTAATATTTTGAAATATTTCTCTATCAAGCTCAGCTAACTTAATTAGCGGTGTTTCTAACAGCATAAACTCTCCATTATTAATCTTTACTTATTTAAAAACGCTATATTTCGCTACAGTACCTGTAAATTTGTGGCCTAACCATATTTTAAAATTAATCCAACTAAATTTAATGGCTCGTTTAATGTTAAATGGAATGGGCATATGATAAATTTGCTCTAATGCTTGGTTTTTGTTTGCGTGTGGGCCAACGAGCCGATACCATGAAGGTATATTGGAACCAAACATGAATCTAATTAACAGGCTTGGATGTTTACATAACTCTTTAAGACTAGGTAAACAACCAACCAATTTAGCCATTTGATCTAAATATACACAATAGTTTACTAATGTTTTCATGTAAGGCTGCATGAAATAGTCTTCTTCTTCGATATTTCGATCATATTCTATCAACTCAGCTAACTTATCAGATTCAGGAAGAATGCGCTTGTTACTACACAATAAGCTAAAATATCTTGCCTGTAATTCTGAACAGGCTGGCACCCCTCCTTGTGCTGGCCTGGCCCATCCAATAAATGCAACACGCCCATTGCTCTGTGGCACAATGCTGTGTTTATAAAGACTTCGAACATCATTAATAATCAGTCCTTGAATTAAGTGAGGTGGAGCACTTTCCTGATAACCCGTGCAACACATAATTGTATCTGCAAAAATTTCAGTTCCATCACTAAAAATAATACTATTTTCAGTTAATTCTTTAACGGGATAAGGATGAACTTGTAAGGAACCATCAAGTACCCTGGGCACAAAATCATCGTTTTTTTGTAAAAACTTATGAATATGATATTTACAATTTAAGTTCCACTGTGCAACTAATTTAACTTGCGGTATGTTGGATTGAGCAGAGATTATTGTCATTTTTCTTACAAGGCTATTGCGTAATTTAGCTGGCACTTTTTGACTTGCTCTAATAGAAAACGCATCGCCGGTAAATCCAGATGCATCCCAACGCATTGCTAATGATGGCCATTTTCTGAATGATATCCAACATTTTTCAGCAACACTTGCTATTTCAGATGCAACATCTGCAGCAGTTTCTCCAAAACCGATGCAGACCACTTTTTTTCCTCGAAATGGTTGTGGATCAGCGTAGTCAGCAGAGTGCCATATCTGACCTTTAAATTTTTCTTTATGAAGTAATTCAGGCATTCGTGGTGATGAAGGTCGATGAGCGCCTTGGCATAAGGCAATAGCATCAAAATTTTCAGTACTTAAACCACTTGCATTTTTAAATGTTACTTGAAAAGTTTTAAAATTTTCATGCGTTATTTTAATTACTTCTGTATTAAATTGAATATATTTAAACAAATCAAAATGTTGTGCAAAATGCTTGAGATAATCAAGATATTGGCGACGTGTCCAGTATAGTGCTGGCTCTAGCGTCGAAGATGGAAAAGAAGAAAAGCACATTGCTTTTTGCGAAATAGTCAAACGTAGTGAATCATAACTTGCAGCTGATGTTTTAAAATTGCCCCCTTCTTCAGAATCTTTTTCAAAACAAACAACCTCATGCCCTTCATCAAGTAACTCTTTTACTGTTACTAATCCTGCACTACCACATCCTACAACACAGACTCTTAGTTTTGTCACTTTAGTTTCCTCTATGAATAATATTATTGAATTTTTGTAACTATTCACCCTGTAGATGGGAACACCCATATTTGGTCTAAAAACGGCGAAAATCTTTTATCGAAATGCTCTATATAACTCATACACTACGCTTTCTCAAAAAGATTTTCACCGCTTTTATCACCAAATCTGAACGTTCTCGGTAAATTCACCTTCAAATTTACTGAATAGTTACGAATTTGTAAAATTATGCTGAGCCTCTTTCGGCTCGAAGTGTAGAAATAATACGTCCTTTTTTTTCTGAGTGAGCATACATAATAGAACTACTACCACGCTCGAACCAGGATGCACCGACTCTTGCAAGAATATAACGCCGGTATAATTGTGGTCCTTCATGAAAAGTTGCGCCAATGCTTACCACTTTACTATCAATAATTGTAGAAACTTGATCAATAGCATCGTCAAAAAAATAAATTTCTGTTACTTTTTTAATTAGCGGCTCATTTTTGAATAAGAATTCACTCCAATTATACTGATACACTATATTTTTTTCCTGCCAATCTTTTTTCATAGGATCAGGCATTAAATCTTTCTGGAACTTGAGAGCCTCTAAATATTGATCATCAATAACTTCAGATGCTATTTCGCTAACTATCAGATGAATGTTATCGTAAAACTCATCAAGATTTGCAAGAATTGCCATTTGAATATACTGATCCTGAGCAAATCCAACCTCGCGCTCTTTCTTTATTATGAGCATAGTTGCAAAAATTTCTGGATATTGATCAAATAAATCAGACATCCCTTCTGGCAAATATTCACCAATTGAGTCTGACATAGATGATTTCACATTAGGATTAGAAAATAACGCATGACTCTTCATAAAAACATTAAACAACCGCCCAATAAATGTCTCAGGATTTTTTTTAGCAAATTCATACATAGCAACATAAAATTTTTCATAGCCTATATTTTTTTGCTTATAGAGATATATTGAAATATAACGCGAAAAGCTTCCTCTGATATGCATTCCGAGAATAAGTTGGGACATTGCTCCACAATCAATCCAATCTTCTGTTGGCATTGCTTTAGTTCCAACAATAATCTCAGATACTTCAGAATGTTCAATCATAAGTCTGAAAGGTTTTTTGACTGTTTTTAACTGGTGCTCTTCAATCTGTTGTGATAAAGGTGTATTAGGCAGTAAAGAAAGATAATGTATAAAAATTCCTTCGTGAAATCCATCACTAAATAAACTCGCTAAACCGCGAAACCAACTTTGCTTTGTCTCTTCAGGTAAAGCTAAAATTAAATCGACCTTAATTGGTGAGCCTTCTGCTTCAAATCTACTTTTCCATTCTATCGCTTCTTCTGCCATCTTTGGAGAAAATGGTCGTTTGATTGCTGTTAATACTTTTTCATTCATGCTTTGTCTAGCCATCCATACACCACCATACATTTGACCAACACTTCTTTGTAGTTGAATTATGTTAAGTAAGGTATTATTCGTTTTTTTTGTGTGATTAGCACTAACATATGCTGGAAAACCTGTTCGAACTTTATAATCTGCCAGCATTTCAGCAATTTGATAATCTCTTTTTAGGATCCCAAAATTGGCATCACAGATCCAAATAAGATCAACTTTTTTTTGAGAGAAATATTTAATTTCAGACTCTAATCTGTCCATCGTAATTTGTCTGAGTTTATTAGTTTCTAGTGTACCCCAATAACAAAATGTGCATGTAAACGGGCAACCCCGATTGGTTTCCCATAAGACATCAATTGGTTCACCACGTTCACGATATTCTTCTATAGCTTGATCTAGAAAACCAGATGTCCAAGCACTTGGTGTATCAATAATTTTATCAAGCTTTTCACCACGCTCATTAGTGATACACTCATAATTTTTATGATAAGAAATGCCTTTTACTTTAGCAAGATCGGGGGTGTCATTTAAATATTCAAGAAAAATATTTTGAAACGGCATTTCTCCTTCGCCATGAACTAAAATATCAACGTATTTGTAATTTTTGAAAAAATCTTTCGGAATATTAGGAACATGGGGCCCGCCTAAAACAATGAGACAATTGGGATAAGCTGTTTTTACAACTTTTGCAATGTGCATGGACCATTCAAAATTAAAAACATAACATGAAAAGGCAAATAAGAAAGGATTATCTAACTTGTCCAGTACTTTTTCTGCTGTTGCTCGACCATCCCAAAGATGAGCAAAATGATAATTATCCTTGATAGCTGAGTTTTTTTCGACGAAAGCGCGAAGTGATGCTCCAATATAATTAAGTCGCGGCACACGAATACCTTCTTTAGGTAAGTTTGAGCTAAAAAAAGCAATATGGACTTCTCGCTTTTTTATCGTTCTTGGTTTCAAAACTTCCATACAACTACTCCTTAGTTATTATTAAAAAATAGATGTAACTATTCACCATGTAGATGGGAACGCCCATATTTGGGCTAAAAACGGCGAA
>CAYGTS010000033.1:0-19582 GCA_964352905.1 uncultured Legionellales bacterium | reverse complement strand
TGCCTCAAATCTGACCGTTCTTGAATCATTCAACATCACGCCGGGAATTACTGAACAACGCCGGATTATACGCTGGTTTATTCAGTTTAGAAAGCCTGTGAGTATAACATAGGCGTTAAAAATTTGCGCCAATGCTGAAATCAAATAACCGCTTTTCATCACAGAAATTGCCAAAGCTACAGTACGTCTTGAAAGGTCTTGCGAGTGAGAAAACCAAGGTCCCTAATACAGGGGCGCGCCATTCAGCTGAAATACCATAGGAATAACGTGGTTTATTAGCATTATCATAGCCTTGTAGTGTTGCATAGTTAGTTGTCACCGTTTGGCCATTCACAACCGTAGAAAATGGCGTGGTTGATGGGTTGGTTTCATACAGTTTTGCAACAGCAAGGAAAAGTAAAGTTCGCACGTTTTCATTAAATTGTGGCGTGATTAACCCTAGCTGCGCATAGCTACCAAAGTTAGCGCCCATTGAATTGCCAAATTCGTCATGCGGTCCTAACGAGTTGTTTTCAAAACCAGCGAGTGGCACATCACTGTTTATGCCGCCACCATAGTAATTAGCAAAGAATGGCAAACCCGCCGTGCTGCCAAAGCCGTTGCCATAAAGCACGCCAGCATTCGCCATAATGATCCAAGAGCGTGCATGGTTAAGTGGCAAGTAAGATTGAACTTTAGATTGCACTTTATAATAACGCAAGGATTTACTATCAGCCGGCACATAGGCTGTGCCACCAATGGTAAACTCAGTACCTTCGGTTGGGAAAATCGCACGATCCCAGTTATTGAATAAGTAGCCACCTGATAAAGTAAGTTGATTAAAGGTACATCTGGGCACAAGCTGCGTATAGGTTTGGCCATCTTGTCCTTTATAGCTAATAGTGATTAAACGGCATGCATTAGGGTGTTGTGCCGCAAATTGAAAAACATCTTGTGGCGGTGCTACACCGGATAATAATTTAATATGCTGATAACCAAAGCCGAAATTAATTCGATTATACATATTTAAAGGGATACCATAGGTTAATGCGCCACCGTATAAGTCATAGGTGTAACTATTCATAACACCTCTTAACTTAGCAGGATTAAATTTTTGGTAAAATAAATTAAAACCACGACTCACGGAATCAAGAGTGTAATAAGGATTGTTGTAGCTAATATTATAAGACTGCAAATATGAACTGTTACTAAAGCTAACGTTTAATGACTTACCTGAGCCTAAAAAGTTTGGCTGATTTAACCCTGCCGTTAAGAGAAGTTGCTGATCGGTTGAATAACCAATACCGGCCGTCATGGTTGCGGTTGGCATTTCCAAGACATCCATACTCAAATCCACTTGATTATTTTTACCTTCAACTGGTTCGATTTGGTGATGAACGTTTTTAACAAAACCTAAAATATTAAGATTACGTTCAGAACTATTAATATTTTTTAAATTATACAAACCGCCTTCAAGTTGCAACATCACTTTGCGTAAAGCAACATCTTCGGTTTTAGTGTTACCCGAAAAATTAATATGTCTTACATAAATTCTACGACCTGGCTCAACATCAAAGTTGATGAACACCGTTTTATTCGCCTCGTTAACCGTTGGAATGACACGAACTTGTGCGAAAGCAAAACCATAGTTACCCAGCGTGTTACCAATAATTTTTTGGGTATCAATAATTTTCTTACGTGAAAAAATCATATTAGGTTGCAAATCAACTTTTTCTAATAATTTCTTTTGCGGCAAAATGGTTTTCCCAATGATCCGAAAACCGGATAAACGATATTGCGGTCCTTCACTAAGATCAATGAAAATATAAATATGTTTTTTATCGGCTGCTAATTCGGTATGAACATTAACTACCGTAATTTTTAGATAACCATTATCTAAGTAAAAGTTCTTAATGCTTTGTAAATCTTGATCCAATCTGGCTCGCGAATATTCATCGTTTTTATTAAAAATCGTAAATAAACTCGAGGTCGTTAAGGTCATTTGTTTACGTAACCTATATTCACTGAATGCGTGGTTACCCGTAATACGAATACCTGCAATTTTTGAAGCACCACCTTCATTAATCACAATCATAATCGCGACACGGTTTCTGGGTAAACTTTTTACTTGCGTAGTTACAGTCGCATCGTAATTACCTAATTGGTTATATTGCGCTTTTAATGAATATTCTACCTTAGCCAGCACCGCACGATTAAAGACTTGCCCGGGTGACAGGCCTAATTGATCTAAGGCTTTTTGTAAACGCTCAGTTTTAACAATTTTATTTCCTTTAAATTGGATGACGCTAATGATCGGCCTTTCGCTTAGTGTAATAATTAGGACATCGCCAGCGCGGGCTAATTGTACGTTTTGAAAAAAACCAGTTGAGTATAGTGATTGGATTACTTCGGAAGAACGTTCTGCTGTTAAGGTTTGGCCAACGCTAATCGGTAAATAATGATAGACCGTGCTGGGACTGATCCCTTGCAAGCCTTGTAAGCTAATCTTTTTTACGACAAAGGCTTGAAAAGCAAAGATTGGGCTACTTAGTAATAATAGTAAAGTAACTAATATAATATTCTTTATATTCTTACGCATTAGCATCAACATCCCCCGATATTTTAATTTTTGCGTAACTATTCACCCTGTAGATGGGAACGCCCTGATCCCCGCTTATCAAGAGGACTGGCGTTTTTATCGCCAAATCTGAACGTTCTTGGTAAATTCACAATTAAATTTACTGAATAGTTACATTTTTGCCAGCAAAATAAATGCGGCCTAAAAATTGTTAGCCGGTGATTGTGCAGGTATTAACAGAAAAATGCAAAAATATTTATTCCGTAACGCTTTTGTGCTTAAATAAAGTGCGCTCCTGATATTTTTCGATCAACGTGTAAGTATACCGTCGCGCCGCTTGATCAATGGCGAGGATTTCTGCAAATGTCTCTGATCGACTCATAGGCATGCTTTGCATCACTTCCTGAAGCAAATCTGTGATCGCCAAAAATGAGATTTTCTTTTGAATAAACGCCGCAACTAATGCTTCATTCGCTGCGTTAAACACGATACTTGCATCATTGCCCGCTTTAAGTACTTCATAGCACAACGCAATACTAGGGAAACGTTTTTCATCCACTTCACGAAACTGTAACGATGCGATAGCGGCTAAATCAAGATAATCTAGATCGGTTTTAATACGCTCTGGCCAACTTAAAGCCGCAGCAATTGGCACACGCATATCAGATTGGCCTAACTGCGCTAGCATTGATCCATCTTGATAATACACTAATGAATGAATCACGCTTTGTGGGTGTAATAAAATTTTATAATGTTCAAGCGGCTGTGCAAATAACCAGTAAGCTTCGATTAACTCTAACGCTTTATTAACCATGGTCGCAGAATCGATAGAAACTTTTTGCCCCATTTTCCAATTAGGGTGGGCACAAGCCTGTTCAACAGTCACCTTGTTTAAATCAGCTAAACGTTGATCACGAAAGGGTCCCCCGGATGCGGTTAAAATAATTTGTTTAACATCTGGCGCGCGCTGGCCACATTGATAACCGCTGGGCAAGCATTGAAAAATCGCATTATGCTCACTATCGACCGGAATAATTTCAGCGTGATGACATTTAACCGCTTCCATCATTAAGCGCCCTGTCATCACTAAGGATTCTTTATTGGCGAGTAAAATACGTTTACCAGCCCTGGCTGCAGCAAGCGTTGACTGAGCACCAACGCTGCCTACAACCGCCGCCATGACGGTATCAATCTCGTTTAATGTCGCTAAAGTTGTTAAGGCTTCAACACCACATAATATTTCGGGTTGATAATCTAGCTGCGATAACTGTGCTTGAAAATTTTGATAAGCCTCTTGATCAACAATAGCCACATAGCGTGGGCGAAATTGTTGGCATTGTTGCAACAATAAGTTTGTATTTTTGTGTGCGGCTAACGCAACAACTTCAAAGCGATCGCGGTGCTGTGCAATCACCTTAAGGGTGTTAACACCGATGGATCCGGTTGCCCCTAAGACTGCGATTTTTCTACTCATAATTCGCCTAGTAAATTAATAACAAACCCAGCGCAAAAATCGGCGCACAGGCAAGTAAGCTATCCAAGCGATCCAACAAGCCGCCGTGTCCTGGTAAAATATTACCGCTGTCTTTAACACCTTGTAGTCTTTTTAACATGCTTTCAGTTAAATCACCGTGTAGTGCCACAAACACCATGACAAAATAAAGAATAAAATACACGACACTCAGCAACCATCCTTTAGGCAACACTAACACACTAATGATAGCGACAATAGCACTGGCCAAAATCCCCGCTTGTAAACCTTCAATGGTTTTATTAGGGCTAATAGCCGCTGCGATCTTGCGTTTGCCGTGTTTTTTCCCCACAAAATAAGCCGCACTATCGGCTGCCCAAATGAGGATCAACAATAAAATTAACATTAAACGACCGTAGGGATAAGCAATAATAACGTTGATACCAGACCAGCACGGTATAATTAAGCACCAGCCGACAACTTGTTGGGTTGATTGATTTTGCCATACTTGATTAAATTTAGGATAAGTCACCAGTAAAACCAACGCCAGTAGCCACCACAGTAAGCCAATCCATAAAAACACTTTCGCCATAATCAAGGGAATGTAACTTAAAACGATCAGTAGGGCCAGGGTGAAAATAATATAGGCAATTTTTCGCACCCTCGATAGGTGAATAAACCCCGCCCATTCAACAGCACATAAAGTAAATAAGAGTGCCGTAACGATGCCAAAAGTTTGGATCGGTAAAAAAATAATCGCAAGCAGCACAATTGGAATTAAAATAGCAGCTGTTATAATCCTTGGCATTAGCATTTTTCACTTACTCCTGTTTTATTTGGGTTGCAACTTGCTCACTGGTATAGCCAAATCGCCTCTGGCGGCTCGCATACGATTGCAGCGCTTCTTCAAAATGTTGGCGTTTAAAATCAGGCCATAATACCTCACTATACACCATTTCGGTATAGGCAAGTTGCCATAGCATAAAATTACTGAGACGACATTCACCACTGCTGCGGATAAACAAATCGGGATCTGGCAGATTAGCCGTTGCTAATTGCTGTTCTAAATGCGTTTCATTAATTTCAGTCAGTCCTGCTTGTAGTAGCTTTTGTACTGCTTGTAAAATATCCCAGCGCCCGCTGTAATTAACAGCCAAGTTTAATTGTAAGCCGGTATTATGAGCAGTTAACTGCTCTGACTGAGCGATGATTTTATTGAGCTCCTGCGAAAAACGTGAGCGATCCCCTATCACACGAAACCTAACACCATTTTTATGCAATTTCTTTACTTCATGTTTAAGCGTGTTAGTAAACAAATTCATTAAGAAGCTAACTTCTTCTGCAGGACGCCGCCAGTTTTCTTGGCCAAAAGCGAATAAGGTAAGATAGTTAATACGATGTTCAGCGGCAACTGAAATAATTTCACGCACCGATTTAATGCCTTCTTTGTGGCCGGTGACACGCGGTTTGTTGCGCAACTTGGCCCAACGGCCATTACCATCCATGATGATGGCAACGTGCTTGGGTGTTTTGTCGTATTGTTGAGTGCTCATTAAACGACGCTTCTAAACTTCCATCAACTCCGCTTCTTTCGCTGCAAAAATAGTCTCCACGTCTTTAACGTATTTATCCGTTAATTTTTGAATAACTTCTTCACTACGACGCACGTCGTCTTCCGTAATTTGTTTATTCTTGAGCGCATCTTTACAGGCGTTATTAGCATCACGACGAATATTGCGGATCGCCACTTTGGTATTTTCAGCTTCTTGCTTAACGACTTTAATCATTTCACGACGACGCTCTTCGGTTAACGGCGGCAATGGCACGCGAATAATCTGCCCAGCTGTCACGGGGTTTAAGCCTAAATCAGAATTCATGATTGCTTTTTCGATCGGTTCAATCATGCTTTTTTCCCAAGGCTGAATGGAAAGTGTTCTGGAATCAGCAACTGAGACATTCGCAACTTGGTTAAGCGGTGTTTCATTACCGTAGTAAGAAACCACCACATGATCCAATAAACTGGGTTGCGCGCGCCCAGTACGTAATTTGGTTAAATCTAATTTAAATGACTCAATGGATTTAGTCATTCTTTTTTCAGCATCTTTTTTAAGTTGCTCTAACATTTATTTCTTCCTCTAAACTTAACTGGTCACTAAAGTACCTTCATCTTCACCCATAACGATTCGCAACAATGCTTTTTCTTTATTCAAATTAAAAACACGTATTGGCATATTATGATCACGGCATTGGCAAAATGCGGTTAAATCCATCACACCTAATTCTTTTTTTAATACTTCAGCATACGTTAGTTGGTGATAACGCTCTGCAGTGGGATCAAGCGCTGGATCGGTACTGTAAATACCATCAACGTTGGTGGCTTTTAATAAGATATCTGCTTCCACTTCAATGCTGCGCAAACTGGCAGCAGAATCGGTGGTCACAAGCGGATTACCGGTACCGGCTGAAAATAAAACGACACGCTTTTGCTCTAAATGGTGGATTGCTTTGCGGCGATCGTAATGATCAACTACACCGCTCATGGGAATAGCAGACATGACACGCGTTGCAATGTTAATTTGCTCTAACATATCCCGCATGGCAAGCGCATTCATGACAGTTGCTAACATGCCCATGTAATCACCCGTGATGCGGCCTAAACCGGCTTTAGAAAGTGCTTGGCCACGAAATAAATTACCACCACCAATCACCAACCCCACTTGCACATCCAAGTGAACTAATTCAGCAATTTCTTTACTCATACGAGCAATGACTTTAGGAGAAATGCCAAAATCGCTATCTCCTGTCAAAGCTTCACCCGATAACTTTAACAAAATTCGTTTGTAAATAGGTTTTTTGGGTGCAATATGATCCACTAATTGCCTCCACGAGCTTGCGCCATAACTTCAGCAACAAAATCCTCTTCTTTTTTCTCAATCCCTTCACCCACTTCATAGCGAATGAATTTAAGCACGCTGGCTTTATGCTGTTGCAATAATTTCTCAATAGAAAGATTCGGATCTTTAACAAACGGTTGGCCTAATAAAGTAACTTCTTTCAAGAATTTATTAATTCGGCCTTCAATCATTTTTTCGATAATATCAGCTGGTTTACCACTTTCTTCAGCTTGTGCTTTAGCGATTTCACGCTCTTTTGCAATCACATCTGCTGAAACTTCATCAGCAGTAATCGCAACCGGGCTGCATGCGGCAATATGCATGGCGATATCTTTCGCAAGATTTTCATCACCACCATCAAGCGCCACCACAACACCAATTTTATTGTTTAAGTGAATATAATCAGCAACATTGTTGGACTTAACGTGATCAACACGACGCAACGAAATATTTTCACCGATTTTAACGATTAATTCTTGGCGTGCTTGTTCAACCGTTTTATCTGCGTTTAATTTAGCATCCGCTAATTGCTCAACATTCTGGCTTTTAGATTGTGCCGCCATTTTAACTGCAGCTGCAACAAAATGATTAAATTGCTCATCACGTGCCACAAAATCTGTTTCACAATTTATCTCAAGAATGGTTGCAATATTTTCCGTGAGACAGGTTGCAACCATGCCTTCTGCGGCGATTCGGCCGGCTTTTTTCAGGGCTTTGGCCTGACCGGATTTTCGCATTTCTTCAATCGCGGCTTCAATATCACCACCAACTGCTTCAAGCGCTTTTTTGCACTCCATCATACCAACGCCAGTTCTTTCGCGTAACTCTTTAACTAAAGCTGCTGTAATTGCCATTATTTTTCCTCTATCGTTTATTTTAATGATGATATCTGCTCAGCCCCTTTAGCTTATATTGACCAGAACGTTCAAATTTGGCGTTCCCTGCTACGGAGTGAGTAGTTACTAATGATGAATGTAACTGCTCACTCCGTAGCGGGGAACGTCCATCTTTGGGCTAAAAACGGCGAAAATCTTTTATCGAAATGCTCATTTATAACGCATAAACTGCGCTTTCTCAAAAATATTTTCGCCATTTTTATCGCCAAATCTGAACGTTCTTGATAAACAGCAAGCTAAAGGGGCGAGCAGTTACTAATGAATTAATTCTCTTCTTCATCTGAATAACCAAACTTTGCTGCAACATTTTCTTTTACAGCAACTTCATCAAGTTCTACTTCAACAAAGTCATCTTTGGCATTAACGGCTGTCGTATTCGTGCCACGAGCTTCAAGAATGATATTAGCAACCATCGAAGTATAGAGTTCAATTGCGCTACGCGAATCATCGTTACCTGGAATCACGTAGTCAATGCCATTCGGATCACGGTTGGTATCAACCACACCAATGACTGGAATTTTTAATTTATTAGCTTCTTGAATCGCAATTTTTTCATAACCAACATCGATAATGAAGAGCGCATCCGGTAAAGAACCCATGTCTTTAATCCCGCCTAAACTGCGCTCTAATTTGATCATTTCACGTTTAATTTGCAAGGCTTCTTTTTTAGTCACTCTGTCAAATAAACCTTCTTTCTCTTGTGCTTCTAATTCTTTTAAACGGCGTATAGATTGGCGTACGGTTTTATAGTTGGTTAACATCCCACCCAACCAACGAAAATCAACATAAGGCATGCCACAGCGTTTTGCTTGCTCACGGATAATGTCTTGCGCAGCCCATTTTGTGCCAACAAAAAGTACTTTGCCCTTATTAGCCGCTAAGCGTGAAAAGAAATTCATTGCCTCGTTGAATAAGGGTAAGGTTTTTTCAAGATTGATAATATGGATTCGGTTACGCGCGCCAAAAATGTATTCGCCCATTTTGGGGTTCCAGTAACGGGTTTGGTGGCCGAAGTGAACACCGGCTTGCAACATTTGTCGCATTGTCATTGCAGTCATTTTATTCTCCTAAGAGGGTTAAACTCCCACTGTTTACATGATTTAACCAATTGATTAATAAATAAATTGGCACCCTAAAGCATGTTAGATAATACAGTGTGATTGGTTAAAATATCAGTAACATAGCCTGCTACCGTTAGCCGCACTTTATACCATACTTTAGCTGAAAGTGCCAACGGTGTTTTTTGGCGCTGTTGCTGTGAATTGCTTAAGGTGCATTTTAAGCGTTCAATCTGTTGTAATCATTCACCGTAACTATTCACTGTCTCTATGATCGTAAATCTTACCTTGCCGCTTCGTTGGATAATGCGTTTTGCTTGTGAAAAACTTTCGTTTTAAATAAACAATCACAAATAAAACCACACCGACAAGCGATCCAAAAACCAGCAAATAAATACCAATTATTAGTGCAAAAAACATCACCACTAAGGCAATACCAATGCCAATAAAAGGCACGATGCGCGCGTAAAGCGGTGCTCGCTGTTGTTGCATGTGACTATCCTCAATACAAAAAATGCATATTAACATGATGGTTAACTCCGTGTCGATCGAGCCCTGCCGTGGATCGTAACGGCGACCGCCATTAAACTAGCGAATTTTGATAAATCCACGTACAATAACGCGATTTTGTAAGAATATTTGGAAGAGATAATGGCTGTTACGATAAAAACATCACAAGAAATCGAAAAAATGCGTATGGCAGGCAAATTGGCTAGCGATGTACTCACTATGATTGCAGAACACGTTAAATCGGGTGTTACGACCGATGAATTAAATACGATTTGTCATGATTATATTGTTAACACCCAACAGGCCATTCCTGCCCCACTGAATTATAAAGGTTTTCCCAAATCGATCTGCACTTCCGTGAATCACCAAGTTTGTCATGGCATTCCAAGCGATCGTAAGTTACGCGATGGGGATATTTTAAATATCGATATCACCGTAATTAAAGACGGTTACCATGGCGATACCAGTAAAACTTTTTTTATTGGCAAACCTTCGGTATTGGCACAACGTTTGAGCAAAGTGTGTCATGAATCATTGTATCTTGGCATTAAAATGGTGAAACCGGGCGTGCAATTGGGTGATATTGGCCATGCCATTCAAAAACATGCCGAATCTAATCGTTTTTCAGTGGTGCGTGAATTTTGTGGGCATGGGATTGGCAAAGTCTTTCATGAGGACCCGCAAGTCTTGCATTATGGGCAACCACACACCGGCTTAACTTTAAAACCAGGAATGACGTTTACGATTGAACCCATGATTAACGCGGGTAAACGCCATATTAAAATTTTACCCGATGGTTGGACTGCGGTCACGAAAGATCACAGCTTATCGGCGCAATGGGAGCACACCATATTGGTAACTGAAACAGGTTATGAAGTGTTAACCATGCGCGATGAAGAAAAATCAATTTTCAATCATGCCAGCTAAAGCGTTAAATGCGTTAAGCCAAAAAATTAATCAATGCCAAGATGCAAAAAAAGCGACTGCTTTGTTTCGTGAATGTTTAACAGAGGCACGCCAAATTATCGGTGATCACTTTCTACAGGATGCGTTAATTACAACGCTTGTCCAAGACTGGAGTGATTTTATTGACTTACTATTAAGGCAAGCCTTTAAGCTTTATAAGCTAGATGCCTCACCATCATTATGTTTAATCGCAGTCGGGGGGTACGGTCGCCGAGAATTATTTCCCGCTTCGGATATTGATATTTTAATCTTAACCACCAACTCAGCGAACTCTCACGATCATGAAAAGATTGGCCAATTCATTAATTTGTGTTGGGACATTAAATTAGAAGTAGGTCATGCAGTGCGTTCGATTGCTGAATGTCATGCTTTGTTCAAAAAAGAGATTACGGTTGCAACGAATTTAATGGAAGCACGATTATTAGCTGGTGAAGAATTACTGTATCATACCCTTATCAACACATTGGATGCGGATCAAACTTGGTCAAGTAAGGCTTTTTTTAAAGCCAAACTAGATGAGCAAGAACAACGTCATGCTAAATTTCATAATACTGCGTTTAATTTAGAGCCGAATATTAAAAACTCACCTGGCGGTCTGCGCGATATTCACATGATCGGCTGGGTGTCTAAACGTCATTTTCATGCGCATGATTTGCATGAGTTGGTAACACACGGCTTTATGACGGAAGATGAATATCATGCAATTTGTAATGCGCAAAATTTATTATGGAAAATTCGCTTTGCCTTGCATATTATTACAGGTCGCCGCGAAGACCGTTTATTATTTGATTACCAAAAACAATTAGCGAGTTTATTTGGTTACCAAGATAAACCCTCTGCTATTGCTATAGAACAATTCATGCAACATTATTTCCGTACCGCTAAAACAATACGTGAGTTAAATGAATTATTATTGCAATCTTTCCGTGAAGAAATTGTTGAAGATCAAAAAAATTCACTACCACAAAAAATCAATCATCACTTTCAGTTGATTAATAATTACATTGAAACAAATCATGAGAAAGTTTTTCATGAAAACCCAACGACTTTATTTGAATTATTTATTTTGTTAATTAAAAACCCACATATTCGCGGTGTGCGGGCCAGCACGATTCGCCAAGTACATCAAGTCCTACCACTGATTAATGATGCATTTCGTAGCAATGCACGTAATCAACAATTATTTATGCAGCTCTTACAGCAAGGAGAAGGTGTCTCAGCACAGCTACGACGTATGAATCGCTATGGTATTTTGGGGCGTTATTTACCGGTCTTTGCAAATATTATTGGGCGCATGCAATATGATTTATTTCATGTTTACACGGTGGATTATCATACCTTAGTGGTCATTCATAATATTGAAAAATTTTTAGATCCGAGCAGTGAAAAACAATTTCCACTCTGCCATGAGTTAATTAAAAATATAAAAAATATAGAATATCTTTATTTAGCAGCAATGTTTCATGATATTGCCAAAGGTCGTGGTGGCGATCACTCACAACTCGGCGCACAGGATGCAAGGGATTTTTGCCAGCAACATAATATTGATCAAGCGGGCGCTGACTTAATCAGTTTTTTGGTTGAAAATCATTTATTGATGTCAGTAACTGCGCAGCGTCGTGATATTCATGATCCCGATGTGATTGATGAATTTTGCGATAAAATCAAACACCAGCATTTTTTAGATTACCTTTTTTTATTAACGATTGCCGATATACGTGGCACCAATGAGAAATTATGGAATGGCTGGAAACATTCAATCTTGCGTGATTTATATTTCATAGCAACCCAACACTTAGCAAAACAACCGCGCAAACAAATAGAAGTTATTCGCAATAAAAAACAACAGGCTCTACAGCAGTTAATGCAACAAGGTTTTCAAGAACAACAAGTGTTAGCTATTTGGTTTAATTTAGGTAATAATTATTTTTTAAATAATGCCGTAGAAGAAATTGTTTGGCAAGTGAGTCATGTGTTAAACCATGCCGATCAAGCACAACCTTTAATTTTAATTAGCAACGATATTTATAAAGCGGCAACAACCATTTTTGTTCATGCCAAAGACCAGGATTATTTATTTGCCACAACCGTATCGGTCATTAGTAAGTTTAATATTAATATTTTTGAAGCGCGCATTATTACCTCAAAAGATGGTTATTCTTATGATTCTTTTCAGGTTCTCAATTTTCATGATCAAAAGCTAACCCTTGCCGATGAAGTTGAAGCCTTACTCACGCATCTAAAACAATCTTTAGTTAAGTGCAGACCAGTCTCGATCAAACGCTTTCGTTCAACTAAACTTAAGCATTTTTCAATGCCTACTAAAATTCAATTTAACCAGCCAAAAAATAACAATGTTACAATCCTTGAAATATTCTGTTTAGATAAGCCTGGCTTACTGGCAAAAATTGGTATCGCATTTGTAGAGTGTGGCGTTAAATTAAAAACGGCAAAAATTGTTACCTTGGGTGAGCGCGCAGAAGATGTATTTTATATTAGTGACAATCATGACCATGCATTTACCGATCCTGCACAACAAGAAAAGTTAAAGAAGCGTCTCTTGGCATTAATTCAATAATTGCTGTTTTGTGACATGCAAAAAAACTCTTAATCGCCGCCGTTGCTGCTGATCACTATTATCAGCGGTAATAATACTGGCTATTTTTTTATGCGTATCAATTAAACGAAACTGTAAAATCATTAATGGCGCTGTCACAAAATTTTCACCTACTAATTTGGCAGGATAAATAATATTGTGTTGATCCTGTAGCAACCACACCCCTGCTTTTTGATAGCTGATCTTATGAATAGCAAAACGCCCCTGCCGATAATATAACTGTACGGCATGCCCTAACACGATCGTGGCTAATAAAAATTTTATGGAAAATGTAATATCCGTGAGGGTTAATGCGAGTAACGCACCGCAATGCAAGAAGATAAAATAAATCAACAGCCAGGTTGATTTAGTCAGATTGATTACGATTAACGGTTGTTGCATGAATTAAGGTTACCATTGCTTGCAGTTCAGGGTTTTCAGGTTGTTGTGCGCCAGTTAGCCAAGCAAATAATACCGGATCGGGATACGTTAATAAATCGACAAAACACTGTTTTTGTTGTGAGGAAAGGCTGGCATAAACATGCTCTAAAAAGTTGCCTAAAAAGATATCCAGTTCAAGCATACCGCGGCGACAAGCCCATTTTAAACGTTTTGCATCAAGGTGTTGTGACATGATTGTTCCGGTGCTAAAGTACCATTTTATTTTAATCATATAGTAATACAAAACGATGGACAAGACGTGGCAACAGTTTCTTAAACAGTATCATCCCAACTATTATCGGGATCGCATCACGGATTACGGTAATTTCCAGCACGAATTAAGCTTAACCTTTACTCATGACACGATCATTGATTTGTCACATAAAGGCATTATTAAAGTCAGCGGTGATGAGGCTAAAAAATTCTTACAAGGCCAACTGACCTGTAATATGGATACAATTACAGAGCAACAAAGCACGATTGGTGCCTATTGCAATCCCAAGGGGCGTGTGCTCGCAACCTTTCGCATTTTTATGGGAGAAGGTTGTTATTATTTATTCATGCCGGGAACCATTGTGGTGCCTACGCTTGCACAATTACAAAAGTACGCGGTTTTTTCTAAAGCCACTCTTAGTAATGATAGTAACAATTGGGTGCAAGTGTGTGTGGCAGGACCTAACATCCCTAAACTCTTAGGCGATTTTTTTAATCATTTACCGCTAAAAATGAATCAAGTCAGCCACCTGCATGATTGCATTATTTTAAATATTTCGAGTGACATTAAACGCTTCCTGATTTTTGCACCGGCCGCTAGCATGATTCCGTTGTGGCAACACTTGTGCCAAAAAGCCACGCCGGTGGGCGCAGATAGTTGGCAGTTAATCAATATTCAAAATGGATTACCAACGATCTATCCTTCTACAATTGGGCATTTCACGCCACACCAAATTAACTTTCCGGCATTAGGAGGCGTGAGTTTTAATAAAGGTTGTTATACCGGCCAAGAAGTCGTAGCACGCATGGAATTTTTAGGTAAGCTTAAAAGTCATCTTTATCGCGCGCACGTTGATTCGCAACTGATTACACGTCCTGGTACAAAAATTATGGCTAAACAAGCCGAACAAGTGATCGATGCTGGCGATGTGGTGATTGCTAAACCTGATGTAAACGGTGGTATGCAATTACTCGCCGTTGTTAAAGATGAATTTGCGATAGATAATTGTTGCTATCTGAACGATCAGCCGGATTATTTTTTGCATTTTTTACCCTTGCCTTATGATAACCAACGTAAGGTGACTAAACCATGAAAACCTGTCACACCAACTTAGAAGAACAATTTCAATCCCGTTTATTGCGTAAAACCCTGTATGCGTGGATTATCAGCATACCGTTATTCATTATTTCCATGTTTGATTTAGTACCTGATTTTTATTCCGATCAAGGACAAATTGTTTGGTGGCTATGCGCTTTTTTTAGCTTAAGTGTGCTGGTGTATTCGGCAGGTCATATGTTTAAATCAGCATTTAAAGCATTTGGATCACAGCATGCTAACATGGATACCTTAATTGTGATCGGCACCAGTGCAGCTTGGCTTTATTCAACCGCAGTGTTACTTTTCCCGAATGTTATTCCTGAATTAGCACGCCATGTTTATTTTGAAGCCTCTAGTTTAATTATTGCCTTTGTTAATTTAGGTGCATTTTTAGAGGCACGTGCGCAGCGTAACACATCCGCTGCGATTAAAAAACTAATTGGCTTACAACCCAAAACCGCGAAAATCATTGTTGATGAAGGACATGAAAAAGACGTGCCGATCGATGAAGTTAAAATCGGCGATTTAATTCGCATCAAACCCGGCAATCAAATTCCAGTCGATGGCACGATAACCTTAGGTGAATCCTATATCGATGAATCGATGCTAACCGGTGAACCTGTGGCAATTAAAAAACAGCAAACTGATCATGTTGCTGCTGGTACGATGAATCAATCAGGGTCCTTTTTTTATAAAGCGACCGCCGTGGGTAAAGATACCGCCTTGGCACGTATTATTAGTTTAGTGCAACAAGCGCAAAATTCTAAACCGGCAATTGGGCGTTTAGTGGATAAAATTTCAAGTTATTTTGTGCCAATCGTTTTAATCACAGCCATTATCACTGCCCTAGTTTGGTTAAACTTTGGGCCTGAACCTAAAATAGCGTTTATGATTGCCACCGGCATGACGGTTTTAATTATTGCTTGCCCTTGCGCGTTGGGCTTAGGCACACCAATGTCAATTATGGTGGGTGTGGGTAAAGCCGCTGAAAATGGCATTTTAATTCGCGATGGCGATGCGTTGCAAACCGCATCAAAAATTGATGTCGTGGTATTAGATAAAACCGGCACTATCACCCAGGGTAAACCCACTGTTAGCCAAGTTTATGCTGCAAGTAATCTTGATAAAACTAAAATCATTCAAATTGCAGCCAGCATTGAGGCAAACTCTGAACACCCTTTAGCCGCAGCCATTGTAGAAAGCGCACAACATGAGGGTGTTGAATTATTTCAACCCGAAGAATTTAAAGCGATCAGTGGCAAAGGGGTGATTTGCCGCTATGAAAAGAGAAATTATTTTTTGGGTAATTATAAATTAATGCATGACAATAAAATTTTGTTAGCAGAACATGAACAAACCGCTAATCATTTTGCGGGGCAGGGGCAAACCGTAATTTATTTGGCCACCGATAATGAATTACTCGGTATTATTGGTATTTCCGATGCGATTAAACCAGATTCCTTAGCGGCCATTCAAGCATTGCAACAACAAGGAATTAAAGTCGTCATGCTCACCGGTGATAATCAACACACCGCACAGGTTGTAGCGAATGAAGTTGGTGTTGATAAATTCATTGCCGATGTATTACCGCAAGAAAAACTCGATTACATTACTAAATTGCAAAAAGGCGGTAAAATTGTTGCGATGGTGGGTGATGGCATTAATGACGCACCAGCCTTATCCCAAGCCAATGTAGGGTTTGCGATTGGCAGCGGTACCGATGTGGCGATTGAAAGCGCCGATATCACGTTACTGCGCAATAGTTTAGTGACTGTACCGCAAGCGATCCAAATTTCGCATGCAACATTGCGCAATATTAAACAAAATTTATTTTTTGCCTTTATTTATAATGGCCTTGGCATTCCGGTGGCTGCCGGGATTTTATATCCTGTGTTTGGCATATTATTAAGCCCGGTTATTGCCGGTGCTGCGATGGCGGCATCTTCTTTAACGATTGTATTAAATGCAAATCGCTTACGCTTTGTATCTGCTTACCCCCCTTTAGCTTCATATTTGCCCAAACGCCAGTCCTCTTGATAAGCGGGGATCAGGGCGTTCCCATCCACAGGGTGAATAGTTACATGTGATGTTAGTTAATGCAGTGGCACGATTAGTCATTGCGGCGGAAATTTTGCAAAATCGCCGATCCTAACCCTGGATTGCGTCGTCGCTGCGCTCCTCGCAATGACGGAACCTTATGATTATTATACAGTTAATTGAAAATTTCGTTTAGCTGCCCGATGGGCCTGTATCGCGGCAAGATTATTGTGGAATGAGAGTAAGTTACCAACTCACGCAAAACTCTGCTGGCTTATTTTTAAGCTTTTGCTAAAATGGCTTTAATAAGAATCAACCCTTCAGGTGATGTATTATGATGAGTGGACAACCTAATAACCTTTTTGCAGCAATGCAAGCTACGCTAGTATCAGCGCTTGAAGAAATTAAACAGCGTTTACAGGATGAGCTAGATCGAATTAGGAATCCTCAGCACAAATCAGGATTCAATATATCACTATGGAGGATTAAAAAATACTTCACTAATCCTGTAAAAACTGAAGCAAAAATAGCCAAAATCACGAAAGCATTGGCGTGGTTACGTCGTCCTGATTTACAAAATATCTACGAGGAACAAGGTAAAGTTAATGGATTCCACGTTCTTGCTGGATTAGTGCCAGGGCAGATCGAGCTTATTAAGCAAAATTTTAACACAGATCCTAAGCTTGGCGGGTTGTTCGGAAAGATAAATGCAACCCCTAACAATCAATCATTTACCGCTAACGAAAAAGAGTATTTGCTCGCAGAACTACAATCATTTTTAAAAAACTCACAAGCAAAGATATTTAAGCACCATGGATTGTCAGATTTTATGCGAGAACTACTTGCCTCCCGGATTATAAAAAAATTGCAGAGTGAGCGGCAAAGAAGTTTTAATAGGTTCGAACTTAATTTTTTAATAAGCCGCTTTGGCCTCATAATACCTGTAGAACAACGGGTATACGATAAAATTAATCCTAACCAGGGCAATAAAACTCCTTGGAAAAATTTAAAGTTTGAGCAGGATGAAATCAACTACTTGCTTGCGCAGACAAATGATGACCAAGTACGCTTGTCTATCAAGCAAAATTCACGTTATCGTTATACATCACATAACGATGGTTTTCCTGGGGGTGGCCCTGTTGGTAAATTCTTGCTGAATTATACCTTTGGCGATGAACCAGCAGGAAGAAGCATTAGTGAAATCTTAAACACACACCGCCGCACTCACGAGGCTATTCACCAGACTGCTGCTACAAAGGCAGTCACCGCTGCATTGCAGCAGGCAAAAGCTGAGTTTCCGGTTCGTGTGGCTATAGCGAAATTTCAGTTAGAAAATCATCATACAGAAAAATATGTAATTTATTTTCAGGAGGAAGCGGATCGAGCGGTTTTTAAAAAGCATTACGAAATAAACCCAGATGAAGCAGCTCGCGAGATTGGCTATAGCGCTAAGATCGCCCTAGCAAGACATGAGCATTACTTTCAAGGTGAATTTCAACATGCCCTTGTGCTAACATCACACCAATTTAATCAACTGAAGTATCGCCAAGATCAAACATTTGAAAATGCATTTACCAAGCATGACGCTGATGGCGATATAAGACCTTATTTTGGCGATAGCAAATACTATTACACATTAGATCGTAATGAAGTTTTTCAACATGAGCTTTCTAACGATTTACAAGAAAAAATAAAAGCAGCGCGTGCGCCAGTGGAAAATTCAGTGCAGCACAACGATCCTATGGCAAGACCTTGGCAACGCGTTTAACCCTTAACTTCCATTACACCAACCCTTGCAAATAAAGCAATGCAGGACAAACGCGAATACTTTCTTTAGAAAGGTAATCTTTTTGGCTATGCAGTGCAATTTGCCACGCTTGGCAATCAGGAAAGCGTTTTTTAAAATAGATTAAACTGGGGCTAATGGCGCGATCGTTTAATTTACATTCAATCGCGGCAATTGGTTGATTATTTTCAACAATAATAAAATCGACCTCGCGCCCATCAATATCACGAAAATAACGCAAGCCCACATCACGACCTTGCGTGTCTTCTTGAAATTGCACCCATTTGAGTAAATGACACGCCACCATATTTTCAAAACGCGCGCCTTCATCCTCAATTAAAGTCCAATCATAATGAAAATGTTTTTGCTCTTTTTTAACAGCGCGTAGCATGGGTGCGCCAAACGGCGCTAAACGGAATAACGCATAGAGTCGCTCTAAAATATCAAGCCAATTCGCCGCGGTATTGTGACTGACTTGTAAATCTTCACGTAAGGCATTAATCGATAACGGTGCACCGACCAATTGCGGCAAACGCAACATTAATAATTCGAGTTTTGCAATATCATGCACTTTTTCAAGTGATAATAAATCGTCTTGGATTAAGCGCTGGCGATATTCACGTGACCAGCGTTTTGCTTCAACAGCAACGCCTGAAAAATACGGTTCGGGAAAACCGCCGAGTTGATACAATGTTAATATATCAGCTTGCTGTTGTAATTTTAATTCCGCAACAGATAACGGGTTAAGACGCAAGTAATGATACCGTCCTTGCAACGAATCACCACCGCGCCGGTAATAATCAAGTCTCGCACTGCCTGTCACTAAAATGGCTTTACTGTCTGCAAATTGATCGTATAAACCTTTTAAATAATTACGCCAATTTGGGTACTTATGAATTTCATCAAAAATCCATAGATGGGTTGCTGGTAACTCATGTTTTAAAATTGCTTCGCGATCTTTGGCAATATCCCAGTTTAAATAAGTCCCTTGCTGATCAGGTGGTAAGGCAGCAATTCCCGGTGTAGCGAGGAACAGCCATATTTGGGCAATCTCACAT
>CAYGTS010000032.1:0-20315 GCA_964352905.1 uncultured Legionellales bacterium | reverse complement strand
GCAATCCAGGGGCGAGTGGCACGATTAGCACGTTTTGCTAAGCTTTTCACGACCGCAGATCCTTTCCCTGGATTGCTCAAAGCTAACGCTCGCGATAACGGAAGTGTGGTAATTCGTATTAAACTAAAAAAATTACGTAACTACTTACCCCGTAGCAGAGAACGTCCCTATTTTTGCCGTTTTTAGCCCAAATCTGAACGTTCTGGTTAATATAAAGCTAACAGAGGTAAGCAGATACAAAATTACTTAACAAATCTTACAGGTTTTGGTGTTTTGCTTGGGAAATAGATGGTTAACCCAATGTTGGCTAACAAATTGTTACGCCCGCCATTCATCACATAAAGATCACGCACATCGCCACGAATAGCAAACTGCTGTGACAAACAATATTCAGCACCAATACCCGCATTGAGTGTTGCCTGGGTATAAGCTTGATCGCCATTTGGGTTGGTCGCGTTAATCGTGCCATACGGTTTTAAATAATTTAAGCCAACACCACCGAAAATTAAGGGATATAACCCCAATACGTTGTTAAAGCGATAAACTGCATCAAAGTTGGCAATTAAAATATCAACATTTCTATCAACAACATCTTTACGATCACTGCTAGTTCCACCGAATAATACTTCAACCCCAAGGTTGCGTGTCGCATTGTAACCTAGCGTGATACTGGGAATGGCTGCCGATTTGGTTTGGATATCACTATCAAAATCGATGACCCCAATTGAAGGTGTAAGACGAAAACCGGATGCTTGCACATTTGTGCCAAGCATTGCACCCAAGATAATTAGACTAGCTATTTTAGAAAATAATTTCATTTGCTCCCTCACTATTCGTTAATAACGATTTTATCCATTTCCAAGCTGCTCATTGAAAAGGTTGGTTATGTCCTCTAAAACTACCCGGGAAAGTGTAACAGATTGTTTTTGCTGGTCAAGTGTGAGGGTTTTGTAAATTTCTCATAAAAACGCTTGCTTAATTCATTTATTGTTAGAATGGGTATTGCTCTCTTTTTGGAATACATTATAATCACGCTCTTGTTTTGTTAGTAGGTAAGTTCTATGTTGTCTTTCTTTCGATCTTTCTGCTGTAGGTCTAGGCCTTCTAAAAATGAATCAAATAACCCTTACCAATTAAGCATGCCAATGCTGGCCACAGCTATGACGGGTGATGCTAGTATTACCAATAACAGCGTTGATTCCTTCATTAAACAAGTTGAAGAAATGAAAGAAAAACCTAACTTCAAGGCCTGGTTATTGGGGCGCTTGCTACTAGCATTACAAGCCGTAGGTGACCAGCAAAATAAAATACTTCTTGTGCTTAAGAAGATTACTGAAAACTTACAGGTTCAAGATCAAGAAAGTCTATTTTTTTATGCTTGGGCGCAAGGCTATGTAGCCGTTTATCATGCTAAAGCTGCTGAGAAATCTCTGGCAACGAGTATAGTGACTGAGTTAATGAATCTGCTAACCAACCTAGAGAAGATCTACGATGAAGATAACAATAAAAAATGTGACTTGCTATGGGCTTATGCAATGACGATGATGGCAATCGATGCTAATCAAGATAAATCACAGTACGATTTATTATTAGTTAAAATCAAAGCTAAATTTAACTGTGATAATCTAACCACTTTACTTTATAAAAATTTAAAACCTAAAGGCGATTTTAAAGCTTGGTTGCTCAGTATTTTTTATAATGCAGCAATAACTTTTAGCGATACAGCCAACAGTGATGGCTTACGACCACACCTTTATTCAGAAGATTATACCAAAGATTATACCGATGATGACAGAATGATGGCTGATGCAAACCTTGCGCATCACAACAACTTGCCACCAATCTCACCTAAAAGAAATTAATCCAGTGAATTAGTGATCCGAATCATGACAAATCTTTGCTACAGCTTCCAACCAACCTTCGTATAATTTTTTTGCATCTTGGGAAGACATTGTTGGCGTAAAATTTTTTTCGCATTGCCATAATTGTGCAATTGTTTGCAGTGAGTCATAAACACCAGCACTTAAACCGGCTAAATACGCCACACCTAAACTACTGGTTTCATTAATGCGTGGTCTTGTAATTTCAATGCCTAAAATATCGGCTAAAAATTGCATCACCCAGTCATTTATCGCCATGCCACCATCGACACGAATATTAGTCACTCTCGCAATACCGTCTTGTTGCATTGCCGTTAATAAATCACGCGTTTGATAACAAACTGCTTCTAAGGCAGCGCGCACAATTTCCTTCACACCCGTATCACGCGTTAAACCGAAAATAGCACCGCGCGCTAACGGATCCCAAAATGGCGCACCCAAACCGGTAAAAGCCGGTACTAAATAAACGCCGCTATTATTGTGGGTTTGATTAACCAGCGCTTCTGTTTCACTGGCTTTGGCAATGAGATGCAACGCATCACGCAACCATTGAATTGCTGCACCGGCAATAAAAATACTGCCTTCTAGGCCATAAATTGCTTTACCATTAATTTGATAAGCAATGGTTGTGAGTAAACGATTTTTAGAAAACACGGGCGTATCACCGGTATTGAGTAATACAAAACAACCTGTTCCATACGTGCTTTTGATCATGCCTGGAGTAAAACACGCCTGCCCAATCGTTGCTGCTTGTTGATCACCGGCAACGCCTAAGATCGGTATCGCTGCACCAAATAATTTTTGATCGGTCACGCCAAATTTCGCATTACTATCACAAACTTTAGGCAAAATGTTGGCTGGGATTTTAAATAAATCCAGTAATGCTTGATCCCAACAGTGCTTATTAATATTGTAAAGCATGGTACGCGATGCATTGGTGGCATCGGTTAAATGTGCTTTGCCAGCGGTTAAACGCCAAATTAAAAAACTATCAATCGTGCCCACTAAAATTTCATTTTTATTAGCACGCGTGCGTAAATGAGGTACATTATCTAAAAGCCAAGCAACTTTAGTTGCTGAAAAATACGGGTCGATTAATAAACCGGTTTTAGCTTGGATAGTCGCATCCATATTATTGGCAATGAATTGTTGGCATAAATCTGCAGTACGGCGATCTTGCCATACGATAGCACGGTGTAATAATTCGCCACTTTGTTTATCCCAGACTAAAGTTGTTTCACGTTGATTAGAGATCCCAATCGCCGTAATTTCAGCGGCAGTAAGATTGGCTTTGATCAGCACTTGCTGAATACAGGTGACCACCGATCGCCAAATTTCTTCCCCATCATGTTCCACCCAGCCGGGCTGTGGAAAATACTGCGTAAATTCAACTTGATGCAAGGCGATAATATGGCTCTTTTCATCAAAAATTATGGCGCGTGTTGAAGTAGTGCCTTGATCAATGGCTAAAATATAGTGTGTCATTATGATTCCTTTTCAATGAGTTATTGTAACTATTCACCATGTAGCTGGGAACGCCCATATTTGGGCTAAAAACGGCGAAAATCTTTTCTCGAAATGCTCATGTATAACTCATACACTGCGCTTTCTCAAAAATATTTTCGCCGTTTTTATCACCAAATCTGAACGTTCTCGGTGCAATTTACCTTCAAACTTGCTGAATAGATACGAGTTATTAAAGTCTACTATAATCTGTCAAAATTAACGAACTCACTCTAGGGGCTGTTAACAATTCGCTAGGCTGAGGCGTAGGTCATTGATTTTTGAGCACCGCAGCGCAGTTTACACATTAGTAAATGAGCAGCGGAGCACAAAAAATCAATGAGATTCGCCCAGCATAGTAGAATTGTCAACAGCCCCTAGTCTAAAAATACTAAAAATGGTATGGTTTGCGGCATGCCAAAATCAAGCCTAACTCTCAAAGACTATCTGTATGAACTGAAGCTTTTTCAGAGTCGTGTTATTGTCGTGAGCTTGTTAATCATCCTTTGCTGTATTGGCTTAGCTGTACGCTTGATTTTTTTGCAAATTTACCAGCATAAACTCTATACAACCTTATCAGAGCACAATCAGATTACGCTGCTACCATTACCACCCAAACGCGGTTTAATTTTTGATCGCAATGGCGTATTACTCGCTAAAAATATTCCGGTTTTCAGTTTGGAAGTCATTCCAGAATATACCCATAATCTGCGTAGCACGATTACTCAATTAAAGAAACTCGTGACTCTTGATGAAGATGATATTAGCGAATTCTACAAGTTATTAAAACAAACCAAACACTTCCAATCGATTCCAATCAAAATTCAATTAACACCCGAAGAGGTTGCTAAATTTGCGGTGAATCAATACCAATTCCCGGGTGTCATGATTAAAGCACGTTTAATTCGTGATTATCCACTCGGTGCCGCACTGTCGCAGGTTGTGGGTTACGTGGGTAGAATTAATGCGCAGGAATACAGCCAAATTGACCAAAGTAATTACAGCATTGATGGTTATATTGGCAAGGTTGGTATTGAAAAATATTATGAAGCGCAATTACACGGCAAAGCAGGTTACGAAAAAGTTGAAATTGATGCCAGTGGTCGCATTATTCGCGTCTTACAAAAACAACCTGCCATTGCAGGCGATAACCTTTATTTAACAATTGATAGTGAGTTAGAGCAAGTTGCTGAAAAAGCACTGGGCGATAATGCCGGTGCAGTAGTTGCCATTCAGCCTAATACTGGTGAAATTTTAGCGTTAGTCAGCAACCCCTCTTATGATCCCAATCAATTTGTCGCGGGTTTATCAAACAAAACTTTCCTTGCGTTGCAAGATGCCCCCGATCGACCACTTTATAATCGTGCGTTAAGAGGACAATATCCGATTGCTTCTACAATTAAGCCCTTTTTAGGCTTAGCAGGATTAAATAATGGCGTTATTACGCCAGAGTATACCATTCGCGATCCCGGTTATTTTATTTTAAATGGCACTAATCATGTTTATCATGATTGGTTACATCGTGGTCACGGCTACGTTAATTTAACCAAAGCAATTACTGAATCGTGCGATACCTATTTTTATAATCTTGCGAATTTACTTGGCATTAATGCCATTGATGAAGTCTTGCATGAGTTTGGTTTTGGCTCCACCACAGGTATTGATATGAATGAGGAATTACCCGGCTTAGTGGCTTCTCCTGCCTGGAAAAAGCAACGCATGCAGCAACACTGGTATTCCGGCGATACGGTTAATGCATCAATTGGTCAAGGTTACATGTTAACCACGCCGTTACAATTGGCCAATGCCACGGCTGCACTAGCAACGCGTGGCCAACATTTTCAGCCACATTTGCTGTATAAATTAGCTTTACCCAATCAGGATACCGTGACCATCAGCTCGATTGAGTTAACACCGATTGTTTTTCAACCTGCAACTTGGCAAGTCGTTTTATCTGCCATGCATGATGTAATTTACGCAGGCGATGGCACGGGGTACCGTTTTGGCCGCAATGCGCCTTATGATGCTGCTGGTAAAACAGGTACCGCGCAAGTTTATAGCTTGAAACAAGATCAGCATAGCAACGATCAAACTACCCCAAAAAGTTTGCGTGATCATTCTTTATTTATTGCTTTTGCACCGTTTAACAATCCACAAATAGCCCTTGCTGTGGTAGTCGAGCATTCTAAAGAGGCAGCAAGTGTGGCACGCAAAGTACTGGATTATTATTTATTACAGGAGAAAAAAGCTTCATGAAACTCAAGCATGTTAACCACTCTCCTAAAGAAACCATACGCTACTTGCCATATCAAAATATCTGGCAAAAACTTCATATTGATACGCCACTATTGTTAAGCTTGTTAGTTTTATCAGGTTATGGTTTGTTTGTTTTGTACAGTGCACTTGGCCAAAACACGAATTTATTATTGAGCCAAATCATTCACTTATTTCTAGCCTTTATCCTCATGATCGTGATTGCACAAATTCCACCCATAAAATTACAAGCATGGGCACCCTGGGTATTCAGCCTTAGCTTAACCTTACTGATTACCGTTTTAGTCATTGGTAAAATGGGCAAAGGTGCGCAACGCTGGCTTGATATTGGTTTTATTCGTTTTCAACCTTCTGAAGTGGTTAAAATTGCAGTACCGATGATGCTTGCATGGTATTGTCACCGAAATAAACTGCCTCCTGGGCAAAAAGAGTTATTTTGGTGTGGCTTAATTTTATTAGTTCCTGTTATGTTAACGGCTAAACAACCTGATCTTGGCACTGCTTTATTAATTGCGCTTGCCGGTGCTTGCGTTATTTTACTGGCAGGGCTTAGCTGGCGCTTTATCCTTTCACTGCTATTGCTTTTTTTGGCAAGCTTACCCATTATTTGGCATTTTATGCATGACTATCAGAAGCAACGCGTTTTAACCTTTATCAATCCAGAACGTGATCCTTTGGGTAGCGGTTATCATATTATTCAATCTAAAATCGCGATTGGCTCTGGCGGCTTGCTAGGCAAAGGCTGGTTGCATGGCACACAATCACATTTACATTTTTTACCTGAGCATGCGACGGATTTTATTTTTGCGGTAGTAGGAGAAGAATTAGGATTAATCGGGTGCATCATACTCATTACGCTCTATTTAATTGTCACCGCCAGGTGTCTTTATTTAAGTTCACAGGCACAAGATACATTTAGTCGCTTGTTGGCAGGTTCTTTAAGTATCACTTTTTTTCTATCCGTCTTTATTAATATAGGTATGGTTTCTGGCATATTACCGGTTGTCGGCGTACCGCTCCCTTTAATCAGTTATGGCGGCACATCAATGGTTACAACCTGTATTGCGTTTGGGATTATCATGTCTATCCATACGCACCGCCGCTTGTTGAGTGCTTAATTTTCTTAGCATGAATATCAAATATCGCAAACAGAATAGTGATTTTAACAGCTTGCGGTACACCAACTGGAAGCGTTACACTGGCATAAATTTAACCACCGTAGCCTACTTGCTGATCCGGAGTGCCAACATGAAAAAACTGATCTTATGCGTTAATCTCTTTTTATTATGCTTTATTTCGCAACTTTTTGCAGGGAATTCCACCTTAATTAAACGCCCCCAAGTTCAAGCTTATATCAACTATCTTGTTAAACAATATCAGTTTAAGCAAGCAAACTTGGAAAAACTATTTTCCGAAGTTAAATTACAGCCTAGTATTATTACTGCGATCAAAAAACCGTATGAGGCAAAGCCTTGGTATTTCTACCGTAAGCATTTTTTGACCGAAAAACGCATTGTTCAAGGCAATCAATTTTTAGAACAACATGCTAAAACACTTGATCAAGTAACCCAAGAATATGGCGTACCCAAAGATATTATCGTGGCAATTATTGGCGTTGAAAGTCATTACGGCAAACATCTTGGTACTTATGCGGTTATGGATGCGCTTTCAACGCTTGCTTTTGATTACCCGCCACGCGCTGCATTTTTCAAAAAAGAATTAACGCAATTTTTATTGCTTTCACGTGAGCAAAAACTTGATCCTAAATCCATTTATGGTTCGTATGCAGGTGCAATTGGTCAGCCACAATTTATGCCCAGCAGCTATCGCCACTATGCGGTTGATTACAGCAAAAATGGTAAAGCCGATCTCGTAGCTAATACCAACGATGTTATTGCAAGCGTTGGTAATTATTTACAAAAAAATGGTTGGCAACGAGGTGGCTTAATTGCAGTTCCAGCCAAAGTGAGTGGTTCGCAATACAAGCATTTTTTAAATAATGATCGAAAACCACGCTACAATTTATCAGCTTTAATAAAAGCAGGGGTTACACCGAAAGTACAGGCTAAAGGTGATCCTAAAGTTTTCTTGATTGAATTGCAAAGCAACGAGAAAAACACTCAACCAGAATATTGGTTAGGCTTTCATAATTTATATGTTATCACTCGTTATAACACGAGCATTCTATATGCTATGGCCGTGTTTAGTTTAGGTGAGCATTTAAAAGGATAGGCAAACGGTTATAATCACCATAAAAAAAGCCTGTGAAATTAATTTCACAGGCTTTTTGCTTTACTTAAAAAAGACTTTATGCGTGCATAAGGTCTTTCGCAGTAATGTTAAGCGGCTTTCTTACGAGGACGTCCTCTTTTAGAAGAGCTCGCTGGCTTCTTAGCCGCTGGTTTACGTACTGCAGCTTTTTTAGCAGTTTTACGCTTAGCAGCTGGCTTACCCGCCACTGCTTTTTTAGCAGTTTTACGCTTAGCGGTTTTTTTCTTAGCAACAGGTTTGCTCTTTTTAGCAACCTTTTTTGCCTGCTCTTTAGCTTCTACAGCTTTCACTTTTTTTTCAGCATCAGCTAGACGCTTTTTAAGTGCTTTAACGCGCGTTTGCGCGGCTTTAAGTGCTTTAGACATATTTAATCTCCTGCATATGTTGATTTAGCGATTGTATTATAACAAATTTTTTTTGAATTAAAAAATTTTTTATGTATTTTTTATGAAAATAAATAGATTTTTTAGAATTTTTGGATCTTTTTTGAGAAATTGCCTATCAAATCTATCAGTGATCTACTCACGCCACTTAGCTTTGTTAGCCTTCTAAGGTAACTCACTTCGTAGCAGGAACGCCCCTATTTGTGAAATGCTTCGCACTTTAGTTCGCAATTAGTGTATTATTACGTTAACAGTTATCGTTAATCGGAGAACTCCTATGACTACCTTAATCGTCATTATTGTCATACTGCTGATCCTATTGGGTTATTTTGTTTTAACCTACAATAAGCTAATTCGTTATATTGAAGAAATTAAAAATAACAAAAAACAAATCGATGTGCAGCTAGATCGCCGTTACAAAGTCTTTGAATCCTTAATCGAAACCGTAAATAAATACATGGATTATGAAAAAACAACACTAAAAGATGTGGTGGCGTTGCGCTCACAGGCGAATACAGCCAAAGCGCAAGGTGATATTCAAGGACAAATGCAAGCTGAAAATCAAATTTCAAAAATTGCTTCCGGCCTAAATATCATGTTTGAGCAATACCCTGATTTAAAAGCAAGCCAAAATGCAATGCAGCTACAAGAGGAAATTGTTAATACTGAAAATAAATTAGCGTACTCAAAACAAGCTTTTAATGACAGCATTGAACGCTACAATGCTACCAAAAAATCATTACTGGAATCGATGGTTGTTGCCATGGTTCCTGCTAAATTAGATCAAAGCTTTGATTACTGGGGTCTGACTGATGAAAAAATTAAAGAACAAGAGGATTACAAAGTTAAGTTCTAACTGATTGTAACTTATTCAGTAAATTTAACTGTGAATTTACCGAGAACGTTCAGATTTGGCGATAAAAACGGCGAAAATCTTTTTGAGAAAGCGCAGTTTATATGCGAATAAATGAGCATTTCGATAAAAGATTTTCGCTGTTTTTAACCCAAATATGAGCGTTCCCATCTACAGGGTGAATAGTTACGTGAATAGTTACCTAATTTATAGGCATTAAATCATGGCGGAAATGAACAATTATACTAATAAAGCCACTAACTGGCGCAAGCAACTGCGTATAAATGAGCGTCGTACTAAAATTGTCATGGCGCTATTCATTGCAATTTATCTCGCGATAGGGCTTTTGGTTGATATCTATATCGTCATGGTTTTTTTTCAAACCCCCTCATATTCCAGAGCCTTGTATCTGCTCTTTACCTTTAACGTGATTCCATACGCCACATTACTTATGGGGGGAATAGGGATCATTTCAATTCTAGTCACCTATGCCTTGTACGATAAAATTATGTTGTTTGGTACCAACTATAAAGAAATTTCTCCTGATCGCAACGACAATACTCTTGAAGAAACGCAACTTTATAATGTGATTGAAGAAATGAAAGTCGCCGCTGGATTAAATTACATGCCAAAAGTCTACATTATCGAAGCGGATTACATGAATGCTTTTGCCAGTGGTTATAGTGAAAAATCTGCTATGGTTGCCATCACTCGTGGTTTATTGGCAAAATTAGATCGCGCAGAATTACAAGCAGTCATGGCGCATGAGTTAAGCCATATTCGCCATCATGACATTAAATTAACCCTCATGGCCAGTGTCTTAGGCAATATTATGTTGCTAGTCATTGATCTGTTATTTCGCGGCGTTATTTACACCTCAATGAATAAAGAAAATTCTAAAGATGTTAATCGCTTGGCAATAATTATTATCATTTTACGATTCATTCTGCCCATCATTACGATCTTGTTAACACTTTATTTAAGTCGTACTCGCGAATACTTGGCTGATGCAGGTGCCGTTGAATTAATGCGTGATAATGAGCCGTTGGCACGCGCCTTATTAAAAATCAATGATGATTATAATACTCATCGCGAACACTACAACCAAGAGTACAGCCAAACCGCTAACGAAGATTCGCGGCGTGCCGCCTATATTTTTGATCCACAGCGCGCCGGCTTAATTCACAAAAAATCCTTCGCCAGCTTTTTTTCAACCCATCCTGATATAGTCTCACGCTTAAAAGCCTTAGGGTTCACCGCCAATAAAAAAGGTATATAATTGCGTAACTATTCAGTGAACTTAACTGTGAACTTACCAAGAACGTTCAGATTTTTTTATACAGGGAGCACATACTATGGTAGACAAAATTATCGCTAAGATCGCACAAACAATTGATAAAAGCGCACAGGTTTCTGATGAAACTCGCCAACAATTACACCAACAACTTAATGCCCTACAATCAGAGTTAGAACAATTACACAAGCAACAACATCAGCAAGCAGTTGAGTTAGCCGAGCTGACAAAATCATTCGCCGATAATTCGCTAGCACAAGAAAAAGATGAAGCTAATATCGCTTCATCACAATCCACATTGCAAAAAAAATTAGCTTATTTTGAAGTGACGCATCCTAATTTAACGCGTATCATCAACCAAATTTGCACAACTCTGGGTGTTTAATTCCATGCGATCTGTCCTTTTCTTTTTGCTTATGCTTAGTTTAATGCCAAGTTTCGCAATGATGCGTCCTAACTATCCCCAAGAAGCTAACGATGGTCCTCCTCAGCGTTTTGTGGATGCTAGTAAGATTCCCAATGCAATCCCCAAAGTGGAACCTAAAAGTCGTTACGGTAACCCCTCTTCTTATGTTGTTTTTGGTGAGCGGTATCATGTTTTAAATTCGGCAAAAAATTTCCGTAAACGCGGTATTGCGTCTTGGTATGGGACAAAATTTCACGAGCAACGCACCTCTAGCGGTGAACCTTACGACATGTTCGCCATGACTGCAGCCAATAAAATATTACCCTTACCCACCTATGTTAAAGTAACTAACTTAGAAAATGGCAAACAAATTATTGTTAAAGTAAATGACCGTGGTCCTTTTAAAGAAAATCGGATTATTGATTTATCTTATGTTGCCGCTAAAAAATTAGGCATCCTAGCAACCGGTACTGGCTTAGTCGAAGTTGAAGCAATCGATCCACGCCATTATAGTGCTGCTACAGATTATAAATTAGCCGCGGCAAAGTCATCCTTACACCCTAAAATTTATATGCAAATTGGCGCATTCTCATCTGCAGCTAATGCAGAAAACTTAAGGCAAGCAGTCAACCAAATTACCAATCGTCGCATTCGTGTTGTCACTGTTACGGCAGGAAAGCACACTTTTTACAAAGTACAAATAGGCCCACTAGCCAATGTTGATGAATCTGATGCCTTAAATCATAAACTGTCTCACCTTGATTTGGGTAAACCTATGACGGTGATTGATTAAGCTGCTGCCAAAAAGACGACGTTTATCGCAAGTCCTAATTATGTTAAAGTTATCATTTTGTAATCTATTGGGGGCAAACCATCATGACTTTTCGTAAGGTAGTACTATTACCGCTTATTTTCCTGTTCAGTTTCACGTCTGTCATATTGGCCAGCGGTGAACCAAAAACCAGCGCCACCGAACCCTACCCTAATTTAGTTAACTTACCGCGACCCCAGCCCGCTGCGCCAACATTAGTACCAGAAGCACCCAGCATTGATGCCAAAGGTTACATTTTAATTGATGCCAACAGTGGTAAAATTCTAGCAGCAAAAAATATCGATGAGCGTATGCAACCCGCCAGTTTAACTAAACTCATGAGCTTATATATTATTTCTAAAGCATTACAATCTGGCCAAATTCATTTAAACGACAACGTGACGATTAGTGAAAAAGCTTGGAAAACTGGTGGATCACGCATGTTTATTAAAGCGGGTGATCAAGTTACTGTTAACGATTTAATTCAAGGTATCATTGTTGATTCTGGTAACGATGCTTGTGTCGCTATGGCAGAGCAAATTGCCGGTAGTGAGGAAGCCTTTGCCAGTTTAATGAATCAACAAGCACAGAAATTAGGCATGACCAATTCGCATTTTGTAGAAAGCACTGGCTTGCCAAACGATGATCACTATAGCACACCTCGTGATCTTGCCATTTTGGCACGCGCGCTAATAAAAGATTTTCCGAATGATTACACCTGGTATAAACAAAAATGGTTTACCTACAACAAGATCAAGCAACCCAATCGCAACCGTTTATTATGGTGGGATACTTCAATTGATGGTTTAAAAACAGGCCACACCAAAGATGCGGGTTATTGTTTGATTGCTTCAGCCAAGCGACATGGTATGCGCCTAATTTCAGTGGTTATGGGAACCCCCACGGATAATGCACGTGCTGCTGATAGTCAAAAATTATTAAATTATGGTTTCCGCTTTTATGAAACGCATAAACTTTATGCCGCAAATACAGAGCTTGCCGCACCTCGCATTTGGAAAGGTGCTGATAAACATGTCGCCATGGGGCTTGCGCAGGATTTGTATGTGACCATTCCTGCCGGAAGCTACAACAAGTTAAAAGCCAGTGTCACCTTGCAAGATAATTTACAAGCGCCTATCCTTAAAGGGCAAGCCTACGGTAAAGTTGAAGTTAACTTGGATGATAAACCCTATGTAACGTTGCCACTTGTGGCATTACAAGACGATCCCAAGGGTGGCATCTTCCGCCGCATGATAGATTCAGTTTCACTAACGTTTCATCGTGTATTTTAGGTAAGGCAACAATGTCTAAACAAGAAACATTTATTGAATTTCCCTGTGATTTTCCTATCAAGATCATAGGCAATAATATTGATACCTTTATAGAAAATGTGATTGTGATTGTGCAATCACATTTTCCTAATTTTGATCCAGAAAGTGTCACAATCAATGCAAGTAAGAGTCAAAAATATTCATCGGTCACAATTACGGTTAAAGCAGAAAGCAAAGCACAGTTAGATGCGCTTTATCACGAATTGCATGCCTATAAGCAGGTTGTGATGTTGCTGTAATGTAGCTACTCACTCCGTAGCAGGGAACAGCCATATTTGGGGAATCTCACTGTTCTTGAGTAATCAGACATCACGCCGGGAATTACTGGCTCTCAGTGACAACTGCTTATTTCACCACTGTCAACTTAGGCTTCCCACGAGGTGGCGGTGTGCTATCATCATCTGCATCATCTTCTTCAGAAAAAACCATGCCGCGACCATTTTCATGCGCATAAATCGCAATTACAGCATGAATGGGCGCGCTTACATAAGTTGGCACACCAGAAAATTTTGCGTTAAATTCTACGAGTTCATTACTGATCGATAAATTGCGCACCGCCATCCGCGATATGTTTAAAACAATTTTACCATCATCAATATAATCGGGCGGTACTTGCGCACCTGGTTTATTCGCATCAATCACAACATACGGTGTGTGATGATTATCAACGATCCAATCATAAAAAGCGCGGACTAAATAAGGACGTGTAGAAGTCATTTGAAATTGATTACCTTTTTACTTGGTGAGCTCTAAAATCTCGCGTTCAGCTTCAGTAAGACTTGCTTGAAAAGAGTCACGTTCAAATAATTTTTTTGCATATTTCATAATGGGTTTACCCGCATTACCCAAATCAATTCCGAATAAAGGTAAGCGCCACAAAATAGGTGCTAAGGTACAATCAACCAAAGTAAATTCATCACTTAGAAAATAAGGCTGCTCACCAAAAATTGGTGCAACACCTAGTAAACTATCGTGCAATTCTTTGCAATGTTGTTTACTTCCTTCAATGTCATCAAGATCAATCTTATTAATGATGCTATACCAATCACGCTCGATACGATACATCATTAAGCGACATTGTGCACGTGCAACCGGGTAAACAGGCATTAAAGGTGGGTGCGGAAAACGTTCATCTAAATATTCCATGATGATACGTGCTTCAAATAAGGCTAAATCACGATCAACCAGCGTAGGTACCGTATTATAGGGGTTGATATCGATTAAGTCTTGCGACTGCATACCACGTTTAATATCCAAAACATCGACCGTAACACCCTTCTCAGCCAATACAATTCTTACTTGATGACTATAGCAATCCAATGAATTTGAATACAATGTCATAACTGAACGTTTATTGGCGATTGCGGCCATTGATTTACTCCTGAAAGTTAATTGTTTTTTAGTGCAGCCGGATTATAGCATGATATTGAAAACTTTAAATCACCTTCGATCTTCAACAACAATTCCCGCTATAGCTGCTATAGTATAAAGACACGCCTAGTTTTAGGGTAATACGATGCAGTGCAACATTAATTGGGATAATTTAAAATTTGTATTTACTCAAACAGATTTTATGTATCAAGCCTACTACACCGAAAAAACCGGTTGGCAAGAGGGTAGTATCGTACCATTTGCTAGCATTGAAATATCACCTGCAGCAACTGTTTTAAATTATGGGCAAGGCATTTTTGAAGGCCTAAAAGCACAGCGTAACCAGCGCGATGAAATTTTACTCTTCCGCCCTGAAGAAAATGCCAAACGCATGCAACACAGTGCAAAAAGACTGTGTATTCCCCCTATCCCAGTTGAACAATTTGTCACCGCGATTAAAGCGGTTGTTAAACATAATCTTAATTTTGTACCACCTTTTAATAAAGGAAGCTTGTATATCCGCCCCTGTATTTGGGGTATTGATCCCGTTTTAGGCGTTTCACCCGCTCGCAAATTTTTATTTAATATTTTCTGCTCGCCTGTTGGCAATTACTTTGGTATTGATAGTGAGGGGATCAAACTGAAAATTTGTCATGATTTTAATCGCGCGGCCCCTAAAGGCACGGGTGATTTAAAATTTATTGGGAATTACACGGGTGGTATGTTGCATAAGAACATAGCACATGAACAAGGTTTTAATGAATGCCTTTATACCGATGCTAATGAAGGCAATATTATTGAAGAAGCAGGAACCGCTAATATTTTTTGCGTGATTAATAATCAATTAATAACACCCGAACTGGGTGTCATTTTACCTGGTATTACACGAAAAAGTATTATTTCATTAGCACGGGATATTTTAAAACTAACCGTCATTGAAAAAGCGCTAACTATTGAAGAATTATTTACAGCCAGTGAAAGCTTTTTATGCGGCACAGCTACTACGATTACACCGATTGGCATGATTGCTAATTATGATGCAACCGTTATTTTTAATGATAAAAAAATTGGGCCCATCACTAAAGAACTTTTACAATTATTACACCAAGTACAAACAGGTGAAACTTTACGCGAGAAAAATTGGGTTGTGGCTGTTTAAGATTCTTAGTAACTCATATGCAAGCGTGCCTCAGTAATTGTCCCACTACCATAAATTTGTTTCGTTATATTTTTAGGTTTTTTAATATAAACAATATTGCCACTACCGGCGATCGTTGCATTTAAATGCTGTGCAACATTTAACACAATATTACCAGAACCTAAAATTTGAACATCAGCATTTTTCACTTTTAGTTTTTTATTGTGAATATTAGCCGCACCTGCTGCTGAAATCTTTAAGTACGTTACGTTACCCGCTAAACTTAAATCACTTCGCCCATTACTGCTGATTGTTAATTTTTCTGAGCTAATTCCTGCAATATGCAAAACCGAATTATCATTACTAACCACCGCTGTTAAATTAATTTTACCATTAATTCTAATCGTTGCATTATCCTTAGCAAGGATATTTAGTGCATGACTTCTCGCATTCAAGATTTCAAGGGTACTCTGACCGCTGGCATCAATACTTTTTAAATTGATTTTATTTTTAAAATAAATTTTTCCTTGAGCAGTATTTTTAATTTGCAATTGCTGTGTTGCAATATCACGTGAAATAATTTTGCTATTACCCAAATTGGTGAGATTTTTTAATTTAGGCAGCCCCACTTCGATACTAAGACGTTTATTTGTTTTGAGATCTGCATTGCTTTTAACCTCGATCGTGAGCGTATCGCCAGCAACCGTTGTGTTAATGAGTGGAATAAGATTTTTTTCGCCGTGAATTTTAACATATACTTTATGGCTTTTTTTTAAATAAATATAAAAATTAGTTTTATTAACAATGTTCTCAAAAGGTTTAAGCTGTCTTATTTTTGTAATAAGTCTGCCATTACCCATAATGGCTTTATCTAAAAATGGAACCGCATTACCAACGACTTGGTAGCTCACTAATACGAAACCTAATATGAAAATAACTAGGGTTTTTAAAAAATTTGGCATGATGTTCCCTCTTATATGTACTTTATTTTGTGTCCTATTAGAACTGATCATCACCTAAAGTGCAAATTCACCTAAAGTGCAAATTCTGGCGTATCTTAATAAAGTTGTTTATTATCATACTCGTGGTTTATTTATTACAGGATACAAACATTATGACTAACATCAAAGGGCATTGCCATTGTGGTAAAAACACGTTCACGATGCAATCAGAGCCTGAATTTCAATTTATTTGTTACTGCAAAGATTGTCGTGTCATCAACAGTGGCGGACATCTTTGTGGAATTCTGATTGACGATAAGCATTTACAAACCGCAACCCAAACTCAAACTTACAAATATGAAGGTGGTAGCGGTCATCCCATCATCATGCATTTTTGCCCAATTTGCTCAACACAACTCTATGGCTATCCAACCCAATATCCAGGCAAAGTTGTTATCAGAGCCAACACCTTAGAACAAGTTGATTTTAAACCACAGCAAGCCTTATTTGCTGAATCAGCCTTTAACTGGGATAAACCACAAAAGTGACGATCCGCCCTGCCGTTATAACGACTAAAACTTGACGCTCGTGCCACATCTGGCACAATCCTCACATTGATTTTAATTAGAGCAAAATAACCATGGATAAAACCTACAATCCACACGCTATAGAACAAAAATGGTACCAATTTTGGGAAGAAAACGGTTATTTTAAGCCTTCGGGGAATGGCACACCGTATTGCATCATGATCCCACCACCCAATGTGACGGGTAGTCTACACATGGGGCATGGCTTCCAGTATTCGTTGATGGATGCATTGATCCGCTATCACCGCATGTGTGGTTTTGATACCTTGTGGCAGCCTGGTACCGATCATGCCGGTATTTCAACGCAAATGGTGGTTGAACGCCGTTTATTGAATCAAGGTATTGCAAGACGTGATTTAAGCCGTGAAGATTTTATTGAGAAAATATGGCAATGGAAAGCAGAATCTGGCAGTACTATTACCCAGCAAATTCGCCGCTTGGGTAATTCAGTGGATTGGTCGCGCGAACGTTTCACATTAGATGAAGGCTTATCACAGGCTGTGCAAGAAGTCTTTATCCGCCTGCATGATGAAGGATTAATCTATCGCGGTAAACGTTTGGTAAACTGGGATCCGGTTTTACAAACTGCGATTTCTGATCTAGAAGTTCTTACAACAGAAGAACAAGGCCAACTGTGGCATATTAAATATCCCTTAGCCAACAGCAATGAATTTTTAACTGTAGCTACAACACGCCCTGAAACTATGCTTGGCGACACAGCTGTTGCTGTTCACCCATGCGATGAGCGCTACCAACATTTAATTGGCAAACATATACAATTGCCATTAACAAATCGTACCATACCAATTATTGCCGATGAGTATGTTGATCGTGAATTTGGCAGTGGCTGCGTGAAAATAACCCCAGCACATGATTTTAATGATCACGAAATGGGCCAGCGCCATCAGTTAGAAGTAATTAATATTTTCACCCCGGATGCAAAAATCAATGAAAATGCACCGGCTGCTTATCAAGGGTTAGATCGTTTTGCTGCGCGCGAAAAAATTGTTGCCGATTTAAAACAATTGGGTTTACTTGAAAAAATTGAACCGCATAAACTCAGTATTCCTCGCGGTGAAAAATCTAATGCGGTGGTTGAACCTTATTTAACTGATCAATGGTTTATGCGTATGCAAGCTTTAGCTGAGCCTGCTTTAAAAGTGGTTGCAGAGGGTAGCATTAAATTTATCCCAGAAAATTGGCACAAAATTTATAATCAATGGTTGGAAAATATTCAAGATTGGTGCGTATCACGCCAATTATGGTGGGGGCACCGCATTCCCGCCTGGTATGACGAAGCAGGTAACATTTATGTTGCAGCTAATGAACAAAGCGCGCGCGAAAGATATCTGCTAGCTGATGATCTAGTTTTAACACAAGATGAAGATGTGCTGGATACGTGGTTTTCTTCAGCATTATGGCCTTTTTCAACATTAGGTTGGCCCAACGAAACACCTGAGTTAAAACGCTATTACCCCACCAGCGTCTTAGTTACTGGGTTTGATATTATTTTCTTTTGGGTCGCACGCATGATTATGCAAGGTTTAAAATTTACCGGTGAAATTCCGTTTAAGGAAGTCTATATTACCGGCTTAATCCGTGATAGCGAAGGTCATAAGATGTCTAAGTCAAAAGGGAATGTCTTAGATCCATTAGATTTAATCGATGGCATTGGTTTAAACGATTTAATTACTAAACGCACTGCCAATATGATGCAACCGCATTTAAAAGAAAAAATTGCAAAACAAACTGAAAAAGAATTTCCAGAAGGCATTCCCATATTTGGCACTGATGCCTTACGTTTTACCTTTTGTGCGCTTGCAACCCCAGGACGAGAAATTCGCTTCGATATTAATCGTTTGCATGGTTATCGCAATTTTTGCAATAAAATCTGGAATGCCACGCGTTATATTTTAATGAACACTATTGATTACGATAATGCTTTTGATCATGATAATTTTGAACTGAGCTTACCCGATCGTTGGATTTTAAGTCGTTTACAACAAGTTATTCAGTCTACGCATCACTATTTCAAGGAATATCGTTTTGATTTATTAACCCAAAATTTGTACGAATTTATTTGGAATGAATTTTGTGATTGGTATTTAGAATTATCCAAACCAATCCTGTATGATGAGAATAGTAGTGAAAAAATTAAATGCGGCACACGCCATACCTTGATCACCGTATTAGAAAGCATGTTGCGCTTAATTCATCCCATCATGCCGTTTATTTCAGAAGAAATTTGGCAAAAAATTAAAACACTCGCTAAAGTCGATGCAGCCACTTTAATGTTGCAAGCTTACCCTGCCACAAATGACGCTAACATTGATCAAAGCGCTGAACACGAAATTACCTGGTTAAAGCAAATCATCGTTGCTATTCGCACGATCCGCTCAGAAATGAATGTTTCCCCTAACAAAGAGTTAAATGTTATTTTTTATCACGGTGATGATCAAGATAAACACTTACTGCAACAGCACCAAGTTTATCTGCAAAAATTAGCCAAACTGGCCACGCTAACTTGGTGGGATAAGACAAGCGAACCACCGCCTGCAGCAACCGCACTTGCTGGTAGAATGGAAATTTTAATTCCGCTTGCAGGCTTAATTGATGTCGCTGCTGAATCACAGCGTTTACAAAAAGAAATTGATAAATTAGAAAAGGATCGTTTGCGTGTGCAAGGAAAACTAAGTAATGATAAATTTGTTACTAACGCACCTGATGACGTGGTAATTAAAGAAAAAGATAAATTAACTACGTTAACTTCATCGATTGAAAAGTTAAGCAGCAAATTGCAGCAGTTAGAAAAATTGTAATCCTGTCATTGCGAGGAGCGTTAGCTTTGAGCAATCCAGGGAAAAGAGCCAATGAATGAAATGTTAAGGTAATGTGAGTTAATGCGGTAGAATCGATAGCTTGCACAGTGAAATTTTGCAAAATCGAAGATCTTAACCCTGGATTGCTTCGTCGCTGCGCTCCTCGCAATGACGAATATCCAAATTGAAGTTAGTTAGGAGCGACGCGCGGTGACGGAGAAACCATCCGTCGTTGCGAGCTAGTGCGCCCTCAGCGCACTAGCGCGGCAATCCAGGAAAAGGATCTTTGAGCTAGCAAGCCTCGTAGAATTTTGCTAGTTCGAAGATCCTAACCCTGGATTGCTTCACTGCGTTCGCAATGACGGAAAATCCTGTCATTGCGAGGAGCGCAGTGACGAATATCCAAATTGAAGTTAGTTAGGAGCGACGCGCGGTGACGGAGAAACCATCCGT
>CAYGTS010000031.1:0-21366 GCA_964352905.1 uncultured Legionellales bacterium | reverse complement strand
TTTCGCCGTTTTTAGCCCAAATATGGACGTTCCCATCTACAGGGTGAATAGTTACAAGCAGCATTTATTGAAGCTTGAATTGCATGTGTGACTTGATTTGTATCATTTAGAATTTGTGTGATTTTGTCATCTGCTTGGTCATTATTTTTTTGCATTAAAGTTTTCCTCAATTTGTTGCGATAACTCATTTAAGTAAATGAAAAAGTGCCCTCAAATACAAATTCTGCGTTACCTTGCATGATAATAGCGTGCTGATCTTGCCAGTGAACTTGTAAATGCCCTGCGGTTAATGCGACATCAACTTGTTCATCCAATAAATGTAAGCGAATACCTGCAACCACCGCGGCGGCCGCGCCACTACCACAGGCGAGTGTTAAACCGGCACCTCGTTCAAAGACTTTTAACTTTATGTGTTGGCGATCGATGACTTGCATAAAACCAATATTAGCTTGTTCAGGGAAGACCGAATGCTTAGTTAATTGCGCGCCAATCTGCGCAACATCAACTGTATTAAGATCATTAACCACGATAACACAATGTGGATTGCCAACACTTAATACACTGCATTGAAAACCATTAATTTCATATTGTGTTTTTTCTTTATCGGCTAAAAACGGGATAGCCCTTGGGTTAAAAATAGGTTTGCCAATATTGACTTGCACTTCATGCTTATCGATTATTTTAGTTTGCAATTGGCCATTGCGTGTTTGTAAAACAATGTTATTTTTTTTCGCTAGCTTATTTTTAGCAATAAATAACGCCATTGCACGTGCACCATTACCGCATTGATTAACTTCATTGCCATCAGCATTATAAATGCGATAAAAAAAATCAGCATTTGGGTCGCTTGCTTTTTCTAAAATTAAAAATTGATCGCAACCAATACCGAAATGACGATCGGCTAAGCGTTGTAATTGTTGCGGATTAAATTGATAATCTTGATGAAGATTATTAATTACGACAAAGTCATTACCTAAACCATGCATTTTTGTGAAATGTAACTGCATTACTATTCCTTTACGATAATTTCATCTGCAAATAATTCAGAAATCGTTTCGCGCTTACGTAATAAGTGGGCTTGATCGCGATCAACCAACACTTCAGCCGCACGTGGGCGTGAATTATATTGCGAACTCATGCTAAACCCATACGCGCCACTGCCGCGCACCGCCAAATAATCATTTTCTTGTATAGCAAGTTGACGATTTTTGCCCAAAAAATCACTGGTTTCACACACGGGACCCACCACATCGTAGATGCGTTCAGGTAAATTTGCATTGATTGTCACGGGGATAATCGTTTGCCAAGCATCATACAGTGCAGGACGAATGAGATCATTCATGCCAGCATCCACAATCGCAAAATTTTTATGTTCGGTTAATTTTAAATATTCAACTTTGGTAACTAAAATACCGGCATTAGCAACCAGTACACGACCTGGTGCAAAGATTAATTTTAAATCACGCGATCCGAGTTGTTTTTTTATAGCGCTTACATATTCATGTGGTGAGGGTGGTTTTTCACCATGATAAGACACACCTAAACCGCCACCAATATCAAGATGAGTAACGGTAATATTCAACGATTTCAATTGATCATAAAGTAAAATTAATTGATCGATGGCTTCGATAAACGGTGATACATCGGTAATTTGCGATCCAATATGACAAGCAATGCCCACAACCTTCAAATGCGGGTGCGCATCTGCTTGTTGATACAGTTTTATCGATTTATTTATCGGGATCCCAAATTTATTTTCACTCAAACCGGTGGCAATATGTGGGTGCGTTTTAGCATCAACATTTGGATTAATGCGTAACGCAATATTTGCAATATAATTTTTTTTGGCTGCAAGTTTTGCAATGCGATCAAGCTCTGCTTCGGATTCAACATTAAAGCACAAAATATTACTATCAAAAGCCAAATTAATTTCAGCTTCCGATTTAGCGACACCCGAAAAAATCGTTTTTTGCGGATCACCACCCGCTGCAATCACGCGTGCTAATTCACCACCTGAGACAATATCAAAACCGATATTTTTTTTCGCCATTAAATTTAAAATGCCAAGATTAGAGTTGGCTTTTACGGCATAACAAATTTCATGTGGCTGATCGCCCAAGGTTTCTTGAAAAACATGAATATGCCGCTCAATCGTGGCCCGTGAATAAACATAAAGTGGCGTGCCAAATTGTTGTGCTAACTGTTTAACAGCAAGTTCTTCAGCAAATAATTGTGTATTTTGGTAATTAAAGTGATCCATCTTGCTTATCTTTTTTGAGTAGTGGTGAACGGTATAACAAAAAACGATCGTGTTTATGTTGCTCAAGATTCGATTGGGTTGGCAAATACAATCCGCCGGATTGTCCGCAACCAACCAATCCAAAACAGCCTAGTAATATTAGCCAATATTTCATATTATAGCCTCAGTTATTATCATGAAGGCATTATACCTAAAGTTAACAGGAGAATACGAGCATGCTCGAAACAATAAAACATGAATTAGGTGAAAAAATTCAATACAGCGTGATTTGGTTACATGGTTTAGGTGCTGATGGGCATGACTTTGAACCGATTGTGCCAGAGTTACAGTTGGGCAACGATGCCGGTGTGCGTTTTATTTTTCCGCATGCGCCTATTAAGCCGATTACCGTTAACAATGGCATGAGCATGCGTGCTTGGTATGATATTACGAGTTTAACTTCACTCGATCGCGTTGATTTGCCCGGTATGATGCAGTCAGAAAAGTTAATCCTGCAACTCATTGAACAAGAAATACAAGCGGGGATTGCCAGTGAAAATATTATCTTAGCGGGTTTTTCACAAGGTGGTGCCATGGCCTTGCATACGGGTTTGCGCTTTGAAAAAAAATTAGCCGGTATTATTGCTTTATCGTGCTATTTACCCGATGCAGCCAGTTTGCCCAGCAGCGCACAATCGGCTAATGCAACTACACCGATTTTCCAAGCGCACGGTACAATGGATCCGGTGGTTGCTTTTCAATTTGGCCAGCTCTCGCATGAATGGTTAGTTGCAAATGGCTATAAAGTGAGTTGGCACACCTATCCCATGATGCATGCAGTTTGTTATGAAGAAATTGTAGCGCTAGGAGAATGGATGAAGCAGCGTTTATTGTTAAATGATCAGCGATTCCCGCCGTAATGTCTGATTACTCAAGAACAGTCAGATTTGAGTTATTCAACATCACGCCGGGAATTACTGTTTTCCTCGACAAATCCTGGCTTAATCGTTCGGCTAATTAAGCAGCGTCATCTAATTTTGACACATGCAACTTACCCCGTAGTTTTTCAACATTCCATAGATCATAGTCACGTTGCAAGTTTAGCCATAGTATAGGAGACGAATCTAAAGCTATGGAGAGTCTAACTGCCATCTCGGCACTGATCCCAGCATGACCATTGATAAGTCTAGAAAATGTGGTTCGATCCACCCCTAATTTCTGTGCAGCTTCTGTGACTGTTAAGCCAGTGCTTTCAAGACATATTTCTTTAACAATCTCACCTGGATGAAGTGGTTTATTAATCATAAGTTACCTCATAATTACCTAATGATAATCAACGTAATCAACTAACATGGCATCTTTGCCTTCAAATTTAAAAATAATTTGCCAGTTACCGTTCACTCTTACAGAGTAATAATTTTTTAAGTTTCCCTGTAGTTTATGGAAAAATAACCCCGGTAAATCCAGCATTTCAGGTTCCTCAGCAGCATTGAGTAACTGAATAATCATGGTTAGCCGTTTGGCATGCTCAGGTTTTATCCCAGCTTTACTGCTGTTTTCGTAGAACCGCTTAAGTCCCTTATGTTTCCATGATGTTATCATACTTTGCATTATAGCATATGGCGCATCACGCTACAAATTATTTGGCCGCTTTTTTATATGATTGGAGCCTAAGCAATGGCACGGGGCCTGTAACCCAGTAATTCCCGGCGAGATGTTGAATAGGTCAGATTTGAGTAATCAGACATTACGGCGGGAATCGCTGCTGTCTTTGCCAAATCGATGCCTAATAATGTAATATTACCTATTGGACCTACTCGTTTTTGTGTTATAGAAAATCTCTATACTGGCTCATTACGAAGCCTTTTAAAAGGGGGTGGGCCCATTTCATTTATTCACCATGTTCCCTGTTACGGAGTGAGTAGTTACTAAAGGAGAATTTAATCATGGAACGATACATCAAATTAATCATTTGCTTAGTTTTATTTTTGGCACAAGTGAGTGCAGAGGCGTGTAGCCGCTTTACCTATGTAGCCACTAATAATACGGTTATAACAGGGCGTTCTATGGATTGGATGCAAGATATTCATACCGATTTATGGGCATTTCCTGCAGGCATGCAGCGTAAAGGTGCAAATACGGCGAATGCCTTAACCTGGACCGCCAAATACGGTAGCGTGATTGCCAGTGGTTACGATATTGCAACAACCGATGGTATCAATAGCCAAGGTTTAGATGCCAATTTATTATATCTTGCTGATACACAATTTCCTGCAAAAAAACCTAACCAACCCGATCTTAGTGTTTTTAGTTGGGCGCAATATATGCTAGATAATTATGCGACAGTTGATGAAGCAGTCAACGATTTTACCCAGAAAAAATTAAATATCTTGGCACCAACTTTGCCGGATGGAAATTATCCCGCAGTGCATTTAGCGATTACGGACAAAACAGGTGATAATGCGATTTTTGAATATATTGATGGTAAGTTAATAGTTCATCATGGGAAACAATATAAAGTGATGACCAATGAACCGAGCTATAATGATCAATTAACTTTAAATAATTATTGGCAAAGTTTTAAAGGTGAATTTTTACCCGGCACTGCTAAACCTGTGGATCGCTATGTGCGCGCTAGTTATTATTTAAATGCAGCACCACAAACAGATAAAACGCCTAAAGCTATCGCGATTGTTTTTTCGATCATTCGCAATGTTGCTGTACCAATGAGTGTAGAAGTTTCACCAGAACATCCGAATGTTGCTGCAACCTTGTGGGTGAGTGTGGCGGATTTACAACATGATGTTTATTATTTTCAAAGCACCGATCGCCCTAATGTTTTTTGGGTGGATTTAGCCAAACTTAATTTAGCCAAAGGTGCGCCGGTTAAACGCTTACCATTGCAGAATAATCAAGTTTATGCGGGAGAGGTGAGCCAGCATTTTGTGACAAGTTCGGTTAAGAAAAGTGACTGAAAAAAATGCTCGCCATTTTTATCACCAAATCTGAACGTCCTTGGTAAATATAAAGTTAAAGGGCGTGAGCAGATACGTTATCTGTATTTTTTGAGCGAAATTCCATTTGAGGCACGATGGAATTTTTTACGCAATTTTTTGATAGGATCACACCGAAAAATCCATGATTGTATTTTTCCCAACAATAATTGAAGCGAAGATTTATTTTTGGGAATAAGGAAATGCATTACTGTTTCACCTAATTTTTGATTAGCAATAATATAACGCTTCATCTCATTATTATAGTTAGCAAATGCCACTTTATAATTTCCGCGCGCAGCAAACAATTCACCTGCTAATACATAGGCGCCTACAATTGCAGCGCTGCTTCCTTGGCCTGAAGTTAGCGCTGGGCTATATGCAGCATCGCCAATTAATGCTACCCTATTTTTATAGCGTTTATTCATGCGAACTTGTTGAACTGCATCAAAGTAAAAATCAGATGCGTTATCCATTGCTTTTAATAAAGTGGGTGTTTCCCATTTTAAATGCGCATAATTTTTAAGCAGCGTTGCCTTTTGTTGTTTAATATCCTGATAATTAAAAATAAAATCTGTATCGCGAAAAATATAGATAACTTTAACATTCTCATTGATTTTGGTTGAAGAAAGATTAATTTGCTTATGGTCTTTAGAATAAAAAATCTCTTGGCCAGATAAGCGTAAATGATTTTCAACTGTATAGATGGCGTAATAATAGCGCCCAAGATCATATAAAAATTTTGATTCATCTCCGAAGACTAAAGAGCGAACATTAGAATGAATACCATCAGCACCTATCACTAAATCAAACTTTCGAGGTGTTCCATGCATGAAATGAACTTCAATACCCTGTTCATTTTGATGAATCGATTTAATTGAATCATTAAAAATGTATTCGCAATTATCGTGCGTTGCTTCGTAAAGTATACTGGATAAATCGCCTCTTAAGAGTTCAACATCTTCCTTATCTCGCATGCCCAACTCATTGGCTGGAACTTGACTAACTATGTTTCCTTCATCATTCACAAAAATAGCCAGTTCAGTGTGAACATTATGTTGCTGAACTTTTTCATACAATCCCATTGCTTTTAGCACTGCTATACATTTTCCACGAGTATCGATTTTGTAACCGCCTAATCTTAGTGAAGGGGATCGCTCAATCACAGTGACATTAAAGCCGTAATAATGCAGCCAATAAGCAAGTGCGGGTCCTGCAACGCTAGCACCCGAGATCAGAATTTGTTTATTTTCTAGATTGATAGCCATTGAAGAGTTTACAGAAGTCATATTATTAAGGTCACTATAGTATTACAGGCGTGCAAAATTGGCTAGTTTTGCATCAATGCAATGGCGTGCCCGAGAAGATTCGAACTTCCGACCTTTGGCTTCGGAGGCCAATGCTCTATCCAGCTGAGCTACGGGCACGTTTGGCTGTTCTTGAGTTATTCAACATCTCGCCGGGAATTACTGGGCGATCTGGCACTCGCCAGGTTGCTTTGTATCGCCTTCCTTTAATAACAGGCACGCTGCATAGTACTCTAAAACTGTGTTTCGCTTCAACTGCTTCAACATAGCGCCAGCAATTCCCGCTGTAGCTGGGAACAGCCATATTTGGGCAATCTCACGTTAAAAATTCCAAAAAATGTGCTCATTTATTATGTATAAACTCCGCTATTTTTTGAAATTTTTAACGTGACCTTGCCTCAAATCTGACTGTTCTTGAGTAATCAGACATTACGGCGGGAATCGCTGACATAGCGCTTTTTATCGAAATAAAAAGCGCTGCTAAGAAGGGCTAGGCTGCTGGTGAACAACGCGATGAGGACGTTGCTGCTTCAGCAAGTTGGCGTTGTTCAGCATACTGATTTAAAATATTAAGGAGTTTATCAAACCCATGCTCAGAAGAATACTTAGTTAAAACCTGTATCGTGTCTTGCCAGTTGCCGTCGCTATCTAAATGATCAGCAAGGAATTTTAAACCAGTTTCAGGATCTAGATGATTCATCACTGTTGCAATCGTTTCGCAATAGGGACATAGCGTACTAAAATTTATTTCATTATATGGATGCTGCTGATATTTCAAGTCAAGCAAAAATAACTGTAGCTCAGATATAGCAAACTCATTGCCATTAGTTAATAGCGCATCTATTTGAGTATTTAAAATAGTGCGTTCCAAAACGCTGGTACTAGAATCATTAGGCATTAGGTTTGATAAAATACAGTTAATCGGTGCAACCAGTGTTTTAGGGAATGAATCAACACTAGAGCTGTACGTGTCTTGCAATGCTGTTTGCACTATTGAAAAATAATTTGCTCGGGTCATTAACCATGCAACAGCAAGTTTCGCTTCCTCGCCAAGTTCATAATGCCCTGCCAACAGATCAGTAAAACAGAGAATTAGGTTAGCTTGATCCATTGTTTCCAGTGAATCTATACGTATTAATTCAGGATTATAAGTTTGAGAGCTAGTATCTGTCGGAGATCGCTTGCGGGGAGACGGTGGTGAAGGAAAAAAACAAATAGGACCTGTTAACGTAGCTGCATGATGAGGGTAGCCTTTTTTTGCTGGCATAATTCTATCCTTTTAAATTCTTATGGTTATTGTTACGTAACGTAAATTTACGCACCCATTATTACAGAAAAAAAATAAAAAACAAGCTCTTGCGAAGGGCTCTTATCAATGAATAGTTACAGTTGCTTTATGTAAAATATTATCAGTATAATGTATTTTTTCTTGAGTGAAACAGCCCATGAAAATTACCTTAGTGGCCGCGATGGCGCATAATCGCGTGATTGCTTATCAAGGCCAAATGCCGTGGCATATGCCGGCTGATTTAAAACATTTTAAAAATGTTACTCTTAACAAACCAGTTATCATGGGGCGTAAAACCTTTCAAAGCTTAGGTAAACCCTTACCACAACGCCGCAATATTATTATTACGCGTGATCAAACTTACCAAGCGCAGGCTATCGAAGTCGTGCACAGTTTAGATCAAGCATTGCAACTTGCAAAAGATAGCCCGGAAGTTATCATTGGTGGTGGTTCGGAAATTTACCAGCTCGCCTTACCCATCGCAACCGATCTGATTTTAACGTTTATCGATGCGGATGTGCCAGGCGACACATTTTTTCCCAAGTGGAATGAAGCTAACTGGAAAATGGTTGATAAACAAATATTTCCAGCGGATAAATACAATCCACATGCCTATCAATTTGTTTATTTCACACGCGTGGCGATAAAAACAGTGGGCTAATTATTTTTGGAATTAAGGGGACTTGCCGTGGAAAATCAACGCAACACTTTAAGCTTACTGGCATTATTTCTCGTATTGTTTATCGATGGTTTAGGGCAAGGTATCTTATTCCCGGTGCTAACCGGTACTCTTATTGATAGCCATACGGCTATTTTCGCAACAGGCTCTTCAGCTGCAACAAGAGAGTTTTTATATGGATTAGTCATTTCAATATTTTTCTTTTGTTGGTTCCTGGGCGCTGCAATACTAGGTGATTTATCAGATGCTATTGGCCGTAAGAAAGCATTATTGATTTGCCTAGTTGGCGCGACACTTGCTTATTTTATTTCTGCCTTGGCTTTTGTTAGCGCAAGTATTGTATTACTAATAGCTGGGCGAATGGTTGCTGGTTTAACAGCAGGCAGTCAGCCGATTGCTCAAGCGGCTATTACAGAATTAAGTGATCCTGAAAAACTTGCGCGTAATTTTGGTATGATTTTATTAGCGGTATCGGCAGGTATTGCATGTGGGCCAGTGATTAGTGGCGTTTTAATTGATTCACAGTTGGTGAGTTGGTTCAACTATACAGTACCAATGTACTTTGCTTGTTTGCTATCAATAATCAATGTCGTACTGTTATTTTTATTTTTTACTGAAACAGCAAAGCAGTATCGAAAAATTAATATACATTTTAATCATGCGATTAAGATTTTTATTGCAGCTTTCCAAGATCAGGCTGTTCGCCAATTATCTGTAGCGTTTTTCTTTATGCAGATGGGTTTTAATTTATATTATACCTATTTATCGGAATACCTTAGTGAGCGTTTGGTAGCGAGTTCTTTTATGATCGGTTTAGCCATGGGGATACTTGGTGTTGGTTTGGGAGTTGGGTTTCTTATTATTACACGTTTCGTGGAAAATTTATCACCGAAAAAAGTTGTTATTACAGGTTATTTAAGCATGGCAGTGTTTTTTTGCTTAAGTGTTGTTACTAAAAATAGTACAGTAATTTATGCTAGTATTTTTATTGGCGCTGCGAGCATGGCAGTTAGTTATACCTATATTATTACCTTATTTTCTAATGCGGTGAATGCTGCACGACAAGGTTGGGTCATGGGTATTACTACGGCACTGTTTGCTTTTGGTGCAGGTTTAGTTAGCATTTTTTTAGGATTAATGACAAGCGTTGGCGGTGTCTTTGCACCTATTGTCATTGTTGTTGTTTTGGTTTTAATTGGCATTGCTGTCATTGCTTCGTATAAACCCAAAGCACCGCAAAGCGTACGGACTCAAGTATCTACTCGCACCATTTAACGTATATACTCTTCGGCTTTCATGCGGCGAGCTTGTTGTGCGCTTGTCTCGCGGCTCTTCGTATTACGTATACACGCAGCTAGCAGACCGTGCGCACGCCTCCCCGCAAAATGAAATCCTGTGAGTATATTAGCCAAAATATGGACGTTCCTTGCTACGGAGTGAGCAGTTATGGGCTCAGTTTATTCATTAAAACGAATTCGGTAAGCCAAAGCTTCTAGTAAATGTTGATCGTTAATCGTAGCACTCTCAGCAAGATCCGCAATGGTACGAGCAACTCTTAAAATTTTAAAATAACTGCGCATGGATAAATGATATTTGATCACTGCTTGCTGTAATAAATTTTTACTGTGTGCTGATAGCTGGCAATGCTCTTCTAACGCTTCACCTTTTAAATGGTGATTTAAACATTGTTGCCGCTGTAACTGTAACTGCTGAACCCTTGTGACAGCTTGTTTTATCATTTCGCTATTGCGCTGTGTTGTTGTTTGCTCGGTGGTTGTTAATTCACTGATTTTGAGACGTGATACTTTGATAAACATATCAATGCGATCAAGAAAAGGACCTGATAATTTATTTAAATAACGTTGTGTTTGATCAGGTGTGCAATAACATTGATTGCTACTATCACCTTGATAGCCACAAGGACACGGATTCATGGCAGCAATAAATTGAAATTTAGCAGGAAACTCTGTGGAACGAGTTGCGCGTGAGATAGTAATTTTACCTGATTCTAGTGGCTCACGCAGTGATTCCAAAACATGCCGATTAAACTCCGGTAATTCATCTAAAAATAAAATACCATTATGAGCAAGCGAAATCTCACCGGGCCTGGGTGGTGAACCACCGCCAACTAAGGCGACACTTGAGGCTGTATGATGAGGAGCACGAAAACTGGCTTGATACCACGTATCGATATTAATGGGTTTGTTAATGATTGATAAAATCGCGGCCTTTTCAACCGCTTGTTGCTCGGAAAGCATGGGTAAAATGGTGGGTAAACGCTCTGCCAGCATGGTTTTACCGGTGCCTGGTGGGCCAAATAATAATAGGGAATGTTCACCACTGGCGGCAATTTCAAGTGCGCGCTTGGCATGCTGTTGCCCCTTAATATCATTAAGATCCAGTGCAAAGTGATTGCACACCGCTTTGCTTTGTTCAGCTACCAGCGGCAGTGGATCACAGTTGGCTAAATGCGCACAAATATCGAGCAGATGATTCGCGGTTAAAATATGATTTTTACTGATTAAGGCTGCTTCTTGGCGATTACACTCAGGGATAATAAGTTGGCGTTCGGTTTTTTGTGTGGCAATCGCAATTGGAATACAGGCATTGATGCGTCGTAATTTGCCATCAAGCGCTAACTCGCCTGCGGTTTCGTATAACATTAATTTATTCGTGGGAATTTGTTTGCTGGCGGCTAAAATGCCAAGTGCAATCGGTAAATCAAAATGACTGCCCATTTTAGGTAATTCTGCAGGTGCTAAATTAATGGTAATGCGTTGATTAGGAAAGCGAAAATTAGCGTTTAAAATAGCACTGCGCACACGATCTTTGCTTTCGCGCACAGCCGCTTCAGGCAAACCAACAATCGTAAATCGTGGCAATCCACCAGAGATATGAGCTTCAACGGTTACTAATGGTGCATCAATGCCAATAGCCGCACGGCTATATAAAATAGCTAACGAAGACATGCTATTGGGCTATTTTGCAGCGAGTTGTTTTTCTAACTCAGCAATCTGTTGCTCGAGTTGTTCTAATTTAGCGCGTGTCTTAGCTAAGACTTTCGTTTGTATGTCAAACTCTTCACGTGTGACTAAATCAAGCTTATGAAGATAGCTTTGAAGGATGGAAGAGAAATTTTGCTGCAGATCTTTTTTAACGGCATGTAACTCGGGTGGAACAACGGTACTTAAGTGTTGAGCAATATCGTCAATTAATTTTGCATTAAGCATGAAATTTTACCTAAGGTAAGAGTCTCTTTATTACAGCTTCTGCATTTTAACAATCTTTGGATAAATTGTCATGTTTTTTAGCACGTTAAACTAGCACAAAAAAGCGAGTACAGTTACACTATCCTATTATTGAATATACATAGGAAAAAAATGCGAGTCATTAAAGCAAATAACTTTATGGCGATTGAATTGCTTAGCTATTATGCAGCGTATTCTTGTGCGATAACGGTCCCCTTGATGTTTTTAACATACTTATTAGGCATATTAACGCTTTTTGTTATTGGTCGGCCTTTAGATATCTTCTTTTTCTTACAATACAAATGGATTAGTTTTATCGTTTTTTTATTTTATTATGCAGGGCCAGGTGGTATTTATGCAGTTAAAAAATTAATGAATCATGAATTTTCAAGTTTTCGCACAATGACCATCAGTAAGAAAAAAAATTCACAAGGAGAATAGTAATGAAATTTATTACAGCCATAATAAAACCCTTTAAACTGGATGAAGTGCGTGAGGCACTAAGTGAGATAGGTGTTAATGGTATGACCGTTACAGAGGTTAAAGGCTATGGGCGCCAAAAGGGGCATACTGAATTATATCGCGGCGCTGAATATGTTGTCGATTTTTTGCCAAAAATAAAAATTGAATGTGCGGTTGATGATGATGTGCTGGAACCTGTTATTGAAACGATCCAAAAAGCTGCCTATACGGGCAAGATGGGAGATGGTAAAATTTTTGTTTTTGATTTACAACACGCCCTTAGAGTGCGCACAGGTGAGTTGGATAGCGATGCTTTATAAGGATGACGGTAAATGACAGAGAACACGGCTACTTTATTATGGGCTGGCCTTTTGGTTAATTTGATGGCGATAGGGTTTGCATTATTCACGGCTGGCGTTATTCGTGCTAAAAGCAATGTAACGTTGTTAACGAGTGTTGTTTTTGCTTTTGTTATTGCTAACTTGGTTTATTTAGGCATAGGATATCAATTGATGTTTTTGGGAAAAGCAAATACAAACCCGTATATCCCAACGCTTGCACACTTTCCTAATTTTGGGTCGCATTGGACCCTTTTCCTGACACAAAAAGCTAAAGCGATTAAGCTTGGGCAGGCTTTTTTTCACGCCTCCCTAGTTTTTTTGGCTTTAACTATTATTGCGTGTTCATTATCCGAACGTTTGAAATTATGGTCTTTTTTTTGGTTTGCGATTATCTTTGCTGGCGGTATTTATCCGATGGTTGGCTATTGGACCAACGTGGATGGTTTTTTATATCACAAAGGATTTATTGATCAGTGCAATATCAGTTTAATTTTTTTGAGTACAGCAATTGCAACGTTAGTGGGTTTACCTTTAATTGGTGCCCGCGTTGGCAAATATAAAAAGAACCCCAGAAAAATAGTGCCTATATTAGCCAGTAATATGCCGTTAGCTTTTTTGGGAGCAATGCTATTTTTATTAGGTAGCTTTGGATTAGCCAGTGTCGTGGGTGCAAACCAAATCGATCTGGCTGTTATCTGGCTTAACCTGATTGCTGCAGCTTGCGCTAGCACACTGGTTGTTATCATATTAACCGAGTTATTTCATGGTAAAATTGATATTACCCTATTATTAAATGCGATTATGATAGGCATTGTGGCAATTTGTGCTAAACCCACTCATCCAAACTTGATGATCGCTAGCATTATTGGGGCAATTGCAGGTGTAATAGGCTTATTCACGATGGTTCTCTTTGATAAATTAACTATCGATGATCCCAGTGGGGGGATGGCTATTTTTAGTGTTGGTGCGATTTGGGGATTGATTGCCGAAAGTCTCACTCCATCAACTTTTTTAGGATTGCAGACAAAACAGTTAGGTATTCAGATTCAAGGTATTCTTGCCATTATATTATGGGTGGCGGTGACTAGCTTTATTGTTTGGTCGATTATCAAGTTCATTATTGGCTTACGCTTGTCTAAAGAGCAGGAAATTCAAGGCATTGATATCCAAGAATGTGGCGTTACAGCTTACCCGGAATAATATAACTATTCAGTAAAATTGAAGGTGAATTTACCGAGAACGTTCCGATCTACGTGGTGAATTGCTGCAAAGTAATTAATGAATATAGGAGAAAACTATGAAAGTAAAAATGGAAATTGATATGACACCTGAAGAATTACGCCGCTTTATCGGCTTGCCTGATGTAAGTGAACTACAAAAAGAAATGCTAGGAAAAGTCCGTGAAAAAATGGCACAAAATTTAGAAGGCTTTGATGCTGCAACGTTATTGAAACCCTATTTGCCACAACATTTACAATCTTTAACGGCATTGCAAGAACAGTTTTGGAAAACTATTTTACAGAGTAGCCAAGAGCAAACTAAAAAAGATGAAAAATAAGATACTTCGTATTGCTACGCGTAAGAGCCCTTTGGCACTTGCTCAAACAAATTTAGTCAAAGCACAGCTGTTAAAAATAAAACCTGATTTAAAAATAGAATTAATTGCAATGACAACGCAGGGTGATCAAATGCTTGATTCACCTTTGGCAAAGATTGGAGGTAAAGGTTTATTTACCAAGGAATTAGAAAAAGCATTACTGAATCATGAAGCCGACTTGGCCGTGCACTCTCTTAAGGATATGCCGGTCACATTGCCTGTAGGTTTAACACTTTCAGCTTTTTTAAAACGTGCTGAACCGCATGATGCGTTTGTTTCGGAAAAATATGCAACGCTTTCAGATTTGCCTGAAGGTGCGATTATTGGCACATCGAGTTTACGTCGCCAATGTCAATTACAAGCATTAAATAAAAAATTTAAATTGGTTAATTTGCGAGGAAACGTTAATACACGTTTAAAAAGATTAGTCGCTGGCGATTTTGATGCCATTATTTTAGCCGTAGCAGGCTTGCAACGTTTAAACCTCACCCAATATATCAAGGAAAAAATCGCGTTAACAACACTCTTGCCAGCTGTGGGGCAGGCGGTCTTGGCGATTGAATCACGGCAAGATGATGATCTGACAAAGCAGCTTGTTTCTGCCTTAAACGATCACATCACGGAAAGGTGCATCACCGCGGAGCGTAAAGTTAATGCGATTTTAAATGGTGGTTGCCAAGTACCACTCGCGGTATATTGTGAATTTGAAACGCAATTTAAATTACGTGCCTTAGTGGGTAAACCCGATGGTTCCATTCTACTAAGAGCAAATGCAATAGGTAATGATCCTACACAAATGGCTGAGCAATGTGCCAAGGATCTTTTGGCACAAGGCGCTGCGGCTATTCTACAGGAAATATATTCAAACAATGACTGATCTGAATTTAAAAAACCTTTCCATTTTAAACACACGACCAGCCAAGCAGGCTGAAAAACTAAATCGTGCTATTACAAAAGCCCAAGGACAAGTATATTGTTTACCAACACTTGAAATACAAGCGTTGGTGACGACTGAAAATACAAAAAATTTACAGAACATTGCTGCCTACGATTGGCTTATTTTCATTAGTCAAAATGCCGTTGATTTTGCAATGCCAATCATTCGTGAAAAAATTAAAAGAAATACGCAAATTGCTGCAGTCGGTAAAGCCACGGCAGCATTATTAAAAGAATATGGTTTTAATACGGTTATTTACCCACAATCGCGTTTTAGTAGTGAGCACTTATTGGCCCTGCCCGAATTACACGCGGTTGCCCAGCAAAAAATAGCCATCATTTGTGGGGAAGATCCCAAGCCTACTTTAAAAAAGATACTAGTTGAACGTGGCGCTCAGGTTGATGAACTTTGTGTTTATCGCCGCAGCCTTCCCAAGCTTGAAAATACGGCTGTAATGGCTGCATTTAAGGAGAATGCCATCGATGCTATTGTGTGCACCAGCAAGCATGGTTTAATGAATTTAAAACAATTACTCAATGAGATTTGGCCAAAAATTCAAGCAACACCGCTAGTGGTTGTGAGTGAAGCTATGCTAAAGTTAGGCATGGATTATCAGATTAAAAAAATCATCGTTGCTGAAAATGCTGATGATGAAGCAATTTTGCAAGCATTGATGAATAAGAGAGAGATTTTTAATGAGCGAAAATAATATAACTGAACAGCACGATGCAACAGAGAATGAAGATCATTCAGCAGAAAGCAGTGTTAAAAAAAATCTTGCCAACCTATTTAGTATAGCGGCTATTATCTTGGCAATAGTGACACTAGCATTTTGCTTTAAAATCTATTTTGATGCTCACTCCACCGCAACTAATTTGCAAGCGCGCAATACTATGCAGTTTGAATTAAAGCAGCAACTCAATAACTTAAACCAGTTAGTTAAAAATCAAGATACTCATATCATGGATGTTAAATCAACGCTGAATGCACAGATTAATGCGTTACAAAATAAGCAAAATGATCTATTTAAAAATCGCGATGAAAATGCTTGGGTTTTAGCCGAAACAGAATATTTAATCCGTTTGGCCAATTATAATATTAATCTAGTGCAGCGCCCGCTCGTCGCATTAAAAATGTTGCAAGCGGCTGACCAAAACTTAGCTCAACTGAACGATCCTGCTTTTATTAATGTAAGGCGTGTGTTAGCGCAAGATATTACAAAACTACAAGCTGTGCCTAATGTGGATGATACCGCCATCATATTAAAAATGGATGCATTAGCTAATCAAGTTGATAACCTACCCTTAATGTTACCCGAAGCATTAACCACACCAGCAACAAGCGTTACCCAATCCCTAAATCAAAATTGGAAGACTAAGTTACAACAATCTTTACATGCTTTAAAAAATATTGTGGTTGTGCAACGCTACGATGGGCAATTAAAACCCATTCTTTCAGCGGAGCAAAAATCGTATTTATCACAAAATATTCAATTAATGTTGCAACAAGCGCAGTGGGCGTTGTTGCAAAGAAAGCCAGATTTATATCGTGCTAATTTAACGCGTATTCAAACATGGTTAGCGCGTTTTTATAATGTACAATCAGCCAATGCTAAAGCTTTTTTAAACACGCTTGCCGAATTACAAGCGATCAACATTAGCCCAAGTTTACCGGATATTTCAAATGCATTAACGATATTAAAAAAATCCTTAAAGGATAAACAAGCTCACACAGGAGCAGCTACATGAAAAAATTAATCATTAGCATTTTAGTTCTGCTGATTGCGGTGTGGCTTGGTTTACAGTTTGGCCACGATCCTGGCCGCGTTATGATTGCTATGCACGGAAAAATTTATAGCATGACGGTGATGACGGCGATTATTTTATTGATCATTGTATTATTTATAATCTACGTTGTTTATAAATTATTGCATGGTTCTAATCTAGTCAGTTACAAATTTCAACGTTGGATGAATAACCGAAAGAAGCGTAAAACGCGGCGTAATATTAATCGTGGCTTAATCGAGCTCACTGAAGGTAATTGGAAAAATGCTGAACACTGTTTAATTAATTCTGCCAAAGCCAGTGATACCCCGGTTATTAACTATTTAGCAGCCGCACGCGCTGCACATGAACAGGGCGCTTATCAGCGCCGTGATGATTATTTGCGCCAGGCACATCTTGTTGCAAATAATGCGGAAGTGGCTGTAAGTTTAACTCAAGCTGAATTGCAAATGAGTCACCAACAATTTGAACAAGCATTAGCAACGCTATCGCACTTACATGAAATAGTGCCACAGCATACGTATGTTTTGAAATTATTAAAAAAAATCTATATTGAATTAAACGAATGGCAAGGCTTATTGGATATTTTACCTGAATTAAGGAAAAATAAAGTTGGTAAAGTGTTGGAGCTTGATCAGTTAGAAAGTCAAGCCTATCAAATATTATTAACCGAAGCTAAAAAAGAATCTACGCAAGTAAGAGTGCAAACGCTTTGGCAACAATTGCCTAAAAGACTACACAACGATCCCGATCTTGTTACACACTATGTTGATTGCTTATTAAGCTTTCACCAAGATCAAGTGGCAGAAACGTTATTGCAAACCACTTTGAAAAAAATCTGGGATGATAGGTTAGTCAGATTATACGGTTTGATCAACAGTGATGCGCCGGATAGGCAATTAGCGTTGGCAGAAAATTGGCTTAAACAACAGCAACATGATGCCGAACTGCTGTTGTGTTTAGGCAGAATTGCTAAACGTTGTCAGCTGTGGGGGAAAGCACGCAGTTATTTTGAAGATAGCGTTCGTTATCAGCCGCGTGCGATTGCTTATCGTGAATTAGCGGATTTGTTGGATCAACTCAATGAAAAAACGCTAGCTTATAATAATTATCGGTTAGGCTTGCAGTTGATAGAGGGCTAGTTCTCAACTGAGCTGCTGCTGATCTAAGGAGGTAAAAAGTGGTGCAAAAAATTGAAAAAATACTTGTGACTGTTCAGTAAATTTGATTAATCTGTATAGCCTGGATCTGCGGGGTCATCACGAAATTATAATGTGTAAAGTGACACAATAGGATTTTTTATTTATATATTGGAGAAGCTATGTATAAGACAGGATCTTCGTCGTTGCGAACGAAGTGAAGCAATCCAGGAGTTAGTGGCAGTGAGCGTGAAATAAGGATAATGTTTGTAAATGCAGTGGAATCGATAGCTTGCACTCAAATTCAGAATGAAATATTTCTCTATAGTTCAGGTGGTAGTGCTCACAGAACTGTGTCACCTTAGGGAAAGGATCTTCGGATTAGCAAAGTCTGCGAGGCTTACTAGATCAAAGATCCTCTCCCTGGATTGCCACGCGCTTCGCGCTCGCAATGACGGAAAATGAAGTTTGCTATGACGAAACTTTATGATTATTCAGTCATTAGTTGAAAATTTCGTGTAGATTGGTAAATTCACATTTAAATTCATCGTATCTATTCAGCAAATTTGAAGGTGAATTTACCGAGAACGTTCAGATTTGGTGATAAAAACGGCGAAAATATGGGCGTTCCCATCTACAGGGTGAATAGTTACAATTCATCTTCAAATTTTCTGAATAGATACTATTTATTATTATAGTGACCACCACCTGCGATGACACGTTTACCTTTACCTAAATCGAGACGGCAGTGACACCTTCTCAGGAGAAGATATCATTAAGGATTGTCCAGCAATTTCAAGTGTTGCCAGCCACGCATCAATATCTGATTTAACATCAACAGGCTTGTCTTTAGCTGAAAGATAGCGATCTTTTAGCTCTACATTGCTGTAATAATAAATAAGGTGCGTTCGTGAATGGCTGGTTTTTCGATGAAAAACATTTTAGCTGTCACTAAACAAGTTTGCCATTGTTGATCACTGATATGTTGCATTAGAAAGTTGAATTCAAGAGCAAGCCGTCATTTAACCAATGGACTATCCACCCAACTGCCAATCAAATGCATCTGAAAACATCGCATTAGCAGGCAAACCGTGTTGAATAAAATGATCGCGCGCGCTGAATGCCATTGCGATTGGACCAAAAGCATAGGCATGATAATCCGTTAATTGCGGATGATGCGCCGTTACTTGTAGCAACAATGCTTGCTCGTCATCCAGTTGAACCATCATCGGGTGATAGCTAATGCAATGAAAATTTTTTTTAATGATTTCATCAAAGTATAATTGTGTTTGTTGGCGCACGCCCCAATACAAGCTAATCGGTGCTTGGTGTTTTTCAATGATGGCTTGTTCCATAATAGCTTTACAGGGGGCAAAACCAGTGCCGCCAGCTAATAAAATAATCGGTGTTTCTTTAGGTGTTTTATAAAAATTATTGCCAAACGCCCCTTGCAGTTGTATTTCTGTACCTGGTTTAATCTGTTGAAACAATTGTTGCATGTAATCAAGATCAGCATTATAGCGGATGTGTAGTTCAATCCTATTTTCTTTATTGGGTGCATTGGCAATCGAATACGGACGCATTTCGCCGTTAGCCGAAACCAGATTAATATATTGGCCTGCTTTAAAATTTATTGGTTCATTAATTGGTATTAATTGTACTTGATAAACATCACTGGCGAATTTTGTTAGTTGCGTGATGGTATAACGGTGTAAATTAGTCATTGCTATATTTCGCTAAGTATATTTAACTCTTTCCAAATACTATCTATTTTTCTAATTATTTGCGGATCCATGCTAATCGCTCTGCCCCATTCGCGCTGGGTTTCGCCTGGCCATTTATGCGTGGCATCAAAACCGAGTTTTGATCCAAGTCCTGAAACCGGCGATGCAAAATCTAAATAATCAATCGGTGTGTTATCAACCATGACACAATCCCGAAGGGGATCCATGCGCGTCGTTATAGCCCAAATCACATCTTGCCAGTTGCGTGCATCCACATCATTATCGGTAACGATAATAAATTTAGTATACATGAATTGTTTTAAAAAAGACCAAATGCCAAACATCACGCGCTTAGCATGCCCGGGATATTGTTTCTTCATAGTGACAACTGCTAAGCGATAAGAACAACCTTCTGGCGGTAAATAGAAATCACTAATTTCAGGAAATTGTTTTTGTAGCAGCGGTATAAAAATTTCATTTAATGCAACACCCAAAATTGCTGGTTCATCGGGTGGGCGGCCCGTATAAGTGCTGTGGAAAACGGGATCTTTACGATGCGTTATGCGATCAATCGTAAAAACGGGGAAACGTTCTTGCTCGTTATAGTAACCCGTGTGATCGCCAAACGGGCCTTCGATAGCTGTTTCATTTGGATCAATATACCCTTCTAACACAAACTCACTGTGCGCAGGCACCCATAAATCATTGCCAAGACATTTGACTAATTCAGTTTTACTGCCGCGCAATAAACCGGCAAAAGCGTATTCGGATAATGAATCTGGTACTGGTGTTACTGCGGCTAAAATGGTAATCGGATCGCAGCCAATCACAACGCTAATTGGAAATTTTTCACCGGGATGCTCTTTACACCAAGCTTGAAAATCAAGTGCGCCACCACGGTGGGCGAGCCACCGCATAATCACTTTATTCTTGGCAATCACCTGTTGGCGATAAATGCCTAGGTTCTGGCGTTTTTTATGTGGTCCTTGGGTAATGACTAAACCCCAAGTGATCAAAGGGCCTGCATCTTCTGGCCAGCAGGTTTGAATGGGCAAACGGCTAAGATCAACTTCATATCCTTCCATACCAAGTTGTTGGCAAACTGCTTTGCTGACTTTTTTGGGCGCCATATTCAAAATTTGCTTATAAAGCGGAATTTTTTGAAAGGCATCTTTAAAGCTCTCTGGCGGCTCTGGTTCTTTAAGGCTTGCGAGTAGTTGGCCAACATCGCGTAATTGTGCGACTGAACTAAGGCCTAATGCTTTAGCAATGCGATCAACGCTACCAAATAAATTGCCTAAAACGGGTATCGAGTGATTAACCGGATTGTTAAAAAGTAATGCCGGCCCATTTTGTAGTAAGGTGCGCCGGCAAATTTCGGTCATTTCAAGATTGGGATCAATAGGGTGATCGATTTCTTTCAAATCACCCTGGTCGCGCAAGATAGCAATAAATTCTTTTAAACTTTGGTATTTCATATTTATTTTAAACCGTTATTACGAGCATTAGCATTGCAATTAAGATTACACCGAATGCTATTCCTGGATTGCCGCGCACTTCGTGCTCGCAATGACGGCCAGCAATTCCCGGTGTAGCGAGGAACAGCCATATTTGGGCAATCTCACATT